>JADLGH010000048.1 GCA_020849425.1 Candidatus Dadabacteria bacterium
CGGTGGAGGATTTGACGAAGAAGCGATGATTTTTAGGCGGGCCACGCCCGCTGGAATTCGAAGTGGCGTCGCTCTGCCATTACCACCCGACGCGCTTCAGGTGGTCTTAGCAACAGTGGCGCTACGTCGAAAATGACACTATGTGTCCGGCCCGTGACTTTTGCTACTTTTCATCAGTCAAAAGTAGAAAACCCTTTCTCCATATCTACCAGCTACTACAAAACGTCCCCCGCAAGGCCACCAACCCCGCAGCCTCTACCAGCTTTCGAAGTAGCAAGGCATTGCTATAATCTCCAGCCGCGCTTCCGGTGCCTGTAGTCTCCTGACCCGCTACGCCGAAAAACACCCTACGTGTGCTCCTCCTCCCTCCACCCACTCCCCAGCGCACACATAAGCCCTATCAAAAACGCGAAGTAAACCGCGTTCGACGGTATGTGAAGGTTAAAATCCGCTATGCTGTGGACGAGTATCGAAAACACCCCCGCCGCCGCGCCGAGGAATATGAAGAACCTCCCGTAGTCCCCGCCCTCCGAAAGCCTGATGAGCGCCCGGAGCGCCCACAGCGCGAACAGCGCGAGCGCCGTCATTATCGCCGCGAACCCCGCGATCCCCGTCTCGGCCAGTATCTGCAGATAATCGTTGTGCGAGTGGAGGTATACGAGCGGCGCGTCCACGGCGTGCTTGTAAAGCGGGAACGCATACCCGAACGTCCCCAGCCCCGTCCCGAAAACGGGGAAATCCCTCACCATCCCGAGAACGTCCCACCACAGCAGCGTCCTCGACGGGAGGCTTTCGTCGAGACGCGCGTACCTCTCCGCCACGGGATAAAGCCCGGCGAAGAGCGCGAACACGAGCGCCACCGCAAGCACGGTGTAGAGAGTCCACTTCACGTTGAACCCCTTCCCCGCGAGCCTCGCCGAGGCCGCCGCGAAGAACGCCAGCGCCGCCACCGCGCACAGTATCCCCATCCTCGACCGTGAGAAAAGCACCGCCAGGAAAATCACGCCCAGCACGAACAAAAGGAGCGCCTGCTTCTGGAAGCTCCCCGACGACACGAGCCTTTTAACAAGACTGCCCCGGCCGGACGCCCCGCCCCCGCCTATCGCGAGGACGCACCCGAGCGCGAGCGGGAACGTCATTTCGAGATATCCGGCGAAATGGTTCCTGTTCACGAACGTCCCGCTCGCGTCCTCCCTTCCGCCCGACGCGAGGTACTGGTATATGCCGAGCGACGCCTCGAAGAACAAAAGCGCGAAGAGCGGCGCCAGCACGAACGTGAGCCGCCTCTTCGTGACGACAGTCCTCGACACCGCTATCCCGAACACTAGACATGCGAGCAGGAACAGAATCCTCTTCACCGTCGCCCCCGGGTACAGGCTCAGCGTGTGATAGTCCCCTCCCCCCGCTGAGCCGAACCCCGCGAGCGCCTCCCCCGCCCTGTCCCAGACAGCCGCCGCCGCGGGCGACAGGGCGCCGAGCAGCCATTCCGGGAGCGGGATGATCTGGAGAATGCATACGCCGACAAAGGCCAGGAACGGGACGTAGGGCCTCGCGTCCGCGAAGGGGGCTTCGGATTCGAATCCGTATTTCAGGAGTAGAACGATGAACGCCGAGAAGGAAAGCAGCTCGATAGCCATCACCGGTAAAGGCCGGACGCTCCCTATCGGCAGCGGCGAAAGCACGAGCACGGCCGCCACTACGGTCAGTATAAAAATATCCGCGGCCCCCGAAAGGGAGACGGCCCTAACCCCGTCGCCGCTCCTCGGGGTCCCCGCGACGCTCAAGACGCGCGGCCCCCGGCTGTGAAAATCGCCCCGAGAACAGTGGTAGAAACGAGCATTTCAGCGCTAGCCTCCGTACCCCTTCTCTATCCTCCAATTATAACGGCTGTCAAACATTTTCATACATGAAAATTACACGCACGTGCGAAGCCTCGTTCGGAAGCGAAAAAAATTTCACTTGACTCGAATTTCATTTCGATTACCATTGAAATAAAACTACACCTAAGACGAAAGGGTGAAACATCCGAAAGGGTGCGGATCAATGCCCGAGACCTAAAAGTCACACTCATGGTCGAAGGTTGCCGAAGTTAGGTTAGTCAAGCTTGATTATCCGACATTCCTTACGGGGAAAGGGGCGCCTACTCGTCTCAGGCTCACATGGAGGTGTTTCATGAGGAGTCGAACCTTGAGAGTATCTGCCTGTTTATACTTCGCTATAGTCCTGTGCGTTTTCACTGCCGGGCCCGTTTCGGCGGACGCCCTGCTTGGGAACGTCACCATCGTCGGCGCTAACGGGAAGAAGGAAGTGTTCCCGGTCGTGTCTGGTGACGAGATTTCCTACCGGGACAGGGCCCTTATAAGAATCACCGGCGGGACGTTCGTCGCCGAAAAGGGCTCGAAGCTGAGCGTCGCCGAGGACGGCCGCCTTCTTAACCTCAGAATAGACAGCGGCACCGTCCACTTCAGGATACAGCCCGAAAAGGCCGTCATCTCGTTCGTGACGAAGGACGGCACACTGGCCACGCCAGAGGTGCTCAAGGCCTCGCAGTCGTTCATCGAAGGCACGGTCATGGTGACGCCCGACGGCACTGTCGTCGAGCTCTCCGACGGCGAGCTCGCCCTCGCTACGGCCGACGGGCCGGTAACAGTCGAGCCCGGCGAAAGGGTTCGCGTGGTCGCCCAGTCCGTGGTGGACGATAGCGCCCTGGCCCAGTCCGATCCGAATGCCCCGCCACCACCGCCCGCTTCCGACGTGGAATACTCCACCGAAGGCTATGAATCCGAGGCCGAGACCCCGCCCGTAGAGGGCTCTTCCTCCGTGGCCGGGCCGGTCATATTCGGAACGGTAGCCGCGGGAGCGATTGCAGCCGCGGCGATCGTGGCCGCTACCAGCGACGACAACGGCGGTGGAGGCGGCGACGGCGTCGGCAGCCCGTTCGAATAAGTAAGGGCAAAACGAATCACAGAGTAAAAGGCTGGTTTTAACCGGGCACCCGGCCGGTAACGGCCGGGTGCCGCAAAAAAACGGAGGCATGCGGGGGTCTTGAGAAGTTGCAAGGGGATATCGGGATAATAATAGTCGCTCACGCGCTGTTGTTCGCATGGTATGGAGACTGGTATGCCGAAATATGCCGCTTTAGCGATCCTTCTCGTCCTCGCCGTCTCTTGCGGAATGAGGCAAACCCCCGAGGCCGGGGTATACGGCTCGGCCCGTCAGCCTGACGGCGGCGCATCCGGAAGCCTGAACAAAAAACTGTTCAGCGAAGCCGCCTCGAAAGACGCCTCCCCTTCCGGGAGCGTAAACCATTCAAACTACACCATAGGCCCCTCCGATCTTCTCGAAATCAAGGCAATGGAGTCGGAGAAATTCGGGACCACCGAAAGGGTGGACGCCGAGGGGAACATCAAGCTCCCGCTCCTCAACGAGGTCAGCGTCGGCGGCCTCACGCCCGTGGAGGCCGAGGTCACGATAGAAACCCTCCTCAAGGAAAGGGGCTATATAAAAAACCCGCACGTTAACGTCTACATAGCCGAGCACCAGAGCAAAAGGGTTTCCGTGCTCGGTTTCGTCAACGAGCCGGGCAACTACGAAATAATAGGCGAGATGACGCTCCTCGACGCGCTCGCGACGGCCGGGGGGCTCGACGCCGACGCCGGCACTCTCGTATACATCACGCGCAAAAACACCGACAGGGAGGACAAGGTGATAGTCGATCTCGACGATATGCTGAAACGCGAGGGGACCCCCGGCGAGATCAACTTCGCGCTCGCCCCGGGCGACAAGGTCTACGTGCCCGAGGCGTCTAACGTATTCGTCGACGGCGCGGTCAAAACACCCGGCTCATACCCCATAAACGAGGGCGAGACGACCGTAAGCCAGGCCATAATCATGGCCGGCGGGCTCGTGAGCTACGCCAACTCGGGCGACATAAGCCTCGTCCGCGACCTCGGCGACGGCAGGAAAGAGGTCGTCAAGCTCGACATGGACGACATAAACCAGGGCAGCGCCGAAGACCCGATACTCGGCGAAAAGGACGCGATAGTGGTCGGCGCGAGCGGCCTGAAGAGCTTCTTCTACGGGCTCAATTTCAACGTATTCGGATTCGGCGGCGTGGGTTACAACCCGCCGGCCAGGTAAAGATAAACGGCGGAACGAAACAAGGTGCGGAATGGAAGACGATAGAGATTTCGAGCTGCCCGGCGGAAAGGGCCGAGAGCTCAAGGAAAGACAGGAGCCCGGGCTTCCCGCCGAGCCGCAGACGACGCATTACACACACGCGCGGCCCGACGACGAGATGGGCATAAACGAGTACCTCGGCGTCATACTCAGGCGGAAATGGATCGTCATATCCGCCCTCGTCGTCGCGGTGGTGACGGTCCTCGTCGCGTCGCTCGTCATGACCCCGATGTACAGGGCCGACATCACGCTCGAAATAGCCCCTGACAACCCGCGCATCACGACGTTCGAGGAAGTGGTCGAGCTCGACGCGCCGCAGGCGGAATTCTACGAAACACAGTACAAGCTCATAAAGAGTAAATCCCTCGCCGAGGAAGTCATAAAAAAACTCCGCCTCCCGGACAACCCCGAGTTCTCCCCGGAAAAGAGCGAGAAGAAATCCCTCATATCGCGCGCCTTCAGCGGCATGTTCGAAAAGCCCGGGAAGAAGAGCCCGGCGAAGGCCGCCGCCGAAAAGAAAAAAGAGCACCAGAAACTCATCAACGAATTCCTCTCCCGCGTGAACATAAACCCCGACAGGAAATCCCGGCTGGTCAAGGTGAGCTTCACGAGCCGCGATTCCGAATTCGCCGCGACGGCCGCGAACGCCATCGGCGACCAGTACATAGAATGGCTCCTCGACAGGCGGCTCGATGCGACGAAGTCCGCGCGGAAGTTCCTCGAAAAGCAGCTCTCCCAGGTCAAGGCCAGGCTCGAAAGGGCCGAGGAAGACCTCAACGAATTCGCGAAGAAGGAAGACATCATCTCGCTCGACGCCAACATGAACCTGACGTATAAACAGCTCTCCGAGCTCAACGGCGCCCTCACCGCGGCCGAGAACGAAAGGCTCGCCAAGCAGGCGTTTTACGAGGACGTGGTGGAGGGCAAGTACGAATACCTGCCCCAGGTCCTGAACGACCCCTCGATACAGGAGCTGAGCGAAGAGTACACGAAGGTCAAGGCCGAATACGACAACATGAGCGTCGTCTACGGCCCCAACTACCCCGACCTGAAGCAGCTCGGCGCCCAGGCCGCCAGCATGGAGAAAGAGATAGACAAGCGCATCACGGGAATCGCCGAGAGCATAAAGAAGGACTACCTGGCCGCCCTCCGGAAAGAGGACATCATGAAGGAGAGGACGGCCGAGCAGAACGTACGCGCCTCGGCGCTCAACGAAAAGGCGATTCAGTACAAGATCCTCGACCGCGAGGTCGAAACGAACAAGACCATATACCAGAACCTCCTCCAGAGGGTGAAGGAAACGGAGGTCACGTCCGGCATAAAGGCGACCAACATCCAGATCGTCGACTACGCCGCCGCGCCGCTCCTCCCCTACAGCCCGAACATACCGCTCAACCTCGCCCTCGCCGTAATCGCGGGGCTCCTGGGAGGGGTGTTCCTCGCGTTCGTAACGGACCACTTCGACAGGACGATAAAGGACGAGGAAGAGCTCAAGCAGCGCTTCCCGATCCCGTTCCTGGGCGGCATACCTGTAGTATCCGGCTCCGAGGCGCTGGGGCTCGAAAAGGTAGTCCACACGAACCCGCTCTCCATAGTATCGGAAGCCTTCAGGGTCATTCGCACGTCGGTCCTGTTCTCCTCGCCCGACAACCAGCCGCGCTCCCTTCTTCTGACCAGCAGCCAGCCGCTCGAAGGCAAGACAACCTGCTCGTCGAACCTCGCGATAGCGTTCACGCAGTCGGGCTACAAGGTCGTCCTCGTCGACGCCGACATGCGCCGGCCGCGCCTGACGCGCATCTGGAGGACGGCGGCCTCGAACGGGGCGGGACTCAGCACTTATCTCATAGGAAAATATTCGCTCGACGACTCCATCATGCCGACGGAAGTCGACGGCCTCAACATCATATACTCGGGACCCATTCCCCCCAACCCTTCCGAGCTTCTCGGCTCGAACAAAATGCATGAGCTCGTGGACACGCTCGTGGAGCGCTTCGACATAGTCCTCGTCGACGGCCCTCCGGTGCTCGGCTTCGCGGACTCGCTCCTCGCGGCGCGCGCCGTGGACGGCGTCCTCGTCGTCGCCGGGATGGGCATCACGCAGCGTAAAACGCTCCAGATGACGCTCGAGGAGCTCGGGAAGGTGCACGGCAAGATTACCGGCGCGATAGTCAACAGGCTCGAAACGGCGTCGAGCAGATACAGGTACAACTACCAGTACCACGCGGAGAAAAATGCAAAAACGCTTAAGATACCTAAGCCAGACGGCGGTGCTCTCGGTGCTTAGCGCCGGGGCGTGCGCCCTCGCAGTCGTAACGGGCGTATCGGCAATGTACTCGTTCTCCGAGGACCCTGCGCTCCTCGAAAGGAGCGTCGAGATCGACGGCCGGAACTCGGACGCCGTGTACAGGCTCGCCCGCCTCCGCCATCTCGAGATGACGGAGGGCGAGGACAAAACGGAAGCGCTCTACTTCGAATCGCTCTCCGGGAATCCGCTCATGGCCGTCTCGTGGCTCGGCCTGTCCGAGCTCTACATCGATTCCGGCAGGGAAGCCGATTCCGAGACGGCCCTCCGCATGGCGCAGGGGATGATGCAATCCTCGCCCGGTCTCCTCTGGGAAGCCTCGATACTTGCCTTCAGGCTCGGCGACAACGATCTCGCGCTCGACAACCTCCGCGTCGTGGCCGAGGCCGACCCCGCGAAAAGAAAGCGGGTCTTCGACATAAGCTGGCGGGTCACGAAGGACCCCGATACGATCCTCGAAAGGGCCGTCTCGGACGAAGTCCTTCCCGCCTACCTCGACTACCTCATACAAACCGACAGGCAGGACGCGACCTACCCCGTGTGGGGAAGGCTGGGCCGAAACGGCGGCGGGGACGACGAAACCGCACTTGCCTACGCCGACTATCTCCTCGCCAGGGGCGATACGCGGACGGCGCGCGACGTGTGGGCCGGGATCTATCCCGGCGAAGACGTCTCGGCGCTCGTCTGGAACGGCGGGTTCGAGTACGACCCCGTGGGCAGGGGATTCGACTGGAAGGTAAGCCGGTCGGACAGCGTGGACGCCGACTACGACTACAGAAAAAAAACGGAGGGCTATCGATCCCTCCGCATCAAATTCTCCGGCAAAGAGAACGTCGCCTGGAAGGGCGTCTCCCAGACGGTCGCCGTCGAGCCCGGCTCGCACTACGCCTTGACGTGGGAAGCGGCGGCTTCGGACATAACGACGCGCAGCGGCGTCACGGTAGAGGACTACTGCCGGGGCCTCAGGACCGGGTCGGAGCCCTACACGGGCTCTTCCGACTGGGAAAGGCAGAGGCTCGAATTCGACGTCCCCGACGGCTGCCCCACGGTGACCATAGGTCTCAGGCGCGAAAAGAGCGGCCGCCTCGACAACCTCATCTCCGGCGAGTTCTGGCTCGACGACGTCCGGATGACGAAAACGGAGAACGGGAGGCCGACAGATGCCTGAGAACGCAGTACGAAACACGGCTTTAAAAGAGAACGGGAGAGACGGCGCGGCGGCGTCCGGCGGCAGGAACTGGTACGCCGTCCATACGAAATCGAGACACGAAAAGAAGACCGTATGGGACCTCGAGGAGAGGAGCGTCGAAGCGTTTCTTCCACTGAGAGAGGTCCTCTGCAGGTGGAAAGACCGGAAGAAGCGGATACACGTGCCGCTCTTTCCGGGCTATCTTTTCGTCCGCATCGATCCCAGGGACAGCCTCGGCGTGCTCGGCTCGAAGGGGGTCGTCCGCATACTCGGGAGCGGCGGCGTGCCCGTACCCGTCCCCGAGGAGGAGATTGACGCCGCCCGGAAGCTCGCAAGGTCGGGCGTTCCGTGCACCCCCTTCCCCTACGACTTCGAGGGAAGGGAGGCCGTCATAACCGGGGGCCCGCTCGAAGGGCTCAGGGGGAGGATCGAGTCGCAAAGGGGCGGCTTCAGGCTGATACTGTCGGTTCATCTCATAAGAAGCGCGGTATCCGTCGAAGTAGGCGCCGGAGACGTCGAGCTGCTCTAGCGGCCCCGGCGTCCCGACATCGAAAGCCGTCGTTTCGCCCCTTATGTAAGTGAGAGGGCGAAGCTATATATCTGATATATACGTTATATTAATTAAACAATCTTTTACCTGCCGCGTGCGGGGCGCTACGCTCCCCCGGCTTCCACTTTAAATCCGCAGTACGAAACCACAGCAAACAACCACAGGAGGTAATTCATCATGCGCGTATTCATTGCAGGAGTGGACGGCTATCTCGGATGGCCGCTCGCGATGTATCTCACGAAAAGGGGCCACACAGTGGCCGGCGCCGACAACTACATGAGAAGGGACTGGGTACAGGAAATGAGCTCGCAGTCGGCCTCTCCCATATCCCGCATGACCGACAGGCTCGAGGCCTTCAGGGACAACTTCGACCGGAACATGCGCTTCTTCAAGGGCGACCTCACGAACTACAACTTCGTCGAGAACGCCTTTAGGAGCTTCAAGCCCGACGCCGTAGTCCACCTGGGCGAAATGCCCTCGGCGCCCTACAGCATGATAGACGTCGAGCACACGACGTGGACGCAGGTAAACAACATCGTCGGCACCCTCAACATCCTCTACGCCATGCGCGACATCTGCCCCGAGTCCCACCTCGTAAAGCTCGGCACGATGGGCGAGTACGGCACGCCCAACATCGACATCCCCGAGGGCTTTTTCGAGATCGAGTACAGGGGCCGGAAGGACAGGCTCCCCTTCCCCCGCCAGGCCGGGAGCTGGTACCACCAGACGAAGGTCCACGATTCGAACAACGTCATGTTCGCGTGCAGGATATGGGGGCTCCGCTCGACGGACATCATGCAGGGCGTCGTGTTCGGAACGCGTATAGACGAGATGGGCGACGACCAGCGCCTGCTCACACGCTTCGACTTCGACCAGTGCTTCGGGACGGCGATAAACCGCTTCTGCTGCCAGGCCGTCATAGGCGAGCCGATAACGCCCTTCGGAAAGGGCGGCCAGCGGAGAGGATTCCTCCCGCTCCGGGACTCGATGCAGTGCCTGACGATTGCCGTCGAGAACCCGCCCGCGAAAGGCGAGTACAGGGTCTTCAACCAGTTCCAGGAGGTCTACGGCATAACGGAGCTCGCCGAGATGGTGCACAGGGTCGCGGCGTCGCTCGGCATCGACTCCGAAATCCGTAACGTCGAAAACCCGCGGAAGGAAATGGAAGAGCACTACTACAACCCCGACCATCGGCACCTCTTCGACCTCGGGTACGAGCCGACGACGGACGTCGAATCCGAGATCGCGGTGATGCTGAACGACCTCAGGAATTGGCACGACCGCATCGAGGCGCGCCGCGAGGTGCTCATGCCCGACGTCAGATGGGACGGCCGGAGGGAGAAGGTCACCTACATCGACCCGGCGGAGAAGCGGGGAAAGATACGGGCCGTCTGACATGCCGACGCAGCGAGACAAAAAGAGTGTCCTCGTCACGGGGGGCTGCGGCTTCATAGGCGTAAACCTCGCCGCACGCCTCCTCGGAACGGGGCGCTTCGCCGTAACCGTCCTCGACAACATGTCTACGGGGAGCGCCGCCGATCTCGAAGCGGCGCTGTCGGAGCACGGCCTCGACCCTTCCGGCGTAACCGCGATCGAAGGCGACGTGAGAGACCTCGCCCTCTGCGAGGAAGCGTGCCGGGGAGTGGATGCAGTCGTTCACCTCGCCGCGCAGGCGGGCGTCCCTCAATCGATAGACGACCCGTTCCGCGACGCGGACGTCAACGTCGGAGGCACGCTCAACATGCTCGAAGCCGCCCGCAGGGCCGGCGCGGGCATGTTCGTATTCGCCTCGTCCAACGCCCCCCTCGGGGCGGCCCCTCCCCCGTCGAGGGAAGACACCCCGCCCCGCCCGCTCTCGCCCTACGGCGCCGCCAAGCTCGCGGGCGAGGGATACTGCTCGGCATACCGCGCTTCGTACGGCCTGCCGACTGTGGCTCTCAGGTTCTCGAACGCCTACGGGCCGTGGAGCCTCCACAAATCGAGCGTCGTCGCCCGCTTCATAAAGGACGGCCTCTCCACGGGACGCCTCACGGTCTACGGCGACGGCAGCCAGACGCGTGACCTCGTACACGTGGACGATATTACGCGCGCGGTAGAGCTCGCCCTGGATTCGGGACCCGAAGAAACTGCCGGGGGGATATTCCAGCTCGGGACGGGCGCCGAAACGGCGGTGCTCCAGGTCGCGGCGATGGTGGCCGACCTCGTCGGGAAAGGCGTGAGGATCGACTTCGCCCCGGCCCGTCCGGGCGAGGCGGCACGGAGCTTCTCGCATATCGGCAGGGCGCGGGCGCTCCTCGGATACGCCCCCGAAGTCACGCTCGGGGAAGGCCTCCCGGAGACACTCGAATGGTTCAGGACGCACGGCGGGCCGGCGCTCGTGCGAAGGCCGCCCGCCGCGGTAATAGTGCGCGACGGAAAACGGCCCGGCCGGAAAAAACAACAAACATGACGAAACTCCTCTCCATCGCCCTGCCCTACGTACTCCTCGTCAGCTTCCACACGCCGCCCCTTTCCGGCTTCGGCCCGAGGGGCCTGAACGCCCTCTCCGGAGCGGGATACGACGGCGTCGCGGTGCCGCTCACGGGGGCGTACGACACGAAGCGCTATTCGTACGAAACTTTTGCAGGGAAAGTGAAGGCGCTCAACTCAGGCTCGCGAAAGGACGTCTGGCCGTGGGTGTTCTTCAACAGGTTCATAGGATACGACGAGGGCGGAAGGTCGCTCTCGAAGGATTCCCGGCACATCTACTTCCGCTCTATCAAGGGCATGGACATATACGACGAATGGGGCGCGCTCGGCGACTTCTACGACATATGGCGCGCGTCCCTCGAAATAGCGAAAGAGCTCGGCTCGCCGGGAATAGTGGTCGATCCCGAGGCGTACAACAACTACGACGCCTACAGGGTCTCGTACGTCGCGGGCGAGCTCGGGAAATCGGAGAAAGAGGTGACGGAGAGGCTCACCGAAATCGGCCGCGAGCTCGGGCGGATGGCGGGGGAAACCTACCCCGACGCCGTCATATGGCTCCTCTTCTCCGGGTTCGCATCGCCGATGAAGAGCGCAAACCCCCTCGGCGGAAAGGAGCGGTTCACGGTCACGTACATCGTCGAGGGCATGCTCGAATACGCGGAAAAGAACGCGCCCGGGATGGTCGTTGTCAGCGGCGGCGAGGCCTCGCTCGGCTACTGCGCCAAGTCCCTCGAAGACCTCCGCGAAAGGATCGCCGAGCGGGGAAAGAAGTTCGAAAAGCCGCTCGAAGATTACCCCAACCTCAGGCTCGGCGGGACCATATCGCCGTGGAGCGGCGGCGCGGCGAAGACCGGCTGGATGACCAAAGGCGCCTGCGGCAAGTCCTCCCTGAGGAGGGCTTCCGACTTCGCGCCTCTCGTAGCCGAGCTCAAAAAGGCGTACGGATACGTCTGGATATACGCGGCAGCCGCGGCCGGGTACGACCCTTACGACGTAAAGAAATCGACCCCGTTCAACACCATGCTGAGAGAAACCGCCAATGAAAACTGACAGGCTTTCCATACCGCTCGCCCCTTCCCTCGGCGGCATCACGACGCGCATAGGCTCGAACATCCTCTGGTCCGGCGTGAGCGAAGTCGGGGGGAAGGGGCTCGTCTTCGTCGCGACGATTTACCTCGCCCGGGTCCTCGGTGCTGAGGGGTTCGGCGTATTCAACTTCGGCCTCACGCTCAC
Organism: Candidatus Dadabacteria bacterium; assembly: GCA_020849425.1. Classification (GTDB taxonomy): domain Bacteria; phylum Desulfobacterota_D; class UBA1144; order Nemesobacterales; family UBA2774; genus JADLGH01. Next base: position 11,923 of record JADLGH010000048.1, read on the forward strand.
GATGTATTTCTGGCTCGCCGTAGACCTCGGCACGAATATGTACGGAGCCAGGGAAATAGCGAAGAACAAAGACAAAAAAGATGAGATACTGAACACCATACTCTCGATGCGCATCGCAAGCGGCATCGCTGCGTTCACCGTTTTCGTCCTCGTGACGTACGCTATAACCGACTCGCCCGCGCACCGCCTCGTCTACCTCGGCTTTTCGTTCTATTTAATATTTCGCGCGCTCTACACCGAATGGTATCTCCGCGGCGTCGAGCGGTTCAAGTCGATCGCCTTTTGCAACCTTGCCGCCTATGGTGCGCTCGTCCTTCTTCTGTATGCATTCGTAAGAGCGCCGGGAGACCTCCCCGCCGCCGCCTTCATATGGTCGCTCGTATTTCTACTCGGCGGGGCGCTCTTCCTTCTGGCGGCGTACTACAGGCAGCCCGGCGTCTCCTTCAAATTCGTCCTCTCGCCGAGGAAGTGGCTCGATAACCTCGGCGAATCGATACACTTCGTCATCTCGGGCGGCCTGTCGTCGCTCTACCAGGGCCTCCCGATAATCATCCTCGGCGCCGCCGCGGGAAGCTACGACGTCGGCATTTATTCCTCGGCGCACAGGATAGTGTTCGCGGCGATATTCGTCCTCTCCGTGCCGCTCATGGCGATCTATCCCGTGCTGTCGGACCTCCACAAAAACGATCTGCACAGGTTCAAGAGGCTCTTTCACTACTCCTCCGTCGCCATAATCGCCTGCGCGCTCGCGTGCACCGCGCTGCTTCATATATTGAGCCCCGAGACGGTCGGCGTCCTTCTCGGGAGCGGCTTCGACGCCGCCGTACCCGTGCTGCAGATACTGTCCGGCTTCTTCTTCCTCCGCGTCATAAGGGAGATATTCGTCATCGCGCTCAGCTCGGCCGGGCTCCAGAAATTCTACTCGCTCGCTTCCGTCTTCAGCGTACTCTTCATGCTCTGCGCGTTCCCGTTCCTGGTGTACGTAGTCGGGGCCGACATGCTCACGTCGGCGGCCGTGTCGATGATAATCACCGAGGCCGGGGTGCTGCTCATAATGCTCGCCGTCTGGCGGAGGAAGGTGGCGCTCCCGTGATAACGAGCATACTCGTCGCCCTCATTCTCTTCCTCGTAACGGCCTCCGTCATAATACTCGGCTTCTCCAGGCGAAGGAGCGTGATCGTCTACCTCCTGGCGCTGAGCCTCCTCCTCGGCCCGCGCATTCCGCTCGGCCAGGTGACGGACATGCAGCGTCTCGACATCCGCATCGACGACCTCATCACGTTCCTCATGTGCCTGATCGCTCTCTCGCTCCTCGTCTTGAAGAAGACAAAGTTCAACTATCCGACCTACATGCAATTCCTCATCCTCTTCATCTTCGTCTCCCTCGTCTCCACCGTCTACGCCGTCTCGTATCTCGACTTCCCCGTTACGAGCTCGGCCCTCTTCTGGGGGAAAGAGCTCTCGTACATCTCCCTCTGCTTCACCGTCCCGTTCTTCATTACGAAGAGGGAAGAGGTCGTCACGCTGATAAAAGTCGTATGCGCGGCCATGGCGCTCAACATCGCGTGGCTCGCGTACCAGATCTTGACCAACACGAAGGGCCAGCTCATTAACTTTATCGAATACACGCCTTCTTACGGCTTTACCCTCATCGGCGATTTCCCGTCGTTCCAGGTGGCGTCCGTCTACTCCTACGCGCTCATACTTTTTACTATTCTCTACTTCGGCTGGAAGAAAAACCCGGTACTCCTCGGTCTCATGCTCGGCTCGTTCGTCGGCCTGTTCGCGACGCTCTCGCGGAGCTTCATCGCGTGCACGTTCCTCGTAATCGCGCTCATGACCATCTACGTCGTCTTCAGGCGGCGCGCCCTCTCCATAAAGAACGTGATCGTCGTCTTCGCGTTCGTGATCGTGACGCTCGCGGCGGGGCTCTGGATTTATCATTTTCTCGAGGCGCACGATTTCCCCATATTCAGGCTCGAAGCATCGCAGACGAGCCACGCGCTGACGGAAGTCCGGAACGAAGGCATATGGAAGCCGCTCTGGTATTCCTTCCTCGAAAATCCCATCATCGGCTACGGCAAGGGCAGCGTGTTCCAGCTCCTCGGCAACTTCGACGAGGCGCACAACTACTTCCTCCGCATATTGATCGAAACGGGCGTCATCGGCACGGCCTTTTTCCTCCTCTTCCTCTTCTATCTCCTGAGAACGGCCTTCATGCTCATCGGCCGGACGCGCGACAGGGCGGTGTACATACTCGCCCTCAACATGATAATGACGACTGTCGTCCTCTGCATGGTCTCGATGGGGCAGGACGGGTTCTACTCGTCCAAGCTCGCCATACCGTTCTACATGAACGTCGGACTCATAAACCTCGTATACATGAAACGAAGGCCGCACGCGGCGTCCGCCCCCGCGCCGTACAGGCGCGAATACGCACAGCCGGGTCTCGGCCACGGCCGGACGGCGTGACCGCGGCCGAAGGAGAACCCCCGCACATGACGACCGTATACATGTTCAACCAGTACGCTTCATACCCGGGCGTCCCCGGGAGCACGAGGCACTACAACCTCGCCCGCGAGCTCGTAAGGCAGGGCATCGGCGTCTACATCTTTTCTTCTAACTTCAGCCACATGCTGAAGAGCCGGATCAGGGACGTGGACGGGCCGTACATGATCGAAACGGTGGACGGCGTGAATTACGTCCGCATGAACACCTTCGGATATTTTCACAACGACTGGCGCCGCGTCCTCAACATGGCCGACTACGCCCGGAAGAGCTACGCCATAGCGCGCGGCCTGTCGCGGAAGGGGATCGTTCCCGACGTCGTCATGGGCACCGTCGCACACCCCTTCTCCGTCGGCTCGGCGTACGTCACCGCCAAAAGGCTCGGCGCGCGCTTCTTCATCGACATAGGCGACCTCTGGCCCGAGGTGTTCGCGGCGGCCGGCAAGATGACCGAGCGGCACCCCCTCTACATCACCGTAGGGAAAACGATGACCTGGTTTTACGGCAAGGCCGAAAAGATAATCTGCCTCACGGACGAGGCGGAGAAATATTTCAAAAGCCGCGGATACGGCGACAAAACCATCCTCCTGCCACCCGGAATCAGGCTTGACGGCGCTCTGCCGTCCGTGCCTGCCCCCGTCTCCGGGGGACCGTTCCGGGTGGTTTACGCGGGGTCGTTCCAGCCCATCTATCCGCTCGACACGGTCATCGAGGCCGCGCGGATACTGAAAGACCGGGGCCGCGGCGACATCCGGCTCACGCTCGTCGGCGGCGGCGTCCGGGCGGACAGCCTCAAATCCCTCGCGGGCGGCATCGGCGCGGACAACGTCGAATTCATGCCGCCCATGCCCAAGGGCGAGCTCCTGGAATTCCTCAAAACCGCGTCGGCATTCGTGCTCATCGAAAAGAAGGCGAGCTACGGCTTTCCGAACAAGATAATCGACTACCTCTCGTCCGGCGCGCCGATAATCTACGCCTCGCCCGTACGCCACGCGATACTCGAAAGCGGCTCGTGCGTCGAAGCCCCCCACGACGACCCCGAAGGGATGGCGGACGCAATCGGGCGCGTGGCCTCGATGAGCCGCGAAGAACGAAACGAAATGGCCGCGTGCGGCGCGCGGTTCCTCAAAAAAAATCACGATATCGAGCGCCTCGCCGGAAGGCTCGTCGAGCACATCCGGCGTCCGGCTCGGGCGGACGCGATACAAACACCAGCCGCGCTCCGCCGGGAGGCTCCAAAATGATCAGGAAAGCGTTACCAGACGATCTCGGCGACATCGTCACCATACACATGAGCGGCTTCGACGGCTTTTTCCTGAGCTCGCTCGGCCCCTCGTTTTTAAGGACGTTCTACATGGATTTCCTCACGGACGAGAACGGGTGCTGCCTCGTCGACGTCGAGGACGGGAGGACGGTCGGATTCGCCGCCGGCGTCATCGACCCGTCCTCCTACTTCAGGCGGACGTTCAGGAGGAGGTGGCCCAGGCTTATCCTGGGCTCGCTCGGCCGCGTCGTGAAGAACCCCGCCGTGCTCGCGAAGCTCGCGAGGCGCGCGCTCACGTACCCCTCGTCCTCTTCCCACGGCGGCAGCGATTCGGCCCTTCTCTCGTCGATAGCTGTCCTCCCGGAATTCCATAACAGGAAGATCGGCGAGCGGCTCCTGGACGCCTTTCTCGAAGAGTCCGCGAGCATGGGCGCGAGCGAAGTCGTCCTCACGACCGACAGGCACAGGAACGAGAAGGTAATCGCCTTCTACAAGAAAATGGGGTTCGACGTAAAGCGCGTCTTCACGTCCTACGAGGGGCGCTACATGTACGAGCTCGCGCTCGACCTCGACAGGCGCGCCGTCCAGTAACCACCGCAGCCCGCGTTTTAAACCGACCGAAAATTCACGCTTACCGAAGGAGGAGCCGCGTTCATGAACAGGGCTCAAACGAAGCATAAAACGATGGAAATACCGTTCCACCGCCCGTACATCACTGAGGACGAGATATCCGAGGTCCTCGACACCGTGAGATCGGGCTGGCTCACCATGGGCCCCCGGACGGTGAGATTCGAAAACGAGTTCTCGGCCTACACCGGGGCGTCGCACTCGGTCGCCGTAAGCTCCGGCACGGCGGCGCTCCACCTCGCGCTCCGGGCGGCTGGGCTCGGGGCCGGCGACGAGGTGATAGTCCCGGCGATGACCTTCACCGCCACCGCCGAAGTCGTCTGCTACTTCGGCGGGCGGCCGGTGCTCGTGGACGTCGAGAGGGAAACGGGCAACATGAGCGTGGAGGCCGCCGCGCGCGCCGTCACTCCCAAAACCCGCGCCATAATCCCCGTCCACTACGGCGGACAGCCGTGCGACATGGACGGCGTCATGAGCCTCGCGCGGAGCCGTAACCTCCGCGTCATAGAAGACGCCGCTCACTCCCTCCCCGCCTCGTTCGGCGGGAAGCAGGTCGGCGCCATAGGCGACATGACCTGCTTCAGCTTCTACGCGACGAAGCCGCTGGCCGCCGGCGAGGGAGGCATGGTCACGACCGAAAACGAAGAGTGGGCCGACAGGATACGCGTCCTCCGGCTCCACGGCATTTCGAAGGACGCGTGGAAGAGATACTCCCGCGGCGGCTCCTGGTTCTACGAAGTCGTCGAGCCCGGATACAAGTACAACATGACCGACATCCAGGCCGCCCTTGCGCTGGCGCAGCTCGCAAAGCTGAACGCCATGACCGCGCGGAGGCAGGAGATCTGCGAGAGGTATTCTGACGCCATTATAAGCTCCCCAGGCCTCTCGACGACCGCGCTCGTCCCCGGCCGCGAAACGTCGTACCACCTCTTCCCCCTCCTCGTCGATCCCGGCGCCCACACGATAGACCGTGCGCGTTTCATAGAGGAGCTCTCCGCCAGGGGAATCGGTACGAGCGTTCACTTCATACCGCTTCACATGCACCCGTTCTACAGGAACGAATTCGGATACTCCCCGGGTGACTTCCCCGGGGCCGAATGGCTCTACGAGCGCATCGTCTCGCTCCCCGTCTACCCGGGGATGAGCGACGAGGAAGTCGATTACGTTTCGGAGTGCGTCACCGATGTCTCGAGAAAATTCAGCAGATAACGGGCGGAGATTCTACGCCGGGTACGGCAAAAGGGCGCTCGACCTCGCGGTATCGGTCCCGGCGCTCCTTGCACTCTCGCCCGCGCTCTTCGTCATAGCGGCGCTCGTCAAGGCCGGAAGCCCGGGCCCCGTCTTCTACGCGCATGAGCGCATCGGCAGGCGCGGCCGTCCGTTCCGTCTCTGGAAGTTCCGCACTATGGCAGCGGACGCGGACAAGTCGGGCCCGGCCGTCACGTCCTCGGGCGACGCACGCATAACGCCCCTCGGCCGCACGCTCCGGAAGTGGAAGCTCGACGAGCTCCCCCAGCTCTGGAACGTCGTAAGGGGCGACATGAGCCTCGTCGGCCCGCGCCCCGAGGTCAGAAAATACACCGACATATTCAGGGACGACTACTCCGCGATCCTCGAAATCAGCCCCGGCATAACGGACTACGCCGCGCTCGAATTCAGGAACGAAGAGGAAGTGCTCGCCCGCTACCCCGACGCCGAGGAAGCGTACACGAGCGTCGTCCTTCCCGAAAAGATAGCGCTCTACCGGCAATACCTGAGAGATATGGGGTTCAGGTCCGACATGAAGATCATTTTCAGAACCATACGGGAGGTAATCAGATGCTAAGGGACATGCTCCTCGGATACACCGAAAAATACTACAGACATAAAATCATCATATCGTCCGTCGTCGAGCTCCCGCTCTTCGCGGCGATATTCCTGGCGTCCTACTGGATACGCCTCGGCGGTCTCGACGGCTCCCATCTCCGCCAGGCCCTCATCCTCGCCGCTTTCTACGTCCCCGCGAAATTCATCGTCTTCCGGGCGTACAAGCTATACAGGATCTCGTTCAGATTCTTCTCCGTCTACGATACGATAGTCGTGCTCAAGGCTGCGCTCGTCTCGGCGGCCCTTCTCGCGCTCGTCGGCCTCGTCGCGAGGGACCTCGCGTTCATGCAGGGCTACCCGCGCTCCGTCGTCTTCATCGACTTTCTCTTGACGGTCTTCGCATCGACCGGGCTCAGGTTCGGCTACCGCATGTTCTACTCGTCCGGCGTGTCCGAGCCCTCGGGCATGAAGGTCCTCATAGCGGGCGCCGGCAACGCGGGCGTCCGGCTGCTGAAGGAGCTCAAGACGGCCAACGGCGGCGCGCCGTACATCCCCGTCGCGTTCATAGACGACGACCCCGGGAAGCTCGGCAGCATCATACGCGGCACCAGGGTCGTGGGCTCGTCCGCCGACATGCCGCTCCTGGTGAAGGAGCTCGGCATCGAGGGGCTGATTATCTCCATCCCCTCGGCGACGTCGTCCCAGGTCACGGCCATAGTCGAGCACGCGCGTAAGGCCGGCATACCGCACATCAAGATCATGCCCGGCATATCGGACGTACTCTCGGGCAAGGTGACGCTCGGGGACTTCAAGGAGGTAACGTCCGAGGACTTCCTCGGCCGCGAATCCGTAAGCGGCGAAATCGAGAGCATCGCGTCGTACGTTAAAGACAAGCGCGTCATGGTAACGGGTGCGGGCGGATCGATCGGGTCCGAGCTCTGCCGCCAGGTGTCGAGCTTCGAGCCCGCGCTCCTCATAATGGTCGACGTCGGCGACACGGAGCTCTTCTTCATAAACCAGGAGATGAACGAGAAGCTCCACAAGATTAAAACCGTCTCCGTTATCGCCGACGTTAAGGACCGCGTCGCGATGGAGTCGATATTCGACGCCCACTCGCCCGACGTCGTCTTCCACGCCGCCGCCTACAAGCACGTCCCCCTCCTCGAAAGCACGCCGCGCGAGGCGGTGCTGAACAACGTGGAGGGCACGAAAGTGACGGCGAAGCTCTCCGTCAGGCACGGCGTCCAGAAATTCATCTTCATCTCGACCGACAAGGCCGTGAACCCGACTAGCGTCATGGGGGCGACGAAGCGCGTGTCCGAGAACATGCTCCGCGAGGTAAGGGGCCGGACGGAGTTCGTCTCCGTCAGGTTCGGAAACGTCCTCGATTCGCGCGGGAGCGTGATTCCTATATTCCGCGACCAGGTAAGGCGCGGCGGCCCGGTTACCGTGACCCACCCCGACATGACGCGCTACTTCATGAGCATACGCGAGGCCGTCTACCTCGTCCTCCAGGCGGGGGCCCTCGGAAAGGGCGGCGAGGTGTTCGTCCTCGACATGGGCGAGCCCGTGAAGATCGTGGACCTCGCGCGTAGCATCATACGCTTCTTCGGCCTCGAGCCCGACAAGGACGTCCCGATAGTTTTCACGGGACTCCGCCCGGGCGAGAAGCTCTACGAGGAGATTCTGACGGCCGAGGAAGGGACGACGATGACGACCCGGAAGAAAATTTTCGTGGCCAACGACGGGAACCACTTCGGAAGGGAATACGTCGAGGACGTGAAGAACCTCATACGCCTTGCCGAATCCGGCGCGCCGAACGAAACGATCCTCCGCATGCTGAAGCACCTCGTCCCGTCCTATAAGCTGAAACTCCCCGAGCCTCCGAGGGTAAGGCACCTGAAATCCACATCCGCAGGAACCTAACCACCGCATTTTTTATTCTGTCATTCCAGCGGAGGCTGGAATCCATTCCTTTCAATCCGACATTCGAGCACAAGCGAGAAACTTCTCCTTTACCCTCTCCCCTTAGTGTGAGAGAGATCAAGGGTGAGGGGTACCTTATAAACCTGTCTTCCCAACGATTCCGAGCACGCGAGGAATCACCTCATTTTCGTCATCCTGAACTCGTTTCAGGATCTCGTTTTTAGTCTTTTATGATTTGTCATTCCCAACGGTTCCGAGCGAGCGAGGAATCGGACGCCATAACCCTGAAAGCGGAAGCGTTTGTATCAAGGCTTGTACTTGCCGCGGCGTAGCCCACGGGCGAAGCCGGGTCGGGAATCCAGCCTTTGCTTTCCATCCCCCCTTAGAAAAAGGCGGACCGTGTCCGCCGACACCCGACGTAGCGGCCTCGCCGCATTAACCATGAACCGTGCGAACCGTACAATGAATCTCCGGTCTTGCTGCGTCGGAAACCACCCTCACCCCTTCCTCCCCGGCGGCTGCCTCCTGAAGCTTATCGCGATCCTGTTCCAGAAGTTCATGTTCGCCGCCACGAGCGTCAAATCGACGAGATCCTTCTCGCTGAAGTGCTCGCTCACCCGCTCGTAAACCTCGTCCGGTACGCGCGTCGCCTCGACGCGGGTGACGGCCTCGGCCCACTCGAGAGCCGCCCTCTCCCTGTCGGTGTAAAACGTCACCTCGTCCCACACGGGCAGGCAATCGATCCTCTGCTCCGTCTCCCCCTCTTTCCGGAGCTGCTTCGAATGAAGGTCCACACAATAGGCGCACCCGTTTATCTGCGACACCCTGAGCTCCACCATGTACCTCAGCTTGCGTTCTATAGACGAAGCACCCAGGTACTTCGCCCCGCCCCCGAAGGCCTCCATCGCTTCCGGAGCGACGGTTATGTAAGAAATGCGGTCTATCATTTTGGCGACTCCTCGATCTGAATTTTTCTCCGGCGCTCCCCCCGGGCGCCGGTCTCTCTCCGCCGCCGCCCCAACCCTTTCCCGCGGCGGCGCTCTGTACTATTAGAGACCTCTCGCACCCGTATCGATTCCTCCTGCGCACGCTACCACTAAAGTCCTCTATTCCCTCTTTCTTAAATCCGCGCCGTCTACTAAAATAGTACACAGGCCCATGCACGCGACGCCATGAAAGAACTCGACGACTCTCCGAACGCGCCCGGGGGAAGACGCCTCGCGGCATACATACTCCTCCTCGCCCTCGCCTTCAAGCTCGCCTTCATCCTCTACTCCGGCGGGCACGTCTACTACGACGTAAACCTCGCCCTCACACACGGAAAAGCATTCTTCGAAAAACCGGGCAGCCAGGCCGCGCTTATCCTCCCCGGCGTAAAGACCTACGTCGGATCGATCGCATGGTACAGGCTCTACGATCTCTTGGGCGTCTACGGTCTCAAGGCCTTCAACCTCGCCGCCTTCGCCCTTCTCTTCGCCTTTCAATACGCGATAGGCCGCAGATGCTTCCCTCCGCGCGTCACGGCGGCCGCCCTCTTCATTTTCTCCTTTTATGCGGGTACGAACCTCAACGTCGCGGCCGGCGAGCAGGACGACATGACGGCCGCGCTCTTCTTCACGCTGGGCGTAGTCCTCTACACATACGGCAGGGGGGCGTTCCTCGCCGCCCTCGTCATGAGCGCAGGGCTCCTGTTCAAATACACCGCCGGCATTTATGCAGTGGGCTTTATTATATATCTTATATATATCCGCGATACAAGACAGGTCCTCCTCGCCCTCGGGGGACTCTTTCTCCCCTTCCTCTGCCTCAACCTGGTTACGGGGTTTTCGAGCATGGAGGCGCTGCTGAGAATGTCGAATCTGAAAAGGCATTTCTTCTTCTCTCCTCCCGGGCTGGTGCTCTCCAAGTTCTTCAGCACCGGCATGTTCCTCTTCCTCATCCTCTCGGTCTGGGCCGTCCTCCGCGACAGGAGCCGCACGAATGCGCTCCTCTTCTGCCTCTCGTCCGTCTACATCGTCTTCGCCGTCGCCACATTCAACACCTACAGCTCCGGTTTTCACATGATGCAGTCCGTCCTCTTCTCCTCGTTCCTCGCGGCCGAGGTCTTTCTCATGGACAAGTACCCGGGCGGCGTCAGGCCGGGACGCCTCTTCCGTGTGGCCGTCCTCGTGCTCTAC
>JADLGH010000049.1 GCA_020849425.1 Candidatus Dadabacteria bacterium
AAGATGATAGCAAGGCCTTCGCTACTTCGGAATCCTGCACGCGAGGCGTGCAAAATCATCGTTCCTTCGCTAAATCCTCCACCGGCCCACAGCCCCACATCGGATTTTTAACGCTCATCCACTCGATGTCTTCGGCGGGGCAAGTAAGGTGATTAAATAGAGCAGACGACCGAGTGGTGCTATGGATTTCCAAAGCTGCTACGTCGATATCCGGCACGCGTGGCGTGCGCGAATTTTGACGGCCCGGAGGGGTATTGCTTCGCTGCTTACGCAGCTTGCAATATTAAGGGATTTCGGCGTAGCGCCGAAGTTGCTGTAACCACCGGAAGCGCGGCTGGTGATAATAGCGGTACCTCGCTATTTCGAATTCCAGCACACGTGGCCCGTCCGCTTGCAATAATCTCCCCTGTCCGCATACTAAATTCATAAGGCCCCGGGAGGCCCGCGTGTGATAAACTCCGTAGACGAATTCATCGAAGAGTTCATGAAGCACAAGGACAAGGTCGAGTGGTATCTCCACAAGCCGACGCCCTTCGCCGACGCGACCGACATACGCGGAAGGGACGTCCTCTGTAGCCCGGTGACCGTCATGGTCGACCCGCCGATACACCATTCGCTCGATTACCTCGACTTCGACGTTGACATAGCGCCCACGTTCCAGGACGTGGTCTCCCGGGCGTCGAGCCACAGCATGCGCGGGCTTTGGGACGCCATGGAGAAATTCCCCGCCCACAAATTCCCCGGCGCCCGCATCCCGGAGTCCATCGAGCTCAGGCAGCGTCTGCTCGACATCCTCGGCCTCACCGAAGATATCCCGTCCGCGCATTGAATGCCGCCGCGCACTTGGTGTGGTTTCCGAAATAGTGCGGTGGGAGAATCCAGACGCCGGAATCGCGCTGGGGTGAAGTGTCTGTAAATCTGCTACTTCGATTGCGTGCGGCTGCCAGACGCTGTGGTATTTTCTGACACTCGACACTCCGCGCCCGGCGCTTTCCGGCTAACCCGCCGCCGATATTGAAAAGCGCTCGCGGCATGAATAATGCAACTAACTTCAGTGAGTAATTCGAGGCAAGGAGGTGCGACATGAGAGTCGTTGGGAATAACGCAGAAGTTATTGCGGAAGAAGCCGCGAGAGGCGAAGAAGCCGGAAACGCCGCAATGAAAGGCGTTTATAAAAACGCTTTAGGCATGGGTATGCAGGCTTTCAGGCAGCTCGGCAACGCCGCCGACGCCTGTCTCGTGATGGGGCTCGCGACACACCTCGGGTACCTGGATTTTCTCAGGAACGTATTCGAGATGAAGTACCTGGCCCCGTATCGGAGGCACAACCCCTTCGTAAATCAGCTGGAACATTTCAGCGATTTGGGGAAAGACATTATCGAAATCAAAAAGAAGAAGGCCGAGGCGCTCACCGAGAACATAAGGAAGTGTCGTAAGCAGGCTTTTGAGAACACGTTATCCGCGTTCGACAAGTACTGCGAGCTTCTGAGTACGAGCTGAAAGCCCCGGCGTTCCGAAGCGGGTGCGTTGGGGAGCGCGCCCGCGCATTTTTCTCCCATCCAGCCCTTCGGGGCAAGTCCCGGCAGCCCGGTATGAATGGCCGACGTCCGCTTCCAGGCCGCATACCGGGCCCGGCAACGAGTGTATCCCGCCGTTTCGCCCCGTATTTTCAGGTCAGTCACCCATTACATTGAATGTTTATGGACCTACATGACGGACCCGGTGAATATGAACCGGGTTGTGTAGTGGTTTATGTAGAGGTGTTAAACATTGGAACATTCACGACGAGCAGCCGGGCGCGATGGTTGGTAAAAACGTTATCCCCAAAAATCTTCAGGGGGTATTTCCAGTCTGCGAAGACATGCCATTATGGTACCCAGTGGAATCATATCGTTATCGCTATGATGTCTAATAGGATATCTCGGACCCTTATTGCCGCCGGGCTCTACAGGCCTTAATAAAATAATTTCCGAGCCTTTCCCCCTGCCTTGCATTATACGAACCCCGAAGGGCTCCAGCCTCGAATATAATTCCCGAAATCGAAGAGGGCCTTTTTGAGACACATATTACCTCATAAGATTTTACGCGGTACAGTGGTTAATATCTTTTTTGAAAATGTGATCGCTGTGCCAGTTCTTCATCGAGAAAACCGGTTTGTCAAAAGGATCCACCTTATTTGGAACCTTTGTTTCGATCTCCGAGAAATCAATTACGCTATCTTCGACCGATGGAGCTTTCGGTATCAGCGCCCAATACCTCTCAGGAGCAGGGTGATAGAAGTGTTCCCAATCGTCATGTTCAATGGTGTATTCCGTATGGGCCTTGATAAGCTCCATGATTTCGGACTGTGCTTCTTCCACAGTTTGTGAAGCCGCTACAATATCCAGCTGTAAACAATGAGCCACCCATAATCCATCTTCCCGATAAATCACGATGTCCAGATTTATGGTACGAACCGACATCAAGACTTACCCCCTTGGCGTATTCAATCGATCTTTATGCTATAAGAGCCGTGACGATATAGTTTCCGTACAGGAAATTCCATGCTTTTACGCTATTAAAGATACCATGATATTGTCGATTTTTGCTTATTCTGTCAATCCTGTAACTTCTAAACCACTGCGGCATCGAGCTTTATGACACGTAAACGCATTCGGAAGATTCCTGCATTATTAAAGAATACGTTAACCCTAAAAATTTAGAAAGCGGCAAATAATCGCCGGATAAAGGGACAGCGGCAGACTTCGATTTCTGTCCTTTTTCATGGTCTTGACTTCATCCCCGCCGATCTTCTATATTCTCCTCTATGGGGGCCCTGCGTAGCGGCTCCCCGAGGGAGGGAGTGCTATGGCGGCGAGGGAGAACGAAAAGGTGGTCGAAAGGCTCATAGGCTGCATCAACGGCAGGAACACGGCTGTTATGGACGAGCTGTTCCACGAAGACGCCGTGATGGAATGGCCGCAGTCGGGCGAAAGGATATCGGGCGGCGACAACAGGCGGGCGGTATACGGGGCGTTCCCCGGCCTGCCGACGATAACGCCCAGGCGCATGGTGAGCGCGGGCGATCTGGTGGTGGCCGAGGCCACGCTCGATTACGGCGGCGACGCCGTGTACAAGTGCGTATTCGTCTTCGAATTCAGGGACGGAAAGATAGCGAAGGAGACGGCGTACTGGAGCCAGCCCTTCGATGCGCCCGGGTGGCGGGCGGGCTGGGTCGAGAAGATGGACGAGTGACGATCCCCGGACACGGCGGCGCCGCGTTTGCAGATACATTCACATTGGTTAACATCTTGATAAAACTCAGGCGGAGGCAAGCTCATGAAAGCTAACGTATACCACGGCGCAAGGGACGTAAGGATCGAAACGGTTCCCGACCCCGTCATCAAAAGCGACGGCGACGTAATACTCAAGATCACGAAGAGCGCGATCTGCGGCTCGGACCTGCACTTTTACAGGGGCAACATCCCCCTCGACGAGGGCTTCGTCGTGGGGCACGAGTTCATGGGCGTCGTCGAGGACGCCGGCAAGGGCGTAAAGGGCTTTAAGAAGGGCGACAAGGTCGTTGCCCCGTTCTGGGTGAGCTGCGGCGTCTGCCCGAACTGCCGGAAGGGCTATCCGACGGCGTGCGCGGGCGGGGGCGGGTGCTTCGGCTTCGGCGAGGCCCTCGGCGGTTTCTGGGGCGGGCAGGCCGAGTACGTCCGCGTTCCCTTCGCCGACACCACGCTCGAAAAGGTCCCGTCCGAAATCGCGGACGACAGCGTAATCTTCCTCGGCGACATTTTCTCGACGGCGTTCTTCTGCGCCGAGTGGGGCAACATAGAGCCGGGCAACACCGTGGTCGTATTCGGCGACGGACCGCTCGGGCTCCTGGCCACGGCCTCGGCCGGGCTCTTCGGCCCATCGAAGATAATCACGGTCGGACACCACGACTTCAGGCTCGACGTCGCGAAGAAGCTCGGCGCCGACTACGTCATAAATTCTAAGAACGGCGACCCCGTCGGGCAGATAATGAACCTTACGAACGGCGAGGGCGTGGACGTTGCGCTCGAATGCATCGGCTCTAACCAGGCCGTCCTCGACGCGATGAAAGTGGCGAGGCCCGGCGGTACTATATCGTTCATCGGCTTCATGGTGCAGGAGCTCCCCATACCGATGCTCGACTTCTACCTTAAAGACCTCACGTTCAGGGGCGGCGTCTGCCCGGCGAAGAATTACATACTGAAGCTACTGCCGCTCGTGGAGAGCGGGAAGATCGACCCGACGGCCGTCATAACGCACGACCTGCCGCTGGCCGACACCCCGCGCGGCTACGAGCTCATGGACAGTAAGGCCGAGAACGCCATAAAGGTCGTCGTAACGCCATAAGCCGGCCGCTGCGAAGCATGCGCAGTGTATAATATTCGGGTGCAGGATCTCGACAGTCTCTTCGAGCGGCTAGGGAAATCCGCGTTCCGCTCGCGGTTCCGCCTTCGGACGAAGGAGCTCGAATACCTGCGCGGTAAGGGTCTAGATACCGTACTCGACCATGCCCGCTCGTTTATAGACGAGCGCCTCGCGCCCGCCGACATCCCGAACGACGGCAGGCAGACCCCGATGCGGAACCACCCGGCATTCATCGCCCAGCACGCGACGGCGACGTGCTGCCGCAAGTGTCTCCAAAAATGGCACGGCATCCCGGGCGAGGGCCACGAGCTCACCCCCGAGGAAAGGGATTACGTCGTCTCGGTGATACGGAAATGGCTCTCGGCGTACGCCTGATTTCTCCGTATCCGGACCTTCGCCTCCGTTTTTCACTGCCTCATTTCGCCCTGTGTTTACAGGCATTTCCCTAAAAGAGTCTGATTATGGTCTTACCTCGATATCGCAAATCTCGTACTAATTTAAGACTTTACAACCCCGGCCCGAGTCTCCATAATAGAACTTTCGAGGGCGCCTGAAAGGCACTGTACTGCGCTCGTCAGCCCGTACAACAAGCCAGACCACATCCGCAAGGGAACGATATGAAAATCGGTTGGGAGCTCGTGGGGATCTCGGGGGAGAGCAACTTTTTGCAGCTGTTTTTCGACGCAAATTCCGGGACCCTCCTCGCGCATTGTTACAAGAGCATCGGCGGCGGATACGGAATTAAGAGCCTTTGGGGAAGGAGCGCCGCGGACGAAAAGTACCGGAAGCTTACGCCGGACGACCCTTCACTCAGCTTCGAGGACCCTGCTCTCTCGCCCGTCTCGCCGCACATTTACACGAACGTCATCCGCGTCGAGGAGCGTAACGGCGATTATGACGGCTACGCGTGGGACTCGGTCCGGCGCATCGATCTTTCCACCGGCGCGGACGAGCTGGTAATGGGCCCCGACGCCATCGCCGACGATCCGGAAGAGGTCAAGGCGTGGGTGAGCACGGTGCACGGCGTAAGCGGCGACGGCCGCGAGGTTTACTGCTCAGTTGCGCACCAGCGGAGGGGAGGGCGCGCCGCCTCCCCGACGGAATATTATCTTTCCAGGTATATTCTCGGCGAGAACAGGCTCGAGCCCATAACTCGTCTCCTCGCCACATTCCTCTAGCACGCCACACGTGCATGAATCCGACGTCGCGGCAGGGGGCTGCGACCCCACATTTCCGTCATCCCGGACTCGATCCGGGATCTCGGTTTTAGTCTTTTTGATTTGTCATTTTCGAATGCCTGTATCGGGAATCCGGTTTTTTATAACAATCAGCGCGTGATCCACCTGTGTCTTCAAACATGGCGAAATCGCGCGAGAAATTGGTTAAACTATTCCAAGCCAAAGAAGCCGGAGGTCAGTATCCTATGAAATTAGCGGTCGCTGCAATAATCATATTGTTATCCTCGGTTTACGTCGCCGAAGGAGCGACGGACAAACCGGCGCCCAATAAGCCGATGCCGAACAAGATAAAACGCGTAAGCAATATTTCGTCCCAGAAGGTGGGCAGCCTCGGAAGGTTCAGCACACAGCTCAACAGGACGATAGCTGCGACCGGGCGGCTCGAGCTCACGCCCGAGCAGAAGGACAAGGTGCAGGCCCTCCGTAAGGAATACGTGGTTAAAATGGCCCGCGACGAAAACGAGGCGAGGGATGTCGAGAAGGAGGCGTTCGATGCCGTCGGCAAGCCCTCTTTCGACCCGGCCGCCGTGAAGAAGCAGTTTAAAAAGCTCCAGGACCTCGAGGCCGGCCTTGCCGACAGCTACGTCACCGCGCTCGCGGCGCTCAGGGATATAATAGGCGAGGAAAACTACGCCAAGGTAACCGACCCGCGCTTTGCGCTTTCGAGCGACCTCATACAGACGAGGCAGCGAGACGGAGACGGTATAAACAGGGCCGGCGAGCTCGACGTCGAAGCCGTCAAGAAGAATGCCTCCGACGCCGAAAAGGCCGAAACCGACTCGGACGCGTCCGGCAAAGATAAGAACACCGGCGAATAGCCCCGTGTTTTCGGGATACCCGCAATCGTCCCCGGGCGGCCGGCAGTGTCTCCCCGCCCGGTACAAATCCGCTCCGGAAGGGAATCACCAATGAAAAAGTACAGCCTCGCGGCAATGCTCCATCCGAAGACAGGCGCATCTTCCCCGGCTGCCCGGCGTATAGTCGCGCTCGCCGCGGCCGCCGCTTTCATGGTACTGAACGCCGTGCTGCTCTCGTGCGCAGGCAGCGGATACGCCGGCCCCGCGCCCGGCCCGAAGGGCGGCCCCACGGGCGCTTCCGCGAGCGCCGGGTCCTCCGATGCCGACGGCTCGGCGGCCCCGGGGTCTTCCGAACGGGAAGGGCCCGTGTCCACGTCCCCCGACGAGTCGTGGTTTCTCGTGACGGAGGTAAACGGCGACACGCGGCACTACACCGTCTACATCGATACATCCACTATTCAAACGGTAGACGGCGAGGTTATGTCGTGGAGCAAGCTCGTATTCCCCGAAGACCAGAAGGATTCGGACGGCCTCACGTACAGGGAGGTCAGGATCGCTTCGGCCATAAACTGCGAGAAGAGGACCTACATGTACAGCGCCTCGAAATTCTACGACGCCCTCGGCCGCATGGTTTACCACGAGAGCATCGAGACGCCGAGGAGCCCGATCCCCGGCGGCACCGTGAGCGAGTACATAGCCAATTTCGTCTGCGGCTACACTCCCCCGGCCCCGAGCGGGGGCTCGGCCCCGCCGCCCTCGAAAAAATCCCCCTGACTCGGTGGGGACGCGGACGGTGTTCGTCAACGGCGGTTTCTGTGCATGCCCGCGAGCCCGACGAACGCCAGCAGCGCCATGTACAAGACCTGGGCCATCACCCTCAGGTGGAGCTCCGTGGGCGGCCTCCCGCCGAGCGTGATATCGTTGACCGACGCGTAAATGTTGGCTGGCAGGACTGCGGCCAGGAAGACGATAAACAGGACGCAGATCGTACCGACGCGTCTTCCCGACGCGAGCCAGAGCGCGCCCGCGATCTCGATTGCCCCGGTGGCGTATACAGTCGCGTCGTTCCTGAAAAACTCGAACGGTATCATGCGGACGAAGTCGTCCTTCATCGACGTGAAGTGCGAAACCCCCGTGAAGACGAACATGACGGCGAACCCGCAGCGGAGGCAGTCGGTGAAGCCGCGGAATATCCCGACGCCGAGGAGACCCGCGATCCTGAACGCGGCCGTCGCGATAACGAGGACGTAAAGGGAAACCATGATATATCAGGATATACGGGCGGGGAGGTTATATAAAGCGAGGCGCGGGATTTCCCCGCGTCCCGCCGCTAAATCGCTAAATAGTGGAACGCATTAAACCGCCGGGATTTCGTCACCCGTGTTTTTTCACGGCGGCGTCTATGTGCGGCGCGGCCTTCGCAAGGTCGGCCGGGGTCATGACGGGCTGCACCTCGAGCGCGGCGTCGAACGCGAGGAACCAGGGCTCGGCTATCCTCGGTATGTCGGAAGCGTCGTTCATCTCGATGACGAATACGGCGGTTCTCTCCCCGTTGTCGGCGAGGAAGTATATCGACTCCGGCTTCTGCTCTTCGAGTATGGCCTGAATCTTCGGGCCCAGCTCGCCCCTCCTGGCGGCCTCGTTGCCGGCTTCGACAGAAATATTTACTTTGAACATGAATCGCATGAAAGGCCTCCTATAAACGGTTGAATGACCAATAGATTAAATGACCGCAAGGGGGAATAATAGAGGGCGGGGCGAGGAATCGAGAGCCCTCGGCAGACTGCACGAAAGTCTGTCTGGTACTGCTCCATAGTGACACGAACCAAAACATTCAGGATCTCATCTTCATCTGTTATACAGAATTAAAATCTTCGACGGGTTCGTCGAAATCATCGGCTATTATGATTTTGCCTTTTGCCGAGCCCAATTTGCGCACGGGTTTCGCGGATGCCTCTGTGAGAGGAACGAGCTTTGCGACGGGTCTCCCTCCGCGGGTTATAACGACTTCTTCGCCTTTTTCGACTCGTTCCAGGAGCTCATCCATTCGCATTTTCGCTTTTCCGAGGGAGACCTTGATCATTTGTTTTCACCGCGTCGCATCTGTGAGTTTATTATAAAATATTTTGTCGGAATAAAAGTGTTAAATTTAAATATTGTAGTCGTTCTGACAGTATGGCTTTAGATTCCGACACATCAAATGTCAGAAAAAGACATTTTCTTTACCTCCATGTATATTAATCCCCTTAAACATACGATAATTGAAGGGAGTAACGACGCATGACGGCAAATAAACCGATCCTCGTCACGGGGGACAGACCCACCGGGCGGCTTCACCTGGGGCACCTCGTGGGCTCGCTCGTCAACCGCATAAAGTTCCAGGACGACTACGACTGCTTCTTCCTCGTCGCCGACCTCCACATGCTGACGACCCACTACGACAAGGTCGGCGAGGTCGAGCGCAACACGCTGGAGATGGTCATGGACTGGCTCGCCGTCGGCATGGACCCGGACAAGTCCACGTTCTACGTCCAGTCGCAGATTCCCTACATCACCGAGCTCTACGCCATACTCGCCATGTTCTGCGGCGTCCCGCGCGCCGAGCGCATCCCTACGCTCAAGGAGAAGATCCAGGACATGGGCGTCGGCGAGAATTACTCCGTCGGCCTCCTCGGCTACCCGGTCCTCATGGCCGCCGACATCCTCATGTTCAAGGCGACGAAGGTCCCCGTCGGCGAGGACCAGCTTAGCCACATCGAGCTCACGCGCGAGCTCGCCCGGAGGTTTAACTTCCTCTACGGCGAATACTTCACCGAGCCCGAGCCCGTCATAAGCGAGACGTCGCGCCTCGTCGGGACGGACGGGAACCGCAAGATGTCGAAGAGCCTCGACAACTGTATATATCTTTCCGACGACCCGAAGGAGGTCGAGGCGCGCGTCCGGACCATGTACACCGACCCCAACCGCATCCGGGCCGACATACCCGGCACGGTCGAGGGCAACCCCGTCTTCATCTACCACGACGCCTTCAACACGAACGCCGAAGAAATAGAGGACCTCAAGACCCGCTACCGCGCGGGCAAGGTCGGCGACGTCGAGGTGAAGAAGAAGCTCGCCCGCGCCATAAACGAGCTACTCGAACCCATACGCGAGAAACGAAGGTTCTACGAATCGAGGCCGGGCGACGTGCGCGACATTCTCCACGAAGGCACCCGCCGTGCCCGCGAGGTTGCGCAGGGGAACATGGACGAGATAATCTCGAAGATGGGTTTATTCAAGCCGTAACGGGCCACGCCCGCAGGAGATCGAAGTAGCAGCGACGGTGTAGTTATCACCAGTCGCGCTTCCGTTAGTTATAGCATCCAAACGTGATTCGTCTTCTTGTCCCCCCTTAGAAAAAGGCCTGTCGCGGCGAAGCCTTGCGTAGCCGGAGGGGGCTGGGAGGATTTGGTTGTTGTCATCCTGAACTTGTTTCAGGATCTCATGCTTTAATATTGCTTCGCCGTTTACACGGCTTGCAATATTTAGGTGTTTTGTAGCTAGGGCTGTGATTCTGCGGCAGCAGGCGCGCGAAGAGTGCTGAGTATCAGACTCTACGCGTCGAAGAAGACACTTTGCGCGTCACTCCCCTTCCTCGTCCCCGTCCTTCTTCCCGTCGCCGTAATACCGCTCGAGCAAAAAAAGCGCGGCGAAGGAGGCTACTATCCCGGCGGCGAGGAGGAGCGTGCTCATCTCAGTTGCGGGCTACCGGCTGCGGGGTGAGCTCTTCCTTCATCTTGTCTATGATCATCGAATCGATGTACCCGTTCGAGAGCACCTCGTATCCGATCGTCCCCTGGTATGTGTAGGGCCTGATGGAATAATCTATCTTAACTTCCGTGACTTCGTCCGAAATATTCTTTAACGTGACCTTGAGATTCTCCTGCGTGTAGACGGTATTGGCCGTCCCCGGCGTATACTTCGCGACCTTTTCTAGATAGTCGTTTATCGACGAGGACTGAATGTCGGCCTTCGAGGGGTAGGTGTACGAGCGTAGGAGCTTCCCGCTTTTCCTGTAGACGTAAGCCTCTTTCAGCCTTATCACGCCCTCGGTGGGGTCGATGAAAGCGATAGGCCACTTAAGGAACTCGACGCTTTCGA
>JADLGH010000050.1 GCA_020849425.1 Candidatus Dadabacteria bacterium
AAGCTCGACATGGACGAGCTCGGGTACCTCATCACGAAAGAAGGCTCGACCGAAACCAACGTGCCGGGCGTCTTCGCGGCGGGCGACGTTAAGGACAACAAGTACCGCCAGGCGATAACCGCCGCCGGCTCGGGCTGCATGGCTGCAATCGACGCCGAAAGGTTCCTCGAAGAGCACGCGGAATAAAACCCGCGCCCTCAGGCGGGACGGCCGGCGCCCCGCTCTTCGAATTCGGCGATGAGGCGCTTCAGCCCGGGAACCGCGCTTTCCGCGGCTTCTCTGCCGACTTCGATTATGGAACGTCCCCTGTGGAAGTCGAGCACCCTTACGTGCAGGAGACGAGGGGATATCACGACATCGGGCGGGCATTCCCTGAAGCTGTACTCAGTAAGCCTCTTCTGGGCTATTATCGAGCTCCTCTGGATTATATCCACGAAAGTGAAGTCGGCCATCGTGCGGTCGCCTGAGAAATTGCCCAGGAGATCCACGGCAACGATGACGTCCGCGCCGAGCTCCCTCAGCACCTTCACCGGGACGGGCTCGAGAACCCCCCCGTCGACGAGAAGCATGTCCCCCTGTACGACGGGTTTGAAGAGACCGGGAATAGCCATGCTGGCGTGGACGGCGGTACGGAGGCTGCCGCTCGTGAAGGTTACGACCTCCGCCCTGTTGACGTCCACCGCCACGGCCGCGAACTGCTTCCCGAGGTCTTCTATATCGTCGATCCCGATTATCTCCCGGAGGAGCCTCTCGACGTAGTTCCCCGAGAAGAGGCCCCTCGCCGGCCAGGTCGGGCCCAAGAGGAAAGGAATGTCTCTGAATCCGTATTTAAGCGAAGCGTCTTCGAGACGCGGGAGCTTCCCCGCGGCATACACGGCGCCGACCAGCGCGCCTATGCTCGTCCCCGAAACCGCGTCGAATTCTATACCCGCTTCGGAAAAGGCCCTTAGCACCCCGATGTGTGCGTATCCTTTGGCCCCCCCTCCCCCGAGCGCTAGGCCCATTTTCATTTTGGCCGCTCCGTCCGCGTATTAAAACGAGCCGAGAAACTCTTTAATAGATTCTGTCAGTGTCCTGTATTCGAGAAGAAAAGAATCGTGGCCGTACGGGGAGTCGATTTCGTGGTAGTCGCACGGTATGTTATTTTCGCGAATTGCGTCCACCATCTCACGCGACTGATAGGGCGGGAAGAGCCAGTCCGACGTGAACGACGCGACGAGCGCCTTTTTGCATTTCAACCTGGAAAATGATGCGGCGAGGCCCCCGTATCCCTCGGCCGCGTCGTAGATGTCTATCGCGCGCATTATGTATATATAGCTGTTGGCGTCGAATCTCTCGACGAATCTCGCCCCCTGGTACTCGAGGTAATCCTCTATGTCGAAATTACTGTCGAGCCGCCTTTTCATGGATTCCGGATCGGGGTGCCTCCTCCCGAATTTTTCCCAGAGCCAGTTGTGGCTCAAATAGGTTATATGCCCTATCATACGGGCCAGCGCCAGGCCCCTGGCAGGCGGCCGGCCGTTATAGTAGTCGCCCCCGTTCCAGTCCGGATCGTCCATTATCGCGCGTATGCCGACCTTGTGTATGGCGATGGACTGCGGGTTCGAGACTGCGCCCGACGCGACCAGCACGATGGAATCCACCTTGTCCGGATAGGAGAGCGCCCATTCCACGGCCTGCATCCCCCCCATCGACCCCCCGGCGACAGCCTTAATACGCCTTATGCCGAGGCTGTCCGAAAGGGCCTTTTGGACCCTCACCATGTCCTTTATCGTGATCATGGGGAAGTCGAGCCCGTAGGGTTTTCCCGCTGCGGGATTTACGGACGACGGGCCGGTCGTTCCGTAGCAGCCCCCCAGTATGTTCGAGCATACGACGAAGTACTTCTCGGTGTCGAAAGCCTTTCCGGGCCCTATCATGACGTCCCACCATCCGGGGGCCTTGTCTTCCGGGGAGTGCCTGCCGGCGGCGTGGGCGCTTGCGGTCAGGGCGTGCTCGATGAATATCGCGTTGTCGGCGTTTTCGTTGAGCGCTCCGTAAGTCTCGTAGGCGACGGTAACCGGACCGAGCGCGCGGCCGTTCTCGAGACGAAAGAGGTCCTGCCCGCCCGCGAACGTGAAGTATTTCGTCTCGACTAGGCCGACCGAGCCTTCCTCGGTTATTACGACCGGAGATTCCCCGAACGCCCTCTCGCTCATTTTGCTTTCCCGGATTCTTCGAGCGCCCGCTCTATATCCCATATTATATCGTCCACTGTCTCGAGCCCGACGGAGATACGTATCATCTCGGGATTTATGCCCGCCAGAAGCTGGTCTTCCTCGCTCATCTGGCGGTGCGTCGTCGACGCCGGGTGTATCACGAGCGTCTTTGCGTCCCCGACGTTGGCCAGGTGGCTCAGCAGCTCGAGGCTTTCGATGAACCTTACGCCGGCTTCCTTTCCGCCCCTGACCCCGAAGGTGAATATCGAGCCCGCTCCTCCGGGCAGGTATTTCTTTGCCAGGCCGTGATACGGGCTCTCGGGAAGCCCCGGATAATTGACCCATTCGACGGACGGGTGGCTCTTCAGGTACTCGGCGACGGCCAGTGCGTTCCGGCAGTGCCTCTCCATTCTGAGGTTCAGGGTCTCGAGGCCCTGGAGAAAGAGAAAGGCGTTAAACGGGCTGAGCGTGGGGCCCATGGTCCGGAGTATTTCGCAGCGGGCCTTCATCGTGTACCCGAAGTCGCCGAACGTTTCGTAGAACCTCACCCCGTGATAGCCCTTCGAGGGCTCCATCATTGCGGGGAAGTTACCGTTGTCCCAGGGGAACTTCCCCGATTCGACGAGCACGCCGCCTATAGACGTGCCGTGGCCGCAGATGAACTTAGTCGCCGAATGGACGACTATGTCTGCGCCGAAGTCGATCGGTTTGCAAAGGAACGGCGTCGCGAACGTGTTGTCGACGATGAAGGGTATGCCCGCCTCCTTCGCTATGGCCGAAACGGCCTCGATGTCGAGAATGTTCCCGAGAGGGTTTCCTATGACCTCGGCGAATATCGCCTTCGTTTTTTTCGTAACGGCCTTTCTGAAATTCTCGGGGTCGTCAGGGTTTACAAAGACCGTGTTTATCCCCATATCCCTGAAGTTGACATCGAACTGCGTATAGGTTCCGCCGTAGAGCGCGTTCGATGACACGAGCTCGTCGCCGGATTTCAGAATCGTCAGAATAGCCACCATCTGCGCGGCCATGCCGGACGACGCCGCGACGGCCGCCCTCCCGCCTTCGAGCGCCGCCATCCTCTCCTCGAATACGGCGGTAGTCGGGTTCATGATGCGCGTATAGATGTTGCCGAAGGTCTGAAGGTTAAAGAGCGAAGCCGCGTGGTCCGCGCTGTCGAATACATATGCAGTGGTCTGGTACAGGGGAACAGCGCGTGAGCCCGTAGCGGGATCCGGAAGCTGCCCCGCGTGTATGCAGAGCGTTTCGAATCCGAATTTTCTGTCAGCCATTCCATACCTCCGAAGATAATTATGCGATAAGAGTAAGGGCCCGTTTACCGTCCCCGCGGTATAACGGAGCATAAAAATTAATCAGGACTTTTTGCGTATATCTCCCGTGCCGTCCTAGTACGGCAGCCACTTGGACCTCTTGGAAGAGAGGAAGCCCCTGTGTACGCCGATAAAATTAATCCCGCCGAAAAGACGCGCGTGCTCTATTTTCATACAGCGGTTCATAACGACTTCGAGCCCCGCGTCCCTGGCCTTTTTCGCAGCCTCCTCGTTAATAACGCCTATCTGCATCCACACCACCCTGGCGCCTATCTTTATAGCGTCGTCTACTATGGGCGGAACGTCGGCGGGTTTTCGGAAGATATCCACGACGTCCACCTTTTCCGGAATGTCGAGAAGGCTCGGGTAGCATTTCTCTCCGAGTATCTCCTTCTGCCCGGGGTTGACCGGGATTATTTTATACCCGTGGTCCTTGAGATATTTCGCTGCGAAGTTGCTGGGTCTGTGCCACTTGTCCGAGAGTCCCACAATCGCTATGGTTTTGTTCTCGGCCAGAATACGGCGCAATGTTTGTATATCTTCCATTATGTCTTCCTCTGTCTGCGTGCGGGGATTACCATACAATTTACCCAAATTATGGAATTTCGCACGTAACCGGGGCCGCAACGGGGTCGTTCGATCCGGGAAACGGTACGAAACATCCTTGAAACAGTGAGTCTCAGTCCCTTATCTTTTTCATATAGTGAAAATATGCGAGGAGGGCGTCGAGGTCGCTTTCGGTCAGGTCCGGATTGTCGGGCATGTGTGTGTAGCGGTACCTGGACGGGTGTTTTATGAACTCCTTTATCATATAGGCCGGGCGATATTCGACGATGCTTTTAGGGGCGTTAAGATCGGGGCCGACTTTGCCGCCCTCCCCGTTCATCGAATGGCACCTGACACACCTTCCCTTGAAGAGCTCGTAGCCCTTGTAAGCCGCGGAATCCGCGGCCGCCCCCTTCGGGAACACGAGCGGGTACTGGTCCTGAAAGCGCATGAGGTTAACGGCTGCTATCTGCCAGGGCCATGGGTACTCGTTTACGGGGGTCTGCCCTTTTCCGGTCCAGACGAGGTAAAAAGGCCCCGGGTCGGTTCCCTGCTTTCCCACGGGCTCCCACTTGCCGGAGTCGAGGTCGGAATAGACTATGTAACCGCCCGGCTCCCGGATCCTGGATAAAGCGGCTACGGCGTTGTAACCGTCGAGCGCGATAAAGGCAACGTCCGTATATTCCCCGCTTTTCAGATTCTCACCGAAGGCGAGCCTGAGAATATCCCCGAGGGGGAACCCTTCGTACCTCTTTGTCTTTCCGTATTCGATGTCGTAGAGCTCGATGCGCTGCGGCTCGAGCCTTGACTTCAGATCAGTAAGCGTGAACGCATTCAGAGGCTTTCCCGCGATTTGAAATTCGATCGAGGGGTCGGGATTCCGGGCGCCCGCGAGCCGGGGAAGGAAGATGAAAACAGTAAATGCGAATAGAGCGAGCGAGAAGCGGCGAAGGAATCCGGCGCGGATTTTCATCGGACCGTGCACGGCTCACCTCCCGACGACTTCGACGTGGCCGGTTTTTTCGACCCTGTAGGTTACACTGTCGGACCTGCCGGACGAATCCACGACGACGAGGTCGTGGGCGCCCGCTTCGAGCGGAATAAACACCCGCTTGTAGGGTTTCGAGGACGCTATCAGCTTTCCGTCCTGGTACCAGTAGAGCATGTTCACCTCCTCGGCCACCCTCGCTATGAGCTCGACCCTCTGGTACTCGGAGGGCATGCCGTTTAAGACGCGGTAGGGGGTGGTTCTGTCGGGCGATACGATCCTGGGCGGGCTCTCGGACGGGACGTCCTTGCATAGGGGGCTCAAGGGAGGCATTGTCTCGACGGATTTCCCCTCGGCCATGCGCCACGCCACGAGCTCCGCCGGGTAGGTCGTCACTGTCCGCGCCTCGTGCGGGCGCTCGCCGATGCACTGCCCGAGGAGGAGCTCGCCCGTTTCCTTATCCACGAATATCTGTTTCGAATAGGTATCCCTCTTCAGACGGGAGACGCCCTTCACATACGTCACCCTGTCCCTCTGCCCGCAGTAGGGCGTCGGCAACATGTGGCTCGACCTGCAGACCTCTATCGTCCCGAGGTTGAGCCCGTCGGGCATCGCTATACGGGCGCCGTCCCCCTCTATGCCCCGGAAGAGGTCGAAGAGTATGGGGGCCGCGTGCCCGCCTCCCGAAATGCCTTTCTGCCCCCTCCCCCCGGGATTGCCGACCCATACGCCTATCGTGTAGCGTGTCGAATAGCCGAGTGACCACGCGTCCCTGTGCCCGTAGGACGTGCCGGTCTTCCATGCGACCTCGGGTACGTCCCTCGTGAGCGCCCACGTATTCGAAGACATATCCGGCCGCTTGAGCTCTGTGAGGGCGTCTGTCGTGAGGAATGCCGCTTCGGGTGAGAATAATCTCGTTTCGTCGTGGTTTCGCACGCCGTCATCTATCACCCGGAGCGGGCGGTGAACCCCTCCCGAGGCGAGCGTGGCGTAGAGGTTCGTGAGGTCGAGGAGCGTCACCTCGCCCGAGCCGAGTATAAGCGGAAGGCCGTACTTGCCGGACGGCCTGTCGAGCGTCGCGAGGCCGCCTTTGAGGAGAAGCTCGTGAAACTCCCCGAGGCCGACCTGCGCGAGGAGCCTGACGGCCGGGGCGTTCAGGGACAGGATGAGGGCATATCTCAGCGTAATCCGGCCGCGGTAGGTGCCGTCGTAGTTCTCGGCGACGTAGCCCGAATAATCCGTGGGTACGTCGAGGACGTACGTGTCCGGGATGACGATGCCCCGGTCTATGGCCATCGCGTAGAGAAACGGCTTTAAGGCCGATCCCGGCGAGCGCCGGGCCAGCGCCAGGTTGACCTGTCCCGAGCTTTTCTTATCGAAGTAGTCTGCCGAGCCGACGAGGGCCTTTAAGCTCCGGGTCTCGTTATCTATGACGACTATGGCGAGGTGTTCTATGCCGTCCCGCCTGAGGTTGTCTATGTGCCTTGCGGCTATCTCCCCCGCTATCCGCTGTATCGAGGAATCGAGGGTCGTTTGCGCGCCCCCGCCCCGGGAGACCTTTTGATAGACGTACTCCGAGAAATGGGGGGCCGAGAACGGCTGGAGCCTTCTCTTTTCGGGCACAGGCTCCCCGGCGTATCTCTCCGCGTCTTCTTCCGTGAACACGCCGATTTCGGCGAGCTGACGGAGGACCTTGTTCCTCTCGCGGAGCGCGGACCCGGGATTACGAGTCGGGTCGTACGCGACGGGCGATCGCGGGAGCGCCGTCAGGAGCGCGATCTCGGCCGGCGACAGGACGCGCGGGGACTTGCCGAAATAAAAATAGGAAGCGGCCGCGACGCCCTCTATGTTGCCTCCGTAGGGAGCGATGTTGAGATATATTTCGAGGAGCTCGTCGTCTTCGTAGCGCCACTTGAGCTGGAACGCGCGGAAGGCCTCTTTTATCTTCGACGCCACGTTTCGGCTCTTGGGCTCGGCCATGCGCGCTCTCTGCATCGGTATCGTCGAGGCTCCGGAGACGACCCTGCCGGCCCTGACGTTAACGTAGAACGCGCGTACGAGGGCGAGCGGGTTCACGCCCGGATGGTGGCGGAACCACCTGTCCTCGGAGGCTATGACGGCCTCGACGAGCCCGGGCGATATGTCTTCGAGCCCGACCTCAAACCGCCAGCGGTTGTCCTCGGGCAGGAAGAACCTGAGCGGCCTTCCCCGGCTGTCCGATATGACGGCGGCCGTCTTTCTGTGCATCGAGGCCTCGGGAAACGGAAATAGATAGTCGGCCGCGAGGAACAGCAGGAACGCATCGGCGGCAAGTATCAATACCGCTACGCAGGCTCCCGCTGTCCACTTCAGATATCGGCTCATTCTATATCCTTTCCGTGTCATGCGTTCCCGTCCGTCACTGCTTGAGCTTCACCTCGAACGGCTCGCCGAGCTTGCCGGTGAACCTGATGTTGGGCGAGTACATTGCCTCGGCCTGTACGGGCGGGACGGCGAACGTCCCCGGGTTCACGACGCGAAGGAGGGCGTAGAAGTTATACCACTTCGCATCCGGGAGGTCCGTGAATATGAGAATCCTGTCGTCCCTTATGTCCATGTACTCGGGCTCCGTCGTATTGCCGGTCGCCCATTTCAGGGTTTCGGTCGTTTTGAGGCGCGGGTTCTCGACCTCGAATCCCGAGGGAAGGAGGTTCTCTATGACCACGTTTTCGAGCGGCCCCGCGCCGCTCTGGATCTTCGTCCGGACGACTATGAGGTCGCCCTGCGCAACATTCTCCGGGTCTACCGGGGCGCCGTCTCTCGTCAGGAACTCCCTTAGAATCGAAAGCCCTTCCTCGACGGGCTTGAACCCTTTCGGTGTCGGCGTGCCGCTCGTGAGGACAGTGAAGAAGGCGCTCCCGTCCTTGTACTCCTCGTCCATGTTTATGACTATCGGCTGGTCGCCCTCGATGCCCGTGAGCGAGAGTATCTTGCCGCTCTTGAACGTCGCCACCTGCTTTCCGTCCATTGTGACAGTGCCGACGAACGGCGGCGCTTCGGCCTGCTTCTTTACAAACTCGCCTATCGCGAGGAGGGCGAAGGAGCTTTCCTGCGTCGTCCACCACCGGTTGAGACGCGCGTCCCTCGACAGCCTGTCGACGAGGGCCGGGACCCTCGGGTCGTCGGGGTTGAGGTCGAGTATAGCGAGGAGGAGAATCGCCCTGCTTCTTATGGTCGAGTTGAAGTTGCCGCCGGTTTGCCTGGCAATCTCCTCGACGTCGCTTATTCCCTTGAGGAGCTGCTCCAGCGCCGAGGCGTCGCCCGCGCCTGCATACGCCCCGCCGAGGAGGGCCTTCGACTCGACGGTGAGCTCGTCCTTGTAGCGGTCCCTTATGAAGTCCATGGCCCCCATGTCGGGCTTGCCGTCGCGGCTGAGGACGTAAAGGGCGTAGACGGCGAGCTCGAGCTCGTTAGTGCCGAGCTCGGGCTGCGCCCTGGCCATCGTCCTCGCGTAGCCGACGGCGTTCGAGTAAAGCGATTCGTCGACGAAGTAGCCGGCCTTCCTGGCCTCGACGAGGAAGTGGGCAGCGTATATGCTGGCCCACGGCTCGGCCGAAGCGCCCCCCGGCCAGAGAGAAAATCCGCCGCCGTCCACCTGCATCGAGGCGATCTGCCGGATGCCGTCCTGGACCAGAACGGCCGGGTCGGCCTTCTCGAAAAGAGAGGGGTCTATCTCGCGGGCGATGTCCGAAAGATATATGAGCGGGAAGACGCGCGAGGTTATCTGCTCGAGGCATCCGTAGGGATACTGAAGGAGGTAGTCGAGCTTCCCGGAGAACTGTATGAGCGGGAGCCTGCTGACGTATAGGTCGCGTCTTATCGTCCCCGGCCTGTAGGAATCGGAGGCGACGTGAATCTCGAATTCATCCGAGTCTATCCTGCCTATATTCTCCTCCCTCTTCGCCGGGAGATCGGGCAGGACAGGGACGTCCAGGTTAGAGGAAATCGATTCGCCGTTGCCCGAAGCCGTGACCTCCATGGCAATCGCTCCCGTGGCGTCCTCCGTATCGACGACGAAGTAGACGGTCCTCTCGCCGCCGTCGGGTATCTCGACCTCGAGCCCGGCCTCCTTCGACCCCGGGGAGACGCCCTTCTTGCCGGCGCCGTCCATGACCCCGGCAGAGGCCGGGCCTTCGATCTTCATATTCACGGTAATCGCGCCGTCTTTTTTGGTATCGTTCCTTACGGAGATCGGAATTACGACGCTCTCGTTGAGGGAGAAGAACCTCGGCACCGTGGGGAGCAGAACTATCGGGGACTTCACCCTGGTGAACTTCTCGGCGGAGCCGAATTCCTCACCCCTCGCCGCTACGGCCATAACCCTGACCGCGCCCTGGAATTGCGGCATGTCTATTTTGTAGGAGACGTTCCCCTGGCCGTCAGCCTCGAGCGGGCCGGACCAGAACGCAACCGGCTTTACCCTCCTTATGCCCTGGGTGCTCAGGAACTGCATCTCCTTTCTCGCTCCGAAGCCCCCACCCTCGGGGGAGAGGCCTATGGAGATGTCCGGCAGAAGGAGCGAGAACGTGTCGTAGGACGCGACTTCCAGGGCGAGCTTTCTGTAAAAGAACGTGAAGGGGTCGGCGGTCTTCTGATCGATCAGCTGGAGAATCCCCTCGTCGACGACCGCCACCGTGACCGTAGCCCCGGGAAGTGTTTTGACCCCCACTTCGAGGGGGGTGAGCGGCCTTATCCCCTCGGGCGCCGTAATCTCTACAGGGGCCTTGTTCGCCGTGCGATCGACGTTTATCGGGACGGCGCCGAACGCCCTTCCCGCAGAGCCCGGCTCGAGCTCGTTCACGCCCCGGACGAGCGTCGCCGTGACGTAGGCGTTCGGCCTGTACTTGTCGCTTACGGGGATATTTATGGCGGCGGTGTTGCCGTCTACGCTGTAAGTTTCGGTGTAATAGACCTCGTCCCTCTCGACAGTGACGAGGAGCTTCCCGGAAAACGGCGCTCTCACCTGCAGGTTAGCCGTTTCGCCCGGCATGTATTCCTTCTTTTCGAGGCCGAGGTCGAGCCGCGCCGGATTCTCGACGGCCCACGGAGAGAAGCCCCAACCGCTCGCGTAGAACTGCACCTGCGTCGACGAGCCGCCCTTAGGGTCGGTCAGCACCACCCTGTAGCTGCCGAATTCGGGAGGCGTGACAGTGAAGCCCCCCTTCGGCGAGCCGCCGTCTATCGAGAAGGAGTTCACGAGGACGGAATCGCGCTTGGATTCGTATTTGTAGTTTCCGGACGGGGTTTGCCTGAGGACGGTGTTCCACACGTCCTTATAGAACTCTGCCTTTAGCTCGCCGGTGTTCACTTCTTCCGTGCCGTCGCCACTGGTTGCAAGGGCGACGTATTCGAGCTCGACTTCCTTTCCGGGCTCGGCGTACTTCTCGGGCTCTTTCAGCTTGAGACCTATGTAATAGGGATAGGGATCGACGTTCACCCGGCGCATCGCGTTTACGCCGCGCCCCCCCGTTTCCTGAACGCGCGCCGATATCTGCGCCTGTAGCGAGGACGGCGGCCGCAGTCCGTCGGGTATGGACGCGGTGAAGCTCGTGTTGCCGTTCGCGTCGAGAGTGCCTTCGCCCCTGAAAATCTCCTTCGATTCGAACGTTCTGTCCGGGTTAGTGAAGACGTAGCCCTTGTAATCCTCGGGGAGGAACGGCCTCTCGACGAGGTCGACCAGGGTCTCGACGGAGAGCCCCGAAGCCGGCGGCCCGAAGAGATACGCGCTCGTAACGTCGTACCTGAGCTCCTTCCCTACACCTACGGCGGACTCGTCCGTCCCTATACTGACCTTGATACGGTCGGGTATGAACTCCTCGACCTGGAACATGTACTGCCCGATGACCTCGTCACCGACCCTGACCTCGATCGTGTTGTTACCGGTGGGGGCGAATTCGGGAATGTCGATGGAGAAGGGAGCCATCCCCGCGGGGCTCAGGGTTTCTTTTATGGTCCTGGCAACGCGCCCCCTTGCGTCTATCTGCTTAAGTATTATCGGCATGGGCGCGGGGGTGTTGAGGTTGGAATCCCTTACTAAGGCGACGCCCTCGGCGGTTTCGCCCGGCCGGTATATGTCCCTCTCGCCGTATACGTACGCGCTGTAGCCCTGGAGCGACGGTACCGCGCCGCCGACGTCGAGGCCGGACGTGTCTATGAGCATGTTATCGAGGAGGAGAAAGCTGAAGTCGCCGCCCTTTTGAACGGTGACCATGTAGGGCTTTCCCTTCTTTTCGTCCCCCGCCGCCTCGTCCGTTTCGAATATGCCTTTCGAGTCCGTCGTGCCCTGCGCCATGACCTGGTTCTTGTCGCTGATTATCTTTACGACCGCCCCGGAAACGGGATCGAGAGTCGAGAAGGAGCTCGTCCACACGAGGAATCCGTCCTTGCCCTTCTTGGCGACTATGCCGATGTCCGTTATGAGCACCCACTTCTGTACGCCCTGGTATTGCCCCTGCGGCAGTATGCCGACCTGGTAGAGCCCGGGCTCTGACGGTATATATTTCTTGAGGTCGAGAACGGTCCTGACCTCCTGGTTTTGCTTGTCTGCTATCTTGAACCCGTACGCCTCCGAAACCCTTCCCCCGAAATAATCCCCGATGGAGCCCTGGTAGAACTCGTCCCGCCAGACCGAATATCCGTAGGACTGAAAGAGGAAGAAAAGGTTATTGAGGTAGACCTTGTCCACCGTGAGGTCCACGGTATTTATGTTTATGGATTTGAGCGCGACGGCCTTTGTGCCCTTCGAGTCGAGGAACATACCCGGGCTTTCGAATTCTATGCTCGGGTCCAGGTTCGCGAACTGGATTTCCTTTGTAAATTCCTCCCTCAAAACGGCGTCGTCGAGCGCCGGCATGCCCTCTGCGATCTTGAGGTTGTATTTCTTTCCGGGGACGAAATCGCCGGTCAGAATCAGATCGTTGCCGACCCTCTTGACCGTATAGGTCACTTTGGGCTCGACGGATATATAATCGGACGCGATTTCGGGGCTCACGAAGGAAGAGAGCCCTATGGTTACGGACGACTTCGGATAAACGGATTTAGGCTCGGCGCCCCTGACGGCGAGCCTGTCCCTGGAGCCGAGGGTTATCTTCTCTATGAAATCGCCGCCGAGCGTGACGTTGCCGTCCGTGGGCGTAAGGTCGCCGACTATGACGAGCTCGAACGTCCTCTCGCCGGCAGCTTTTTCGAGCGGGCCGCTCCGCCATCTCATAGTGTTGTGCCAGTACTCGGTAATGAGCTTTACAGGCACTTCCCTGGGCCCTTCGCCCCCGCCTCCGACTTCTCTCAGGGATATCTTTCTCGCGAGGACCTTGGGATCGACGGGATAGTTGAAATCCACGGCGCCGTTCAGCGTGACCGTGTTCCTCTCGTCGGGGACGGGCTCTTCAGAGACCGAGGCCTTTACGACCTTGAACTTGTCGGTCCGTATGCTGAACTCTGTTTTTCCGCCGAGCGTTTCACCGGATTTTAAAAAGTTCTCCGGGTTGAGCTTGATCCTGTAATCGGTGGCCATGTTGAACCTGTAGGAGGCCTGGAAGGTGAGGACATTAGGGGACTTCCACTGCCAGGCGCCGTTTACGGATGGGGTAATCGTAGCCGGGTCGCGCCCGAGTATCTCGCCCGTGTCGTCCTTCCCGACGGGCTTGTTGAATATGATATCGACGAAGGAGTTATTATCCTTGTCGAACCGGACCTCGACGACGGACACGCTGCCCGGCGCCGGCGGCTGCTCGGCTGCTTTTTCCGGCCCCTTCACAGATATCTCGCCCCTTAAGAGAAAGAACCCCATTAGGAGGGCTATCAGGACCAGCAGCGCTATGGCGATATTTTTCGGGTCTTTATACTGCGGCTTTCCCGCGTTACCAGGACGGCTTTCCATAATCTATCCTCTCGTTAATTTGATGACGGCGCTTATAATATTAACCCCAGGAGCCCGCTCCTCGAATGAGATTATATAACACCTCTAATGAAAGCTGAATACCGCGGGGAGAGATAATCCGGATGCCCCGCAACGAATTCGACAGGAGTTTAAGGTATTGATTAAATACGAATCTCGACCATAATTACCCTTAAACATTATCCAGGTGATAATCCCATGAAACTTCTCGAAGGAAAGACCGCCCTTATAACGGGCGGCGGCTCAGGTATAGGCAGGGAAACGGCGCGGCTGTTCGCGGAAGAAGGGGCGAACGTCGTCATAACCGGGCGGAAGGAAGAGAGTCTCATCGAAGCCGCGGCCGCGGACAGCGGCGCTATCGGTTATCTCGTAAACGACGTATCCAAAGAAGAGGACTGTAAGGCCGCCGTCGAATTCACCCTGGATAAATTCGGCAAGCTGGACATCCTTTTCAACAACGCCGGGGTTATTTACAAGGCGGAGACGCACGACACGACGACGGAGCAGTGGGAAACGACTTTCGACACGAACGTGAGGGGAATGTTCCTCATGTCGAAGTACGCCATACCTCACATGCTCGAACGGAAATACGGCTGTATAGTCAACAACTCGTCCATACTCGGCCTCAAGGCGTCGAAAGGGTTCGCAGCGTATAACTCCTCCAAGGGCGCGGTCAGTCAGCTCACCAAAAGCATGGCGCTCGAATACGCGGCGCTCGGCATACGCGTTAACGCCATCTGCCCCGGAACCATTTACACCCCCATGGTCGAATATGTCTTCGAGGCGTGGGGGGACAGGGAAATGGCGAGACAAAGGTACCTTTCAGTCCATCCTATAAAGCGCTTCGGGGATACGAGCGAGGCCGCCCGGGCCGTGCTTTTCCTCTGCGACGACAGGGTAGGATTCGTTACAGGCGTCCTTCTCCCTGTGGACGGCGGCCTGAGCGCGAAGTAGCATACTCCTTTTAATTCCGGCGAGGCAATAATGGCCGGACACGGGAACTACTGCCGATTTCAATATAGAGAGCGGGCTAAAAAAGCATGTCCGGACATTAATACTTTGGTATTAAGCAATACAGCTATGTAATTCTTTTAAAGTACCGGAAATTAAGTCTTGATGGGGCCGCCGTCTATAGACTATCCTTAATACTATGGGACGGATTCACAAGACGTACGGGTTTCTGGACCTGGCGCTCTATTCGATACTGTTCGCGGCTTTCTTCATAGCATTATTTGCGTAGGCTTAACTACATCTTGCCTTTTGCTTCTCTTAGGCCCTCCCCCATTCCAAACCGGATGCGGGAGGGTTTTTTTCGTCAATTGTCCTCACTACCCGGATTCCATTCCTTTCTCAGCATGCTGTAGACCACGTGATCGACGTAGTGGTCGTAGAGCCATTCGGCTTCTCTGAGCGTGCCCTCTTCAGCGAGACCCAAACGCTCGGGAACCGCCCTGCTCCTGCCGTTCCCCGGGGCGCATCTTATCTCTATCCGGTTAAAGCCGAGGCTGCCGAAACCGTAATCCATGAGTGCCCGGCAGGATTTTGTGACTATTCCCTTCCCCTGGTAGCTCTCGCCGAGCCAGTAGCCTATGCTTGTCGAGTGATTCAGCCAGTCTACCTTGTGAAAGCCTATCACCCCGGCGATCTTCCCCCTGTACATAATCGCCAGAGTAAGGGATACGCTCTCTTTGAACTGCTTCCGACTGAAGATAATAAAGTCTATAGTGTTTTGGAGGTACCTGTTATTGTCGAGCCAGGGGAGCCATTTTTTCAGGTATTCCCTGTTACTGTCGATAAGCCTGAAGAGCTCGGCGGCATGGTCTTCCCGAAGTAGCTCAAGCTCGAGATAACTCTCGGCTCTCAGAATAAGCTTGTCGTCCATGTGAAGCTGCCGCGCGTTATCTCTTCTTCGAAAGCGCGGCTCCTATCGCGGCATCGAGACCGGTCGGGTCGTCGGTGCCTATTCTGAATTTCCTTCCGTCCACCATGGCTATCTCCACGGCGTCGAGGCCGGATACGTTGTAGAGCCATCCGATGGGGATCCTTCTCAGACCCCAGCCGTAATACCACGGATTCCGTACTGCCGAGTGCGACTCGATCTCCGATAGCGGGAATCTCTTTCGGATAAGCCCGACGCCGAAGCTGAGCGAGACCTCTTCATCGTCCACCCTGACCGAGAGGACGCAAAAGAGAAGAAGGCACAATACCAGGGCCGCGAGAATGACGAGGAGAAACGGGTTTGTCTTGCCGCTAAGGTAGAAATAGTTGAGTACGAGCAATATGCCGACGGAGATGAACGCCAGCATAAGATATCCGATCTGAGTGTGTTTGTACTCCGTCAATTCCCGGCCCTCCATGGGTATGATAATTTACCGTGTTATGCCCGGCGCCGCGAACGGGTTATTGTTTTCGTAAGCCGTCCGGCCAACGGGGATTTCGCTCCCGGAAGACAGTTTCCTGTAAACGTAAGCAATGGCGATCATGGTTGTCGGTATGGTAGCGAAGAGTCCGACGAGGAAAACGAGCGCCCCGGCAATATTGATGAGCCCAAGCAGTACGAGAAACCAGAAGAGCGGCCACTTGACCCCTGAAGTTATTCTCCCGCTCTCCGAAAACGCCCCGCCTATCGGCGAGTCCTTGTCTACAATCAGGTATGGAACGTACTGGTATTTAATCATCCATATGAGTCCCGGCACTATCAGCAACAAAAAGCCCGCAAATACCAAGAGCATGTAGAGGATATTCCCCAGAATGAATCTCAAGAATTGCGGCAAGGAGAATTGAAGCAGCTCCGAGACGTTGAGCGCTATCCCGCCGCATATGTTAAGGGCGACCCTGATAAAAATAAAGTTGATCGCGAAGCTGGCCAGAATGCTTCCGATGGAAAAAAGAAGGGAAAAGACCGGGAGCCGCTCTTCGAACAGATCCGCGAAAGTTCCGAAAAAGAGGTTAATGAGCCAGCTGACCATGAGAAACACTATGAAAAACGCGAGGTTTTCCCTCATCCTGTCCCAGCCGAACCTTATGGCTTCCTTTATCGAGAATCCTTTCTTCTCCATATGGGCATCCTCCGAATATTATCGATACCGCTTGTGCGCTTATACTTGTGCGCTTATAAATGTATACCCGTACGTTCCGTTGCGAATACCGGCAGCGCCTTAATCCGGCCGGCCGGCCCTGAACCCCGAAAAGAATATGCGTCTGAATGGATAGAACACCGGCCCTTCCGGGTAGAGCTTTTCGAGCTTTTCCATGAGGGCGTCCCTGAAAGCCTCGTCGAGCGGCGGCTGGAGACGGCTGAAATAAGACAAAAGCACCGTGCCGGAGAGCCATTCGAGGACGGCCCGGGCATCGTCCAGGGCATGCGGGAATACCTTTTCGAATACTGTAATGCCGGTGCACCCGTTCTCGTAAAGAAGCTCGGCGTATTCCGTAATGGTGAGCACCGACGGTTGCCTCACCCATCCACCGAGGGCGCTTCTGAAAGGCTCTTCCCCGGCGGTTTCGCCGGCGAGGAGCTGGGTTATATGCACGTGGTTCGACGGGACCTGTACGGCAATCTGGCCCCCGGGTTTTAGAAGCGATATCAGCCGCGGTACGAGCCTCGGGTGGTCGGGGACCCACTGGAGAGCGGCATTCGAGAAGACGAGATCCCATTCTCCGCCCAGGTCCTGTACGGGCAGGAGCTCGAAATCGAGCCCGGGCCTTACCCTCGGCGCGGCCTTACCGAGCATCTCAGGCGAGGAATCTATTCCGAGAACGCGGCTTCGGGGAAGCATATCCGAGAGCCTGCGCGTCAGCTCGCCCGTACCGCAGCCGAGATCGACAACATCTATACCTTCCCTTATTTCCACGAGACCGCTCAGGTCTTCGAAAGGCGCGAATCTCTCTTTCTGAAATTTCCCGTAGAGCTCTGGATTCCATGCCATGAAGTAAAACCTCCGGACCGGGCGTCTGTAGTCATATTACTCTATACGTCTTTCAAGACATAACATTTACTATGATATCATTTTCCTGATATCATTTTCAGAATCCTGTCGAAAACGGAGGCCAGGGTCGATGTCGAACCTCGTTTATATAGCTGCGGGCGGCGTAATCGGAGCCATACTCAGGTATACGGTCACGGGGGCGGTCTTCAGGCTCGTTCCGGGCGCGTTCCCCTGGGGGACGCTTCTCGTGAACATCACCGGCTGCCTCGCAATCGGCGCAGTGTGGCACCTTTTCGAGGGTTTCTACATTACTCCCAACATGAGGCTTTTCCTTATGGTCGGCCTGCTCGGTGCTTATACGACTTTCTCGAGCTTCGGCCTTGAAACCCTTAACCTCCTGAGGGAAGGCGAGGTCGGCCATGCGCTCTTCTATGTCCTTGCGAGCAACATCATAGGCGTAGCAGCCGTATACGCCGGAATCCTCGTGACCAGAGGTCTCACAGGGCTTCTCAGGTAATATTTACCGCTCGCATGCAGCCTGGCATCTCCTTGAAGGGTGCCCGCATCTTAATTACACTACTCGTACTATGAAAATCGCCGTTGGAAGCGACGAGCGGACGTATCTCACGGACTTCGTCATGGAAGAACTGGTTAAAAGGGGCATAGAGGTCGAGCCCCACGGCCCTCTCGCGGGCGAAGGTCTTCAGTGGGCGGACGTCGCCGAGGAGGTCTCCAGGAGGGTCGCCGATGGGGAATGCGACCAGGGGATACTTTTCTGCTGGACGGGTACGGGCGTCAGCATAGCGGCGAACAAGATTCCAGGCATACGCGCAGCCCTTTGCCAGGACGCCAAAGCGGCCGAAGGGGCGCGGAGGTGGAACGATGCGAATGTCCTGGCGATGAGTCTCCGGGCAGTGTCGCCCGTCGTGGCGGGCGAGATATTAGACGCATGGCTTACGACCTCGCCCGAGGAAAACGAGCGGGAAAATATAGAGAAGGTAGGAAAGCTCGAAAAGAAGTATTGCAGATAGAAAGCTTTAGATGTGATGATAAGAAAGAATTCGGAGGAATAAATGAAGAGCGGTGGTTATAACGTTGCAATAGCCGGCGCGACGGGCGCAGTGGGGCAGGAGATGATGGACATCCTGAGGGAGAGGAACTTTCCCGTAAAGGAGCTCAGGCTCCTTGCATCCGAGAGATCGGCGGGAAAGAAGATGCAGTTTAACGGCACTGATATAGAAATAAAGAAACTGGACAAGGATTCGTTTTCGGGGATAGACATAGCCCTCTTTTCGGCCGGCGGTGGGAGGAGCAAGGAATTCGCGCCCGCCGCGGTCGAGGCCGGGGCGGTCGTCGTCGATAACAGCTCCGCCTTCAGAATGGAAGAAGACGTACCTCTCGTCATTCCGGAGATAAATCCCGGGGCGGCGGCCGGTTACAGGAAAAGGGGGATCATCGCAAACCCCAACTGTACGACCGCGGTTACCCTCATGGCCCTTAAGCCGCTACACGACATCGCGCGAATAAAGAGGGTCATCGCATCGAGCTACCAGGCCGTGTCGGGCGCGGGCGCCCAGGCGATAGAGGAGCTCCGGCAGGAAACCCTCGCGTGGGCCGGCTCGGGCGATATGAAGCCGTCGGTATTCCCGCACCAGATAGCGTTCAATATAATTCCGCACATCGATACCTTTCTGGAGAACGGTTACACGAAAGAGGAAATGAAGCTCCATCACGAAACCAGGAAAATATTCGGGGATAATGAAATCGCGGTTACGGCGACTACCGTCAGGGTGCCGGTATTCAGGGCGCATTCGGTGGCAGTGAATATAGAAACCGAGAAAAAGATATCGGCAGGCGAGGCGAAAGAGGCCCTTTCCCGCTTCCCCGGAGTCAGGGTAGTGGACGAACCGCAGAACCTTAGATATCCGATGCCGATAGACGCCGCGGGGCTCGACGAGTGCCTCGTCGGAAGGATAAGGGAGGACTATTCGACGCCAAACGGGCTTTCGCTGTGGGTGGTCGGCGACCAGCTCAGAAAGGGCGCCGCGCTCAACGCCGTTCAGATAGCGGAGCTTCTTATCGGGGAGTATATATAGTGGCCATAGCAGGAGTGCTCAAGGGGCTTGTCGAAAAGCTCCAGGGCGGAAGTTTTACAGAGCCCCCGGACGGTATCGCCGAAGGCGTCAGAAAGCGCCTCGGCGAGGGTGAGGAGATACGCTTCACGCTCCTTAACTGGAGGGCCATGCACAAGGCCCCGACGTTTACGGATAGCAACACTTACTTCAGATCCTGGTTCATACTGACAACCCGGCGGATCATAATCGCGAGGAATTCTTCGGAGCTCAAGACGTTCAGGGAAATCCCGCTCAACGGGGTAACGGACATACATTACGAGCTCGACCGCGGCGAGCCCAGGGTGACGATTACAACCCCGGGAAACGTGGATAAAATAGAATTCCCGAAAAGGGCCGCGGGGCATACCGCGGAGCTCGAAGAGCTCCTCGCCTCGGCGATCGCCGAGGCGAGGAGTGCGGCGCCCGTTACAGCCGAAGCCAGGATCGTGTTATGCGGGGGCTGCGGAAGCCGTATTCCGGGAACGAGCCGCTTCTGCCCGGAGTGCGGAGTGAGAATAATCCTCCGGGACAGTATATGAACCTGCCGCAGAAGCCACGCCGAAAGAGCCGGATAATTCGCCGCCGTCTCGTATAAACCTTGAATTGACCAAAAGCTCGAATATAATGAATTCTGCCGGACCAAGGAGGCTTTGCCGATGATTCACGGCTCGCTTGTCGCCATTGTCACGCCATTTAAGAACGGGAAGATCGACGAGGACGCGTTAAAAAAGCTTATAGATTTCCAGATCGAGAACGGTACGCACGGCATCGTTCCGTGCGGCACGACGGGGGAATCCCCTACTCTCACGCACGAAGAGCACGAATACGTCATAGAGCTTACCGTAAAGGCGGTCGGCAAGCGGGTCCCTGTCGTCGCGGGGACGGGCTCCAACAGCACGAAGGAGGCCATAAGGCTCACCCGATTCGCCGAGGAAGTCGGCGTCGACGCCGCGCTTCTCGTCGCGCCTTATTACAACAAGCCGACCCAGGAGGGCCTCTACCTCCACTTCAAGCAGATAGCGTCTCAGGTAAAGATACCGCTTATCCTGTATAACATCCCGGGGCGCTCGGTCGTCAACATACAGCCCGAAACGGTAGCGAGGCTGGCGAAGGACTGCCCCAACATCATAGGGATAAAGGAGGCGTCGGGGTCACTGGTCCAGGCGAGCAGGATATTCAGTCTATGCGGAAGGGATTTTCTGGTCCTCTCCGGCGAGGATTCGCTCAACTTCCCGCTCATGTGCATAGGGGCGCAGGGATTCATCACCGTGACGGCGAACGTGGCGCCGAGGGACGTCGCGGACCTGTATAACCATTATGCGGCCGGGGACATAGACAAGGCCCGGGACCTTCATTACAGGCTTCTCCCGCTCAACGAGGCGCTCTTCCTCGAAACGAACCCGATCCCGGTCAAGGCGGCGCTCAGCATGATGGACAAGATAGCTTACGAATACCGGTATCCGCTCTGCCGGATGTCGGAGAAATACTACGAAGAGCTCAGGGGAGCTCTCGCCGGTTACGGACTGGTTAAATAGACCCGATCCGCCGGCGAGCGGGGTAAGTGTGAATTTAAATCTTCTCGGGATTTACTCGGACGACATGGCTCCGCCGGACTTTACTATAGAAAAAGGGCTCTGGTCCAGGGGAAAGACCCCCGCCGGTATAGACGAGGCAGGCAGGGGGCCCCTTGCAGGCCCCGTGGTCGCGGCGGCCGTGATTCTCCCCGCCGGGTGCGAGCTCGGCGGCATCGACGATTCCAAAAAATTATCCGAGGCATCGAGAAATGAGGCGTGGGAAGCCATAACCGGGACTGCCGTCGCTTACGGCATAGGCATAGTCGAGCACGACGTCATAGACAGAATCAATATCCTCCGCGCGGCCCTGAAAGCGATGGAAATCGCCGTCGGCAATCTTCGCACGCGTCCGGATTTCCTCCTCATAGACGGAAACCAGGGCCTTTCAATACTCGTTCCGCAGGAAACGATCGTCAAAGGGGATGCGAGATGCTCGTCCATAGCCGCGGCATCGATCCTTGCAAAGGTGACGAGGGATTCGATAATGGCGCGGTACCACGAAACCTACCCGCAGTATAACTTCGGCTCGCATAAAGGTTACGCCACGAGAGAGCACCTGGACGCCCTTAGAGCGCACGGCCCCTGCCCTATACACAGAAGGACGTTCAGCGGCGTATTGACCGGGATGCCCGAGAGGCAGTCGCCGAATGGAGACCCACCCGGCGAAACCGGAATGCCCGTTATTCAGCGACCTTTACGGATTCGATAACCACGTCTTCGGTGGGAACGTCGCCGTGCATGCCCTTGTT
This sequence comes from Candidatus Dadabacteria bacterium, assembly GCA_020849425.1. Classification (GTDB taxonomy): domain Bacteria; phylum Desulfobacterota_D; class UBA1144; order Nemesobacterales; family UBA2774; genus JADLGH01. Next base: position 21,363 of record JADLGH010000050.1, read on the forward strand.
GCTCGTAGGGACCGCGGCTATGGCGTCCACCACGTCCATGCCGTCTATGACCTTCCCGAAGACGGCATATCCGAAGTCTCTTGCGCCGTTGTTCAGGAAATCGTTATCGACGACGTTTATGAAGAACTGTGACGTCGCGCTGTCGACGACCTGGGTACGCGCCATTGCAAGCGTGCCCCTCTCGTTTTTGAGTCCGTTATCGGCCTCGTTCTTTATCGGGGACTTTGTGGGCTTCTGGGCGAAGTCTGGCGTGAACCCGCCGCCCTGTATCATGAAATTAGGGATGACCCTGTGAAAGACGGTGCCGTCGTAAAATCCGTCGTTTACGTAGGAAAGAAAATTCTCGACCGTTACGGGAGCCTCGTTCTTCAAGAGCTCGACCTTTATATCGCCTTTGGACGTGGATATTATTACCACCGGATTGCCTCCTTTTGTTTCGCTCGTATCCCCGGCAGGAGCGCTTTGCGCCGTATTCTGTGCGGAATTATCCTTTTGCTTGCAGGCCGCGGTAACCAGCATCGCCGGCATGAGAACGGCCACCAAAAGAAGCTTTACGGCAATGCCCGACATACCGGCATAGAAGTCGATACTTCCGAGTTTCATACTTTAGTCCTCCGGGTTTTCTATGAGGGAACTAAAGTTATAATATTACTTGCACGGTGTCAAACGGCCACTTTTCCGTGGAAATTTTTCGGAAACCCGTGGACAGTCAATAGACACAGATTAAATGAAAAATGCTTTAAACGGGGAGAGAAATGCCGGGAATAGACTTTGGAGTCGTCCTCCGTCAGCAGAAAATAGAATTCTCCGAGATAAGGGATGCGGCGGAGCTGTGCGACGAGCTCGGATACCATTCCGTCTGGTTTTACGACCACCTTCTCGGGCAGGGCGGGCTCGACCTCGACATATACGAGGCGTGGACGCTCATGTCCGCCCTTTCCACCGTGACGAAAAGGGTGAGGCTCGGGGCCATGGTTCTTTGCAGCGCCTTCAGGCCCCCCTCCCTCCTGGCGAAGATGGCCTCGACTCTGGACGTCGTGAGCGGCGGGAGGCTCGAATTCGCTATCGGGGGCGGGTGGTTCGAGCCCGAATTCAGGGCGTACGGATATAATTTCCCCGATACCCGGGCGAGGATAGAGGAGCTCTCGGAAGCGGCGGCGATAATAAAGTCCATGTGGACCGAGGAAAAACCGAGCTTTAGCGGCAAATATCACTCCATAGAGGGCGCGTACTGCAATCCGAAGCCCGTGCAGAAGCCCCATCCGCCCGTCATAATCGGCGGCTCCGGGGAGAAATATCTTCTCAGGGCTGTAGCCGAGCTTGCGGACGAATGGAACTGCCCGGCGAGCAGCGCGCTCGAGTACGAGGGAAAAATCGCCGCCCTCAAGAAGCACTGCGCCGAGATCGGACGGGACCCGTCCGGGATAAGGATATCGCAGCAGACGGTTTGCGTCCTCGCGGAGAACGAATCCGGCATACCGGAAAAGCTGGAGAAGGCCCGGAGGCGCTACGGGTTCTTCGGCGATATCGAGAAAATAGGAATAGTCGGGACCCCGGGGCAATGCATATCGAAAATCCGCGAGAACGAGAAAAAGGGCATTACGAAATACACCATCTTCTTCTCGGACGTTATGGACCCGGGAACGCTCCGCCTCTTTGCCGAAGAGGTCATGCCGGCCTTTAAGTAAAGCCGATAGAAGGAGATTACCTGTTGGCGAAGGCCTCCACGCTTTTTGCGAATTCGAGCGCGAAGGCCCTTATCTTTTCAGACGTGGCGTCGTCGTTAGTCGCCCTTTTGTAGGTGTCCGCCATCTTCATGAACATGTGGTAGAAATGAGCGCCCATCTCGCCTACTTCCATGCGCGGGGTCCAGAGCTCTATGCCCATGCTGTTCCTGGCGCTCTTGTCCCACATTGATATCATCAGAGATTCGCAGGGTGCATAACCCTCTTCGCCGGAATCGGTGGCGTTCCAGTATATCTCTTCGGGCGCGGCCTTATCGTCGAGCTTGACGAGAAATTTTATTTCGGCTTCTTTGGGCATCTACTCTCCGTCCGGTTTAATCTACTCCCCAGAAATCTGGCTTCCTCTTTTCGAGAAACGCCGTCGCACCCTCGACCATCTCGGGGGCCTTCATGAAGAAGCGGGCGAGCTCGAGACCGTGCGTAATCTGCGGATGGGCCATGTCGGAGACGAAGTTGATCTGGAGCTTGGCTATCCTGAGGGACTGCCTGCTCTTTTCGAGGAGGCTCTTGCACCAGGCCTCGACCTCTTCGTCGAGCTTGTCCTGGGGAACGACCTTGTTGACCCAGCCCATCTTCATTGCCTCTTCGGCCGTGTAGCGGTTGCAGAGATAAACTATTTCGCGCGCTTTCTTATCGCCTACCGAGTGCTGGAGCTGCTGAAGGCCGTACCATATGGGCGCGCTCCCGACGAGAGGGCCGGCCTGTGCGAATATGGACGTATCGGAGGCAATAGTGAGGTCGCAGAGCATGTTGAGCTCGTTCCCACCGCCGACGCAGTACCCGTCTACCCGCGCGATAATCGGCTTTCCGCAGCAGCGCATCGCCGTCGCGAGCCTGTAATGGACGAGCATGTATTTTGCATCGACCTTCTTTTTGGGATCGACTATCCAGGAGAGGTCGCCGCCGGCCGAAAATGCCTTGCCGCCGGCACCCGTAAGGACTATCACGCCTATACCGTCGTCGAGCCACGCGTCTTCGATGGCAATCGCGAGCTCTTCCCTGACCTCGGAGTTAAGGGCGTTACGAACCTCGGGTCGGTTAATGGTGACGTAAGCGACCTTATTCTTCTTCGAGTAGAGGATGTACTCGAGCTGAAGTCCGGACTTTTTCTTCGCGGGCCCGGCGGCAGCCGCTGTTTTTTTCGTAGTGGTTTTGGTAGTTCTATCCTTGGCCATGAGAGCCTCCTGTAATTATATGAATCGAGTCATACAATTTTTGCCTCGGACGGCCCCGGATGTCAAATCCCTCCGGCGGGAGCAGAGAGGCGAGGCTGCACGGAGAAGGGATTTTCCCCGGGCTCCTGCCGGCGTCGAAAACGACGCCGGAGCGGACAGCGCCGCCCTGACCAGGGGAGCTTGTTCATGAGAGGGGCAATCTGCGGACCGAAAAGCGCAACGGCCGCTATGAGCGCGATAAATCCCGCCACACTGGTGCAGAGCGACATAACCACCATGGTGGCTATCTTATCGAGCTTTCTTGCGTCCAAGTCCATTATCAATGTCCTCCGTGTCCCGACGATTTACCGCCGAAGAACGGGTCCCCGACCGGTATGGATGGGAACGCCCTCATGAATATGAGGAACGCTGCGATAAACGCGCCGAGGAATCCGAGCGATACGAGTATCTGCGTAAAGCCGATGTCTATCGCGTTTGAGAGCGACGGCACTATGAGAACGTACTTCTCAAGCCAGAATCCCGTAAGGGATACGGCGGATATGAAAATCACTACGGGTTTAATGATTTTGTTGGTTCTCGGTATGAGTGCGGTAAAGGGAAATATAAAACAACACCACATAACGACCCAGGAAAGAGTCCTGTAGGGCTCATCCTTTAGCCTCGCTATTACGAAGACGGTTTCCTCGGGCATGTTTCCATACCATATCGGCAGGAACTGTGAGAAGAAGAAGTAAACCCAGAAGAGGGAGAAACCCTGAAGCATCTTGCCCATATCGTGATACTTGTTGTCGTCGAGGTATTCTTCGAGCCCGAGCCTTCGTCTAAGCATTATGGACAGGATAATCGTCATGGCTATCGCGCACACGAAGCTGCCCATGAAGTAAAACGGCCCGAAGAGCGTGCTGAACCAGTGGGGGTCGAGGGACATCATGAAATCCCATGCAAAGAAGCTGAATACAATCGAGTAGAGAAGGATTACGGCCGGGGCGAACTTGCCGAGCTTGAGCCATATAGCCTTTCTCTCGTCCTCTCCTTTCCAGGCCGATGCAACCCATCCTGCAAGACCCGTGAGCTTCTCGCCGGCGCCGCCCAGGTCCTGCCTGAGCGAGTAGTAGACGTAAAGACTGCTCACGGCGAAAAGGATTAGAAAGCCGATGAAGTTACGACCGAAAACGAACTCCATGTTGAGCCATACATCTTTCGGATGATGGTAGTGATGCGTCGCATAGGGGAGAATATAATCCCTCCCGGCGAAGACGACGAGAAGAAGCACGATCGCGATGGGAAGGAACGCCCCCAGCGCTTCGCTCGTACGGAGGAGAGGCCTTGCCCACCTTGCGTTCGTTATACGCATGATGCAGGAAAAGACGATGCCCGCCTGCGCTATACCGGTCCAGAAAAGGAAGTTGATGAGGAATATTTCCCAGATGTTGCCGGGACTGTCGCCCAGTACGGTGATTACGAACGAACCGAACCCTACTACGGCCAGGGCGAGGAAAACGTACACCCACAAAGCCGGTATGTACGTTCTCTTTTGAAGTATCTCTTCTCTGATTTGCTGATCCATGATTACTGAGCGCTCTCCTGTTCAGTGTTCGTCTCTTCGGACGAAGTATCATTCGGCGCCGTCTCTTCGGGCGCCGCCGGTTCCGGTGTCGAGTCTTCGGGTGAGGCTTCCTGCTGTGCCGCCCCTTCCGGGGCCGCAGGGGGCTGCGCCTGGGCCGGAGGATTACCCTGTAGTTTTCTTACGTAGTTGACCACGTCCCACGCGCCTTCGGCCGTTATATTTTCACGGTAGCTCGGCATCATGACCTTCCCGCCGTACCTGATGTATGCGTAGATGTAGCCGTCAGTCCTGGCGATTACCGGCGCCGAGGTGATGTTCATCGGGTAGAAGCCTCTCTTGATTACGGGGCCGTCGCCCTTCCCCTCCATACCGTGGCAGACGAAACAGTAGGTGTCGTACAGGTGCTCTCCGTTCTTGAGCGATTCTTCAGTCGCGGGACCGGGATTCTGCGTCATGGATTCGAAATCCTCCCGGGGCTCGGGCGCTATCCTGAGGCCGGTCGTCGTTACGGACCAGAGAGGATAGGGCACGGGCAGCTCGTAGGGCAGTATAGACGGCTGTATCCACATATCGAAATTCCACGGGAACGCATGGGAGCGGGGCGCCCACAACATTCCCGAAAGGACAAAAAACAGCAGATAAAATTTCATATTTTTGAATAACACTCCCATTACCTCCTGAAAGACACGGCTCAAATACCGTCGACCTTTATTTCCTCTGCGCCGTGTGAATTCAGAATATCCTGCACCTTTTCGACATTGCCCTTGTCGCATGCGACCATGATCCCGAACTTGTCTTCGGAGAATCTCGGGTCGTACATATCGATGGGGGCATTTTTTCTTAGCCTGGAATTTACCAGCAGGCCGATCAGCGTCGAGAGCGCGCCGATAAGGATCGTGAGCTCGAAAATAATGACGATGAAGGGCGGTATCGAGACGATCGGCTTTGCGCTCACGGGCAGCGGCCAGTCCATGGACGTCAGGACCGTGAACCCTACGCCGCAGCTCGCTCCGAGCATGGCGCCGAAGAGCGTGAAGAACCGCACTACGCTTTCGGGCTCGTCCATCACGCCTTCTATCTCGTGATTAGGCAGGGGAGAGAAGACCCTTATAGTCTTAAAGCCCTCTTCCTTCAGCTTCCTTACGGCGTTGATCGTAAGGTCGAGGTATGAAAATATCCCCAGTACACCCTGGTTATTCATGACCATTCGCCTCCTTCCTCGGCACGGGCAGAATCTCTTTCATTTCGGCGATGGACACGGCCGGGAGCGTCTTGATGAATATAAGGAAGAACATGAAGAACCATGCAAAACTCCCGAGCGTAATACCCATTTCGACCCAGGACACTTTATATATACCCCAGGACGCCGGATCGAATCCTCGCGAAAGCGATATGACGATGATGTTGAATCTCTCGAACCACATTCCGATATTTATAAAGATGGAAATGATAAAGAGCGCCTTGATATTCCTTCTTACGCTCTTGAACCAGAGCGGAATCGGTATGAGCACGTTACAGAAGATCATTATCCAGTAGAAGAGCGCGTACTCGCCCGTCGCCCTGTAGTAGAACTGGCCCCATTCGGCGGGGTTACTGCTGTACCACGCCATGAAGAACTCGACCCCGTACGCATAGCCGACGATGAGCGAAGTCACGATAACGAGCTTGGCCAAGCCGTCGTAGTTGTCGAGCGTTATGTATTCTTCGAGCGAGAATATTTTTCGTATCGGAACCGTAAGCGTTATAACCATCCCGAGACCCGAGAAAATTGCGCCCGCGACGAAGTAAGGCGCGAAAATCGTCGTATGCCACCCGGGGAGGTTGGCCATCGCGAAGTCCCAGGAAACGACGCTGTGAACAGAAAGAACGAGCGGCGTCGCGAAGGCCGCGAAGAAGAGATAGGCCCTCGTGTAGTGGAGCCATTCCCAGTTGCTGCCCTTCCATCCGAGCGAAAGTATCGAATATATAATCTTGCGGGGTTTTTCCGTTACCCTGTCCCTGATCGCGGCTATGTCCGGGATCATTCCCACGAAGAAGAAGACGGAGCTTACTGTAAGGTAAGTGCTGACAGCGAAAACGTCCCAGACGAGAGGAGACTTGAAGTTAATCCAGAGCTCCCTTTGGTTCGGGTACGGAAAGAGCCAGTAAAAAAACCATGGCCTACCCAGGTGAATTATGGGGAACAAGCCCGCCGTCAAAACCGCGAAAACCGTCATCGCCTCTGATATTCGATAGATCGACAACCTGAAGCTCGCCCGGAACAGATACAGGACAGCGGAGATGAGGGTCCCGGAGTGCGCGATACCGACCCAGAAGACGAAGTCCGTAATGTAAACGCCCCAGTATACGGGGTGCCTGTATCCGGCGGCGCCGAGGCCGGTGTAGACCTGATAAAGGAAGCAGAAAAGCCCGAAGCCCACGATACCCAGGGTCGGCACGAAGAGGGCAAGCCACTTTACAGTCGGCTTGTCGAGCATTCTTATGACGTCTTCGTTTACTTTCGCGTAGGTTAACGACGTTTGCTGACTCATTATGCCTTATCCCATTTCACTTTTTTTAGATAGGTGATAGAAGACTGCGTGTTGAGCGTGTGCAGCACCTTGTAGCCTCTCTCGTTTTTCGAAAGCCTGGACGCTTTGGATTCGGGGTCTTTCAGGTTCCCGAAGACTATCGCGTCGGAGCCGCAGGCCTGGGCGCACGCTACCTGCACCTCGCCGTCGAGGACGTCCCTTCCCTTGTCCTTGGCCTGGTCCTTGGCGTAATTGATCCTCTGTACGCAGAAAGTACATTTCTCCATTACTCCCACGCCCCTGACCGTGACGTCCGGGTTGAGCTGCCAGTCGAGAGGCTCGGGGAATTTGTACTGGAACCAGTTGAACTTCCTTACGCTGTAGCTGCAGTTGTTCGAGCAGTACCTGGTGCCGACGCAGCGGTTGTAGACCATACCGTTAAGCCCCTCGGGGTTGTGGTAAGTGGCGTATACCGGGCAGACGGGCTCGCAGGGCGCGTTACCGCAATGCTGGCAGAGCATCGGAAGGAACCGGGTTTCAAACCCTGCCTTGTTGTCAGATTTTTCGAAGTATCTTTCTATCTTTATCCAGGCCATGTCGCGTCGCTTGGCCACGAGCTCTTTCCCGACGAAGGGGATGTTGTTCTCGGCGTAGCAGGCCGTTATGCACGCGCCGCACCCGGTGCATTTCTGGAGGTCTATCGCCATTCCCCAGCGGTACTTCGCATACTCTTTCGGCGGATAGAAACCGGGCAGCTCGTGATCGACGGGAGGAAGCCCTTTCTGCATCTCGGTCAGCGTGACCTCCTGGGCGATACCCCTGTCGTGCTGGTGCGTCGTATACTGGGTCTGAACGAACTGGGCGTGCTTCCCGGTCCTGGTAAGCTTGACTTTCGATGTGAACCACGCGAATCCGCCCGAGAGCTTGTCTGTCGCGAGCGGCAGGATGCCGACGGGGTTTACGCCCCTGTCCTTCGCGTACCTGCCGTAGCTCGTATGGCCCTGGCCTATCATCACGGCGACCGTGTCCGGCCTGATGCCGGGATAGGGATAGACCTGCGTTTCGATGCTGCCCTGCGGGGATTCAATGACTACGTAATCGCCGAGCTCTACCCCGAGCCTGGAAGCGGTGTCGGGGTGAACCTCCACCCACGAATCCCATACGCCCGTAGAAAGCGCGTCGGGCAGCTCCTGGAGCCAGGGCTTGTTGGCGCCCCTTCCGTCGTAGTATTTGTAGGACGGGTATGCGATTAAGAAGTAATCGCCGTCGCCGCTGAACTCGGCCTCGGGGAGCGCCGCACCGGAGAGCCCGCCGGACAGGGAGACCTGCACGGGCTGGACGTCCGAATAATAACCGCCGTTTTCGAGGGCCTTGTTCCAGAAGGAGTCGAAGCTGAGCCCGGCCTGGCTTGAATAGGCCGTTTTCCAGGACTCCCTTAAATAATCGTAGTACGAGGCTTCTTTGTATTTTTCCTTTAAATCTTCGATGTTGGCCGTGACGGCGAGTATTACGTCTCCCGTGCTCTTCGTGTTGAAGACAGGAGTCATGGCCGGCTGGATGAGGCCGTGTATTCCGGCGCTCGGAATAAAATCGCCCCAGCTCTCGATAGTGGTGTTATCGGGCATTATGAGGTGGGCCTTTTCGGTCGTTTCGTCCATGAAGCTGGAGAAGCTGACCACGAAAGGCACCCTGGAGATCGCGTCCTCGAAGCCCGCCGACTTTGGAAGCGTAAACACGGGGTTTACGTTGTAGACCATGAGGAGATCGACCCCGCCGTCAGACATCGAATCGACGAGCGAAAGGATATCCCGGAACGGGCTTATGCCGTCCGTGTTGAGCGTGCGGCCGAAGTCTATGGTTACGCCGATATTCCCGGCGACGTAGTTCAATATATTTATCGCGATCAGTGTTTCGGTCGCGTTGGTGGAGGTCATCGCCGTGCCGCCGCCTATCGCGAGGCTGGGCTGCATGGAGGAGAACTCCCGCGCTATCTGTCTTATCGTGTCGGTGGAGACCCCGGTCGCCTCGGAGACCTTGTCTATGGCGTAGCCCCCGAGAAGCCCGGAGAGCTCGCCGCCCCTCTGCGAAAGGCCTTCGCTGACTATGACGTTCGCTATGCCGAGAGCGAGCAGGCCCTCTGTGCCCGGGGTTATGGAAACCCATTCGTCGGCGTTTACGCCCGTGAGCGAGGCCCTCGGCTCGACGTGGACGAACTTGCCCATCGAGCCGTCCCTGAAGCTGTGCATGTCGCTGAACTGCGTCGTGTAGTAGGTCGGCGAGAGCCACGTTTCCATGAAATCGGCGCCGAACGAAAGGAGGTACTTCGCCTTGTCTATGTTGTAGGTTGGAATCTTGTCGATCCCGAAGGTTCTTTTGTTGGCTTCTCTCAGCGGCTCGTAGGCGTAGGTTTCGTAGGAGATGTGCACCCCGCCTATCGCTTCCATCCAGTCGTCGATGAGTGCACCGAGGGTGCCTGTAACGTTGTCGGAAAGGAATACGATCCTGCCGTTTTGTCCCTTTTTCCTTATTTCGTCGATCTTCTCGGCGAGGAGCGTCTGGGCGTTTTCCCAGCCCGTCGGCCTGCGTTTACCGAGATCGTTCAAAAGGAGCGGGGACCTCGTGCGGTCGGGGTTGTAGAGGCCCTGAAGCATGGCCTGCCCCTGGGCGCAGCTGGCGCCCTTATTGACCGGGTGCTTCGGATTGCCCTCTATCTTTATTGCCCGCCCTTCGCGGTTCTTGACGAGGATACCACAGCCCGCCGGACATTCCCTGCAGGTGCTCGCATACCAGTTGGGTACCCCGGGGATAATGCCCTCGGGCGGAATGACGTATGGGATCAGCTGCTCGACAGGCTCGGAGCATCCGCCGGTTACGGCAGCGGTGCCGCCGGCGACCCCGATAATCTTGAGAAAATCCCGTCTCCTGATACCACCCTTTTTGTCTTGAGACATCTCCTCCTCCAAATTAATAATGACAGGTCAAACAGTCTTTCAGGCTGGTCAGCTCTTCGTGGCTCCTGGCGTTTTCCGTATGACAGGTTATACAGAAGCCCATGTTGAACCTGTTGACCCTATGCACCTGGTCCATGTCGGCGACGTCACCGTGGCAAACGGCGCAATCGAACCCTCTCTTGATATGCCTCTTGTGATTAAAGTGGACATATCCCGGCATGGAGTTGACCTTGATCCAGGGTATGGGCTCTTTCTTGGCCCAGAAATCCCTTACCTTGGCGATCTCGGCCTGGATGTTGATCGTAGTTCCGTTGAAGTCGTAGTCGACATCGCGTCCCGCAATATGCGTATGGCAACCCATGCATCTCTGAACGGACGGGATGCCGGGGTTCGGGGACACATCGACAAAGCTATGGCAATACTGACATGGAATCTGATCCTCGCCGGCGTGTATCTTGTGGCTGAATCTTACAGGTTGAACGGGTCCTTTGTCGCTGCTCTCTGCATTTCTGTCGGAGAAATAAAATCCGGCGAAAACGAAGATAGACAGTACAGGTACTAAAAGCAATTTTATCCGTCTACGCATCCTATTTACCTTAGCTATGGAGTGTGTCCATGTGGAAGTGTAAAGCTCAAAACTCAAAAAACGCCTAGTATGTATATCATAACGTGGGAATCTGTCAAGTTTGCGGCGGCCCCCGGCCGGGGGAGTGCCAAACAGGTGTAAAAGCGCTTAAACGCGTTATACGCGCGTATTAAAGGCTCAGAAATGATTCAAGAATTTTCGAGGCGCGAAAAAAATTCCCCGGCGTCGAAACGCCCGCCCAGAACCGGGGCGAAGGCGCCCGTGAAGAGCCCTTCCATGGCCCCCGGAGACCCCTCGGCGACGCGGAGGGAGGGGTCCTCCGGATAGACCCCCAGGACAGGCGACCCGGTGAGCCTCGAAATGGCCCGGGGATTTAAGCGCACGGCCTGATCCGGAGAGGCGGGGAAGGCGTTTATCACGACTCCGAGCACCGTGAGGCCGCGCCCGCGCGCGCATTCGATCGTGAGGGCCGTGTGGTTTATCGTGCCGAGCCCGGGACGCGCGACGACGAGGAGCGGGGCGGCGAGATCGCGGGCGAGGTCGGCCATGAGATAGTCGTCGAGGACGGGAACGAGAAGGCCGCCCGCGCCCTCGACGAGGACGACGTCGCGGGACAGCGCGAGTCTTGCATATGCGGATTTTATCCTCCCGGGGTCGATGGATTCTCCGGAAAGGGAGGCGGCCGCCTGCGGCGAGAGGGGGGCTCCGAAGTCGTAGATGCAATCGTCGGGCGAAGGCCCTTTTTCGCCGAGGACCGTCCTTAGAAATTCGATGTCCGTCATTCCCGGAAGAGAGGAGCCGGATTGAATGGGCTTCATGACGCCGACGTTAAGCCCGGAGCGCTTGAGGGAGAGGGCGAGCGCCGCCGTTATGACGGTTTTGCCCACGCCGGTGTCGGTGCCTGTGATGAATATGCCTTTGGGAAGCTGCGGCATCGTCGGTGTCGTTTCGCGGGAGCTGGCGGGCCCCCCTCCCCGCGTCAGTAGATGTTGAGGCTCTGCTGGGCCTCTTCGCTCATCTTGCTCGGGTCCCACGGCGGATCCCAGACGATCTCCACATCGACGGACTCGACGCCCGGAATCTCCTCGACGAGAAGCCTCGATTCGCCAGCTATCTGTCCCGACACCGGGCAGCCGGGAGCCGTCATCGTCATTTCGATGCGGACGTTGCCGCCGTCGATCTCGACGCCGTAAATGAGCCCGAGGTTCACGATGTCGATCGGTATCTCGGGGTCGTATACGTTGCTGAGCGCTTCGAGGACCTTTTGCTCGGTGACCGGGGACGGCCCGCCCGAAGGCCCGTCCGCCGCCGCGGCTTCGAGCGAAGGGGCGGGGGCGCCGTCTTCCGTCCGCCCTTCGGCGGGGGAAGGGGCCGGCTGTGCGGACGCGTCGTTTCCGGGAGAATCGACTCCGGCGGGTTCTGCCCGCAGGGAGTCCTTTCCATTATCCCCTTCTCCCGGATTTTCGTCTCCGCCGGAGAATAGTCCGCTCAAAAATTTTCCGAATCCCACCTGGAAGTCCTCCATGTATGAATTTTTACGAATGCCTATAACAATAAGCATACATAGCCGCCGGCGCATACCAAACCCCGGAGGCCGTTCGCCCCGGGCCGCGGCGGCTCAACGTGAAAACCGGAGACCGTGCACGGCGCGGAAATCCCCCCGTTAGAGCGCGGCCCTGACGGCGGATATTGCGGCATCGTAGTCGGGCTCGCTCGCGATCTCGGGGACTATTTCTACGTCCTTTACCTTGTCGTCCTTATCGACGACGAATATGGATCTAGCGAGCAGCCTGTTCTCCTTTATCAGCACGCCGTAATTTTCGCCGAAGGAGGCGTCCATGTAATCGGAGACGGTTTTCACCCTGTCTATTCCCTCGGCGGCGCAGTAGCGCTTTAGCGCGAAGGGGAGGTCCATGCTTATCGTGAGTATCTCGACGTCGCCGCCGAGATTCGCCGCCTCTTCGTTGAACTTCTTCGTCTGAACGTCGCAGACGGGCGTATCGACGGAGACGACGACGTTGAACACCTTCACCTTGCCCTCGAGGTCGTGGAGCCCGACGGGGACCCCCGGCATGGAGTGGAGCGTAAAATCGGGGGCGCTGTCCCCGGGTTTTACCTCGTGTCCTACGAGCGTCACGGGGTTACCCCTCATCGTGACGAGATTCGCTCTTTCTTCAGGCATTATATTCCTCCTCGGAATTTATTCCGTTCGTGTTCGCGGCCCCCGGCGCAGGGGCCGGCACTCCCAATCCTATATAGTGGGGCATTCGTTGTCAAACCCGCCGGAACCCCGCATGAATTTTACTTATTTCTGTTGACTAAATATTAAAAATATGTACTCTTGGATTGACATTATTCTTCGGAGGAATTGCTTTGAAAGGCAAGGTAAAATGGTTTAACGAGTCGAAGGGTTTCGGGTTTATCGAGCAGGATAACGGCAAGGACGTTTTCGTCCACTACAGCGCCATCGAAGGCGCCGGATTCAGAACCCTTGTCGAAGGCGACGAGGTAGAATTCGAGGTAGTCGAAAGCCCCAAGGGTCTTCAGGCCAGCAAGGTCAACAAGGTTTCCTGACGGACCTTGTCCGAGTATCTCCAGGAAGCTCCCGTATGTAATTCTTTACACAGACTGGACTTCTTGTTTGTAATTCGCGCCGGGCGGCCCCGGCACGAGCGGGAGGTTTTCCGTGCAGCGTTTCAGGACGCGGCGCGGCAGGCCCACCGGGAGGCGTCCCTCATTCCCGGCCGGGCTCTACTATCAGCTTCCCCCTGTACATGGCCATCTGGCAGGTAAATTCGTACTCCCCGGGGCTTTTCGGTGTGAATTCGACTTCGCGCGGTTGCCCGACGGGGAGTTCCGCGCTTACGTCGAGCCCGCTGAAAATCACCTTTTCGGCGCAGGGACTCTTATCCTTTCTAAGGAATCTCAGCCTCAGCGGTTTCCCGGCCGCGGCGCGTATGACCGAGGGCTGGTACACCCCGCCGTCAACGATTATGTCGAGTGCGCCGGCGCCGGCTTTTGCCTCGGGCAGGTTCTTCGAAAGCCAGAACCACCAGACGATGAAGGCCGCGGCGGCCAGACCGAGAATATTGACCAGTAGCGTCGTCATTTCGAATCCCCTTTAATATTTTTCATGGCTTGAACCACCTGAGACGGTTGGCGTTGGTTACGACCGTGAAGGACGAAAGGGCCATCGCCGCGCCGGCTATTATCGGATCGAGGAGCATCCCGGTGAAGGGGAACAGCACGCCCGCCGCAACGGGGATCGCGAGCGTGTTGTAAGCGAAGGCGCCGAAGAGGTTCTCCTTTATATTCCTTACCGTGGCGTTCGAAATCTTTATTGCGTCGGCGACGCCGTGAAGCGAGCCCCGCATGAGCGTTATGTCGGCGCTCTCGATCGCGACGTCAGTCCCGCTTCCTATGGCGAAGCCGACGTCGGCCCCGGCCAGGGCCGGGGCGTCGTTTATGCCGTCGCCCACCATGCCTACTATCTCTCCATTCGCCCGGAGCTTTGAAATCTCGTCCGATTTCCCGTCCGGCAGGACCTCGGCGATGAACTCGTCTATGCCCGTTTCCTTAGCCACGGCCCCGGCCGTGACGCGGTTATCGCCCGTGAGCATTATGACCTTGAGCCCCATTTTTTTGAGCCTTTCGACGGCCTCTTTCGAATCGGGCTTCAGCGGATCGGATATGCCTATGAGCCCCGCGAGCGCGCCGCCGGACGCGAGGAAGACGACCGTCTTACCCGTCCGGGAAAGCTCTTCCAGGCGGGCTTCGCCCTCCCCGAGCGTAACGCCGTTGTCCACCATGAGCTTCCTGTTGCCGAGAAGGACGGTTTTGCCGTCGTATACGGCCTTTACGCCGTGGCCCGACACTGCCTCGAAAGAGGTTACCTCCCTCGGCGCTCCGCCCTTTATTTTCGCCGCTTCGAGAACGGCCTCGGCGAGGGGATGCTCGGAGCCGGCTTCGAGCCCGGCGGCGAGGGAGAGAACGTCCTCTTCGCTCGTCCCGCCAAGGGGTTCGACGGCCGTCACTACGGGCCTGCCCTGCGTTATAGTCCCGGTCTTGTCGAGCACTATCGCCGTCAGCCTCCCGGCCTGCTGGAGCGCGTCGCCGTTCCGGATGAGGACGCCGTGTTCCGCCGCCTTGCCCACGCCGACCATGACGGATATGGGGGTTGCGAGCCCGAGAGCACACGGGCAGGCGATTATGAGAACCGCGATTGCCGTTACGAGCATGTAGGTCAGCCTGGGCTCGGGGCCGAAATTGAACCACGCGAGCAGCGTGAAGACCGCCGCCAGCAGAACGGACGGAACGAATATTCCCGACACCCTGTCCGCGAGACGCCCGATCGCGGGCTTTGAGTTCTGGGCCTTTCTTACCATCTCGATGATGCGTGCGAGGGCCGTCTCTTCGCCGACCCGCGTGGCCCTGAAGAGAAAGCTCCCGGACTTGTTTATGGTGCCGCCGACGACTTCGTCTCCAGCCCCTTTTTCCGCGGGCATGGGCTCGCCCGTGAGCATGGATTCGTCAACCTGCGAGGAGCCGTCGGTTATGACGCCGTCCACCGGTATCTTCTCGCCGGGACGGACGCGTACGACGTCGCCTGGAACGACCTCCGAGATAGGGACGTCGGTCTCGGCCCCGCCCCTTACGACCCTGGCCGTCCTCGGCTTGAGGCCTATGAGGCGTTTAATGGCCTCGGACGTCTTGCCGCGCGCCCTCATTTCTAGCGCCCCGCCCAGGTCTATGAGAGCGATGATTATGGCCGCCGTTTCGAAGTAGAGATGCCCGGCGAGATCCCCGACGGCGCCGGGGAAGAGGACGACGAACGTGGAGTAGGCCCACGCGACCCCCGTGCCTATGGCGACGAGCGTGTCCATGTTGGCGCTGTGGTTGCGGAAGGACTTGAGCGCCCCCTTGAAAAACCTCCCGCCGCCGTAGATCAGCACGAAAAGCGTGAGGAGCGATACGGCCCCCCACGAGAGCCTGCCCGCCGCCGTATCGAGCGCGGGGAGGATGCCCGTCATGCTGACCACGACTATGAAGGCGGCGAGGACGCCCGAGATTATCGTGCGCTTAAGGAGGTCGCGGTATAATTCGGCCTCTTCGCTCTCCTTTTCGGACTCGGAGTCTTCGCCCTTCAGAACGGAGGCCGTGTAGCCCGCCCCCCCGACCGCCGAGACGAGCGTATCGGGGGACACCTCGCCCGTGACCGTAGCCGTCTTGTCGGCGAAATTGACCTCGGCAGATTTTACGCCGGAGACGGAGCTCAGTGTCCTCTGCACCGTATCGACGCACCCGGCGCAGCTCATGTCTTTTATGTGAAGCCTGTGGGTCGTTTCGCTTGCGGTTTTCATGTTATCTCCGTTTTCATCGTGTATAGACGGCCGAACGGCGAAAAAGACGCAAAGGTCTTACCCCGGCCGGGGCGGCGCTACCAGGCCCTCGTTCTTTTCTCGGACACTGCGGCCTGTATCCTCATAAACTCGCCGACGTTGTCCATGGTCAGAAGACCTACGAGGCCGCCGTTCCTTACGACAGGGACCGTCATGAGGTCGCTCGACTGGATGCGCATGAATGCGGTTTCGAGCATCTCACACGGGTCGAGCACCTGGAACTCGCGGCGAATGACCCTGCCGGCGGTGGCGCTTTCGCCGTACTCCGAGAGCCCCTTTATGAGGTCCTGGTGCGTTACCATGCCGACTATCCCCGAGCTGTCCGATACCGGGTAGTCCTGCTGGGAGCCGGACATCGTGAGCTCGATGAGGCGGCTCAGTGGATCGTCGGGGCTTACGGTTTTGAAGTCGGTCAGCATGGCCTTTTCGACCGGCACGCCGCCCAGCGCCGACCTGACCTTTACCATCGTGGCCTCCTGCGCGGCCCCTATCCATACGAAGAGAGCGATGAAGACGAGAAAGGGGTTAGTAAAGAGGCCTATGAACCCGAAGAGAAGGGCGATACCCTGCCCTATCGAGGCGGCGGTCTGCGTGGCGCGTGTGTAGTCTGTCCGCAGGGCGAGAAGCGCCCGGAGCACCCGCCCGCCGTCCATCGGGAATGCGGGAATGAGGTTAAAGACGACGAGGAAGATGTTGACCAGCATGAGCCGCTCGGCGAAGGAGCCCTGCGTAAGCGTGAGGTCGCCGAGGGGACCGAGGCCCCGCGTCAGGATCAGCCATGCGTAGAGGAGGACGGCGATGACGACGTTTACGGCCGGGCCCGCGAGGGCGACCTTGAGCTCCTGCATCGGGTCGTCGGGCATGCGCTCGAGCCTGGCGACGCCGCCTATCGGCAGGAGCGTTATGTCGCGCGTTTTTATGCCGTAGCGCCGGGCCGTGAGGGCGTGGCCGTACTCGTGGAGGACGACGCAGAGAAAGAGGGCCAGGACGAAAATCACCCCGCCTATGATGGAGGAAAGTGTCTCGCCGCTCGTCCAGTGGACGAGGACGACCCACGCGATGATGAGAAGGAAGGTCGCGTGGATGTAGACCGGAATACCGCCGAATTCTCCGAGCTTCCAGGACCATTTCATCTATATTACCCCCGCGCCTTTATATGCGGCCGAATACTGGTACTGTGCGGCGCTTTCACACCCGACGCACCCGCCCGGGATGCGCCGGAACGACGCGGCCGGGAACGGGCCGGCTACCGGCAGCCGTATAGATTAATATACACGAAAGGCCTGCCCGCCGCTCGCGGCGGGGCCATACCCGGCCGATATAATTAACAAAAACCGGGGTCGCGCGGCTCCGGGAGCTCGACTACAGCGAGGCTATTCTTTTTATATGAAAAATATGGTATATACTTAAAATATGGTTACCCGGAAAAAGGAAGGCCGGAAGAAAGAAACGCTCGACAAGGCTATATACGTCAAGGCCTCGCAGGAATTCGTGGACATGCTGAACGAATCGCAGTGGCATTTGCAGATGAGGCCGGCGCAGATAGTGAGGGAAGCCGTATACGAATACCTTAAGCGCCATCTTCCGAAAGAAACCAGGGACAAGTATTTCAAGGCGGCGAAGTAAACCCCGGCGCGAACCCAGCACACCCAATCGGTTTTCCCTATATATAATGTAGCGCTATATGACGTAACGCCAGGAAAGGCGTTCGAAAGCCCGCACGGAAACGTACGTTCACGTGTTATTCAGGGTGACGGGCGCAAGGAGAAAGAAATGAGCTCGAAAGCGGTATTCCTCGACAGGGATAAGACCATACTACTCCCGGACGGAGGGGAGAAGTATATCTACAGGATCGGGGATTTTTACATACCCGAGGATTACATAGAAGCCCTCAAGCTCCTTTCGAAGAGCGGGTATCTCCTGTTCGTCGTGACGAACCAGAGCCGCGTCGCGAGCGGGCATCTTACGGAGACGGACGTAAACGAGCTTCACAATTACCTGGACGTCATACTCGAGGAGAGGGGCGTTTACATCGAGGAATACGCGTATTGTCCGCACAATCCGAGGGGGACGGTTCCGCCGTACAACATCGCGTGCCTGTGCCGTAAGCCCCGGACCGGGATGATAGATGCGCTGGCGAAAAAGCACGGCGTAGACAGGCCGCGGTCGTGGATGGTGGGGGATTCGGACATAGACATGATCGCCGGGAAGAAGGCCGGGCTCAGGACCGTTCAGGTGCTCACCGGGTGGGACATGTATTCGCATTACGCCGACTATATCGAAAGGGATTTCGCGGCCGCCGCGGAGAGGATAGCGGCCGAGGGCGTGCGGACGGATTAATAGAGAAGTGCGGGCGGATTAATAGAGGAAGTGGGGGGTGGATTAATAGCAGCTTCGGGGAAGGTCAGTAGATAGCGGGGGGTAAACGTGGAAAGGCGGGCGCACTAATCCCAGCCGGCGTTCTTGTTGAGGTGGTTGTACATGACGAATTTTGCCCTTACGCTGTCGTAACCGAGGACTTCCGTAAGAAGGCGCATGACGAGGGACTTGGCCTTTTCGACGTCCCTAGACCGGAGGGCGGCTTCCATGTCGAGGAGGTACTTTTCGAGGAGTTCGTCTCGTGGGGACCGATGCCTTCCCTGTCGGCTATGCCGCAGACGAGGCCCGTCATATCCCCGAGCCTTTCAAGCGCCTTGTCCCCTGTAAGAAACGGTCCGCTCATGAGTCCCCCGATTAGAGAATAGTCTACACCGTTTCGGCGAAATCAAGAACGCGCCGCCCTTTGACGCGGAATCCAGATCGAAGCGAAGAGCATCAGAAAAGTCGCGGGGGTGGGGACGCCGAGCCGGTTTGCAAACGACGGGCTTCCGGAAATCGGGCCCTTTAAAAGGCGAAAACGGTGATTATATTGATTTTTAGAAGGAGAACACGATATGCATAGAGAACCAGGCGGATTTACCGCGACACAGAAAGAAAACGGCTTTCACGTCAATTTTCACGACGAAGTGGAAGAGTTCGAGGTTTCCATAGGCGATCTGAACGAATTCGCGAACAGGTACGCCAAGGAGATGCTCGAAGGGCGGAAGCCCGAGCTCAGCAGGAAAGAAGAGGTTATGTTCTCGCTATGGGAGATGGTCCTCATACCGAGCGACATAGTTCACTGAGCGCGGGTCGTGGACGTTATTATGAAATCAGCGTTGATTAAACCAGGCAGGCGGGAGCGTGAGCCCTTGGGGGTTTATCTCCTGCCTGCGTATCTGCACGCCATGGCGGCGAGCTTCGCTCCGAGCGCCTCGTCGGATTTATATTCTTCCTTTATCCTTTCGTCGCTTTTCCCCGTAAGCATCCCCTCGGGATTGTAGTATTCCTCACCGATACGATAGAGAGTCCTGTCGAAACAGTCTACTTCCCAGTAGCCCGTCTGCCGTATGAACGTGTCGCCCGTATTCCCGGGCTTTTTGCCGACGTAACGTATCCAGAACTTTCTGGTGTTGTCGTTTATTTCGATGCTCTTGAGATCCATGTAAACGGCCACGGGTTTTTCGTTTTCGTCGGCGATTTTGGCGACGAACTTCCATTTGTCGTCGGGGCCGGATTCGCTTTTACACGAAATCATCGGCACGGACGCAAGAACGGAGAAGACCAGTGCGGCTATAATTTTCATAGTCATGGGCCACCTTTTGCGTTGTCGTTAAAGGAATCGCAGACGAAGCCGAGCACGGCCCCGCTGATCGTTTCGGGAATAACGGGTTTGAACCCGGACGCCCCGCCCGAGGAGTAGTTGTCGACTATGGAGCCGTCGGGGGCGTAGAAGACGGCTTCGAGGTTGGAGTCTGTCCCGGCAGCGCAGTCGACCGCCTTGCCTATCGTTATTCTGACGTAGGATTTACCCGACGGGAGCGGCTGCTCCTCGTAAAAGACGTGCCCCTGCCAGAACCTGGTCTTGCCGGCGACGGTTTTTATGCTCCCGGTGTCTATGAAGACGTCGAAGCGCGAGGAGTCGTCCAGGGTGCCGTAGCCTATGGGCGTCCATTCGACGGAGCGGGCGGCGAGGCTCCACGACAGGGAGACAAGGACGGCGGCGAAAAGGATGCGGGCGAAGTCTTTCATGACGGACGTATCGGAGCCTATATTCTAGCCGAAAAAAGCGGGCTTAGAAACCGGCCGAGGAGCATGCGGGCGCGGCGATGGCCGGATCATTGCCTCAGGCGCTCGAGCTCGTGCGGGAGGTACTTTTTCGTCTCCTCGACTACGACGCGGGAGAGCCCGAGGAGGCCGACCAGGTTCGGGAATGCCATTAGGCCGTTCATGATGTCGGCGAACGCCCAGACAAGCTCGAGCTTGGCGATGGCCCCGACGAATACGACCAGGGTAAACAGCACCCTGTAGGGCTTGATCACCCCTTCTTTGAACAGGAATTCGATCGCCTTTTCACCGTAGTAGCTCCACCCGACGAGTGTCGAGTACGCGAAGAACGCGAGGCTTATGGCGAGCACCGCGGCCCCGAGCTTGTGGGACATGCCCAGCTCGAAGGCCGACGAGGAAAGGACCGCGCCGGTTTCGCCGTTGGACCAGAGCCCGCTCGAAATTATCACTATGCCCGTGAACGTGCAGACGATGATCGTATCTATGAACGTCTGGGTCATGGATACGAGGGCCTGTCCGACGGGGTTTTTCGTCTTCGCCGCCGCAGCCGCGATAGGCGAGCTGCCGAGCCCGGATTCGTTGGAGAAGATGCCGCGCGCTATGCCCATACGCATTGTCAGCGCAATCGTCGAGCCGAGGAAGCCCCCCGCGGCCGCCGTCGGGTTGAATGCGTAGTGGAAAACGAGTCCGAAAGCGTCGATTATATTTGCCCTGAAGGCTATGAGGGCTATCACGGAGCCGACGATGTAGAAGATTATCATGAACGGCACCATGGCGCTCGTAACCCTGGCTATGCTCTTTATGCCGCCGACTATGACGAGACCGGTCCCTATGCAGAGAACGATCCCGGTTATCCAGACCGGGATGCTGAAGGTATCGCTCATGGCCTGGGCCACGGAATTGGACTGGACCATGTTGCCTATGCCGAACGTAGCGAAGACGGTGAAGACGGCGAACATTACGCCGAGCTTCCTGAAGCCGAGGCCGTTTGAAATGTAGTACATCGGGCCGCCGCTCATCATGCCGAATTTATCGACTTCCCTGTACTTTACGGCGAGGACGGCCTCGGAGTACTTTGTAGCCATTCCGAGGAGGCCGGTAACCCACATCCAGAAGAGGGCCCCGGGGCCGCCGACGGCTATGGCCGTAGCGACGCCCGCTATGTTGCCCACGCCTACCGTCGCCGACAGGGCGGTCATGAGGGCCTGGAAGTGGGAGATGTCGCCCTCGGCGTCCTGTTCCTGGTATTTCTTCATGAATGCGAGCCTGAGCGCGGGCCACAGTGTCCATACCTGCATGCCCCTCAGGATTATCGTGAGGTATATGCCCGTCCCGAGAAGGAGAAGAATCATGGGGAGACCCCACACGTAACCGCTTATCGCCACCAGAATCTCTGTTATTCGCTCGTGCATGAAGTCGTCGTCTCCCGTGTAATGGAACCACAACATATCACATTTTGAGGCCGATTGTAAACCCGTACGGCTTAGTGGACGGCCGTTTTTCAAACGGGCGGGCCGGAGGCGGCTTTTATTGCAAAAAAAACACCCCTTATGTACAATTAATGACAGCTAGAGGAAACATACCGGAGGCACAACCTAAGTATGAGCACAGAGAATCCGTTCGTAGCCCTCAAAGAAGAGATGGACAAGCTGGTAGTGGGGCACGAGGAAGTGAAAATAGCGCTCCTCCTGGGAGTTATAGCGAGGGAGCATATTTACGTGGAAGGCCCGCCCGGGACCGCGAAGACGATGCTCGCGGAAATTATATCGGGAGCGGCGCAGCTGAAATTCTTCTTTTATCAGCTCCACAGGGACACGAGGCTCTCGGAGCTTCTGGGTGACCTCGTGATATCCAAAGAGCTGACCGAGACCGGGGAGGTCATAAAGCAGAGGGTCGTCAAGGGCGGTATATTGACGGCCGAGATATGCCTCCTGGACGACATATCCCGCGCCCCCGGAGAGTCGCTCAACGTACTTTTACGAATACTCAACGAAAGAAAATTCTTCGACGACAGCATTCCGCTTTTGACCGCTATCGCCACGAGCAACCCGACGGCCGACGAGTATTACAACGAGCCGCTCGACCCGGCGAACCTGGACAGGTTCGTGCTCCAGATAAGTTCGCAGGGGCTTTCCTACGGAAAGAAGTGGGACGAGGCGAAGGAGGTCATAAGGCTCTACACAGAGAGGCCGGCCGAGTACCAGGTGCCGCCGAGGGTCAGCAAGGAAGTCTTCGACGAGTACTACCAGAAGCTGGGGAGCGTCGCTATTCCGGAAGAGGTGCAGGAAGCGCTCGCCAATTTCGTGGCGACGCTCATCGAGGATTACGGGTGCGACGAGTCGAACTCCATGATTTCCGACAGGACGTTCTTCGTGAAATCGCTCAAGATAATGAGGTCGCACGCCCTTCTCCACGGCAGGGAGGTCTGCACGCTCGAAGATCTGAACGCCCTTAAATACATGACGGCTTTCCGTATCCCTGAAGAGGTCTTTTTACAGCTCGACCAGATAATCGAGGACCTCACGACCAAAAAAAAAAAGACAGGGACCGGGGGAACGAGCTAGAGCAGCAGGAACCGTCCTCTGAATTCGATCAGGACCTGCCCGGGGAGGAATCCAAGCAGGAGATACCCGACGAGCAGGCCAGGAAGGAATCGCAGAAGGACGACCTCTCGGAAGCCCGCAAGACCTTTTTCCAGGCCTTGAAGGAGCTCAAGGACAACATCCAGAAAGAGACCAGCATGGTCCCGCCCGAGGACCTGAACATCCCGTCCGATGCGACGGGCGAGACCACGGACGACGGGCAGAAGCGGGACGAGAAGGAACCCCCGAAATCCAACAAGGTTTTCGCCAGCAAGTCTCCCGACCCGGGCGACGAGGAAGATTACTGGATCGGCGGGAAGAAGAACCTGGAATCCGCCGACAACGTAAAGGTCATAATGAAGGTTCTCGAAGGGAACTTTCAGCGTAACATCGCGCTCCGCGGCGACCATCCGGGCGGGCTTCCGAGGAAATGGAAGCGCATGAGCCATTTCGACGAGGTGGAGGACGTGGACCCCTCGGAGATCATGATCTGGAGCGAGCACACGACCCCGAGCCTCCCCCGCGTGCACAGGCGAGAAAAGGAGATGATGGGCGGCGAGATCGCCATTCTCCGGGACGTCAGCACGTCGATGATGGGCGTCTACAGCGAGTGGTCGTCTTCCGTCGTAAGGGGCGTCATCGAGCTTGCGAGGTCGAAGAAGATGCGCGTCGGGTATATAGAATTCAACCACCGCTCGTATAAATACAAGAGGAACTCGAAGTTCTTCACCAGGGATTACAACTGGATGATGGAGCTCGCCTCGAAGACCGAGTGCTCGGGCAACACGAACTACGAGGACGCGCTCAAGGACGCGCTTACGGAGTTCAGGGGAAGGGGCCTTCGGAACAAGCACATACTGTTCATCACCGACGGCATACCGACCTCGGGCGACTGCGACGTTCTCGCCGAGAGGGTGAGGGCGAAAAAGCTCGGCGTGTGCATACATTCGATATTCATCGGATCGAAGAACTATCCGCGCATTCTCCAGAAGATTTCGGGCGAGACGAGCGGGACCCAGTTCATCGCCACGCGGAGAAAGGACGGGACCATACGCATCGAGAGAAGGGACAAGAGCTATATCGTCCCGATACACGACGAGAAGTCGCAGGTGGACCCGTTCAGCAAGGTCTTCGCGTAAAGGCACTTCGCATCGGGGGCGGAAGCGCTGGAGCCGCACCGGGCCAGTCCGGCGAATCCGGACTGAAACGAGGCGGGCGGGCTGCGCTCAGCGCCGGCGCTGGTAGCGGTTGACTGCGTTTACGTGGTCGCGGTAGCTGGTCGAGAAGACGTGGGTGCCGTCGCCCCTCGAAACGAAGTAGAGATAATCGACCGGCGCGGGATTCAGCGCCGCCTCTATCGAACCCTTTCCGGGATTGGCTATGGGACCGGGCGGAAGGCCCTTTATGACGTAAGTGTTGTACTGTGTCATCGTGCGAAGGTCCCCCCTCCTGAGGTTCCCGTCGAAATCGTCCCCCATGCCGTATATGACCGTGGGATCGCTTTCGAGCCTCATTCCGGCCTTTAGCCTGTTGTGGAAGACGGCCGAGACGAGGGGGCGCTCCTTTACGTCGCCCGCCTCTTTTTCTATCATCGACGCCAGGATTATTATTTCGTTGTCCGTGAGATTGACCCGGTTTTTCATTCCGTCGAAAGACGCGTAGACGGACCTGAACCTGTCGGTCATCATCCCGGCGAATTCTTCGGGCGTAACCCCTTTTTTGTACGTGTAGGTTTCGGGGTAGAGATACCCCTCGGCCCCCGTTAAGGGTGGACCCGGGAGGCCGGCGACGAGGGAAGAGTCGGAGGCCGCGGCAAGGAAATCTGTACTCGGAAAGAGGCCCTTTTTGTCGAGCAGCGCGGCGGTTTCCTTTACCGTAAGGCCCTCGGGAATGGTGACCCTGTGAAGGAGGACGTCGCCCTTTGTTATCTTGGCGAGGACGTCGGAGAGGGTCGCTCCTTTTTTAAACTCGTATTCCCCCGCCTGGAGCCTGTTCTGGACCCCCGACGCGACAGAATAGTAGAGAAAGAGCCGGCCGCTCGCAACCACCCCCTCGTCTTCGAGCATGGAGGCTATGCCCCGGACGCCCTTCCCTTTCGGTATGTCCACGACGGTATCCGTCTTTACGGAGGGAACTTCGTTGATGTAGTAGTAGAGACCGAGCGCGGAGGCCCCGGCAAGGAGAAAAAGAGCAAATACGAGAATAAGAAGAAGCTTTAATTTACCTGAGCGCATATACGGAACGGCTTAATAGTCTACCCGGCGATTATGACGAGGTCGTCCCTGTGAATGACCTCGTCGCTGTACTTGTGGCCGAGAACGGCTTCTATGTCGCGGGTGCTCCTACCCATGATGAGCTTTATGTCCTCCGAGCTGTAGGATGTGAGCCCGCGCGCTATCTCGGCGCCGGATTCGTCGACGCACGTGACCGATTCACCGACGCCGAACTTTCCCTTTACGTCCTTTATGCCCGAGGGGAGAAGGCTCTTACCTTTAGAGGATATCGCATTCCTCGCCCCGTCGTCGATTATTATCTGCCCGGCCGATCTGAGTGTGAACGCTATCCAGTGTTTTCTCCGGCTGAGGCTCGCCGCCGAGGGGAGAAAGAGCGTCCCGACTTCCTTGCCGGCGAATAAATCTTCGAGCGTCGATTCTTCCTTGCCGTTCGCGATTATCGTCGGCACGCCGAACGCCGCGGCCGTCCGCGCGGCCTGTATCTTCGTCTTCATGCCGCCCGTCGTCGTGCGGCCGGACGTATCGCCGGCTATTGACTCGACGTTTTTATCTATGCGGTCGATGAGGGCTATGAGCTCGGCGTCGCGGCTGCGGCGCGGGTCTTTGTCGTAGAGCCCGCCGATGTCCGTGAGGAGTATGAGGAGGTCGGCCTCGACGAGGGACGTTACGTGGGCCGCCAGGTTGTCGTTGTCGCCGAGCATGATTTCCTCGACCGCCACTGTGTCGTTTTCGTTTATGATGGGGATTATGCCCATGCCGAAGAGCGTGGTCAGGGTTTTCCTCGCGTTGAGAAAGCGCTTCCTGTCGGTGAGGTTGTCGTGCGTGAGGAGTATCTGGGCGACCTTTTCGCCGTAGGACGAGAAGGCCCTTTCGTAGTTTCGTATGAGTGTGCTCTGGCCGCATGCGGCTATGGCCTGCTTCATGGAGACTTCGGTCGGCTTGCGCGTGAGGCCGAGCTTTTTCATCCCCGAGGCTATCGCCCCGGAGGAGACGACGGCGACGTCGCGCTTCTGGTTTTTGACGGCCGATATGTCCTTCGCCAGGCGGTCGAAAGCGGACTCGTCCAGTATGCCCCCGTCGTCCGTGAGGACGCTGCTGCCTATCTTTATGATCGCCCTTTTCGTCCGCGATATAATCGCTTTTCTGTTCGTATTATTCATGTCGTCTCGGCCATATACATGTGTTCGGATATAAAACTCGTTACGCAAGAGCGCTTGACAACGGTCCTTAATCTGGCTATCTTAATCATCCGTTCAGCGGGAATAGCTCAGCTGGCTAGAGCGTCTCCTTGCCAAGGAGAAGGTCGCGGGTTCGAATCCCGTTTCCCGCTCCAATTTACCCTCTGCACTAATCTTCCATCCTGATGAAACCCGGGCGGGATTTTATCCTGTCGCACCAGAGAACGACGCTGGAATAAGGCGAGAGGTCTATTCCGCCTTCCGGAGCGAGATCGACGTAGGGAAAGCACGCGATATCGGCCATGGAGTAATCCCCGGCGAGGAAGTCGGAGTGTTCGAGGTGGTCGTCGAGCACCTGGAGGACGGCGTTGCCCTGGGTTCTTAATTCGCCGAGTCTTTTCTCGTCGACGGATTCGGGCGGCAGGAATTTCGTCATGAACCTCGCAACGGCGAGGCTCGGGTCTATGGAAGTTTTGCCGAAGAAAAGCCACTGCGCCATTTTGCCGAATGCGGAAAGGTCTTCGGGATAGAGGGGATTCGGGGAGTATTTCTTCCCGAGGTAGAGCAGGATGGCGTTCGATTCCCACATGCTGAAGCCGCCGTCGACGAGGACGGGTCTCTTCCTGTTGGGATTTACGGCCTTATAGTCCCCCGAATGCTGTGCGCCCTCGAATATGTCGAGGTAGAGCTTTTCGTATTCTATGCCGAGCTGACGGAGCGCGAGCCTCACCTTGTAACAGTTTCCGGACAGCGGATGGTCGTATAGCTTCATCATATCAGTCTTCCAGGTATTGCGTGAATTTGGGAGTGAACCTTTCCTTGCCCATTATCCTCATCGTCACTTCCTTCTTCGGGATAATATAATCTACGCTGCTCTTCGTGCAAAGCTTGCCCGAGGGGGAGATAATCCTGACGTCGACGCCTATCTTGCGCCCCTCCTCGCGTGCTATCCTGCCCGAGACGGTGAGCTCGCCGGAAAGGCCGACGGGGCTCATGAACTCCATGTCGATGTTGGTCGTGAGCGCTATCTTCCTGTACTTGTCGAACATCGTCCAGAAGGCCACCTCGTCGACGAGGGCGCATTGTATGCCGCCGTGGAGTATGCCGGGGAAGCCCTGGAGATGGCCGTCGGGGGTTATCTTCGTAAAGACTTCGCCCTTTTCGTCGTCGGCGAAGAATTCGAGCTTGAGGCCGTGGCTGTTATCGGGGTCGCACGCGAAGCAGCCGTAGCCGGGGAAATCGAGGAATATATTTTCTACCTTACGTATCATTTTCCGGAGGCTATTCCGACTCGAGCGGCTCGACGGCCGTATCCTGCTCTTTTTCGACTACCTTGGCGATAGCGGCGACCCTTTCGTCGGGCTCGAGCCCTATGAGCTTTACGCCCTGCGTCCCGCGCCCGTATATGCTTATACCGGACGCGTTCATGCGGATGACCTTGCCGGACTGCGTCGTGATAATCATTATCTGCGTATCGTTCGTCACCTGGAAGGCGCCCACGACCCTGCCGTTCTTGTCCGTGGTTTTAACCGTGATTATGCCCTTTCCGCCGCGGCCCGTAATCCTGTATTCGGAGACGAGGGTTCTCTTGCCGTAGCCCATTTCGGTTACGGTGAGTATCTGTGCCTCGGGGTTTTCGATGACTTCCAGGCTTACGACCTTGTCGCCCTCGTCGAGCCTTATGCCGATTACGCCCGTCGCCGTCCTGCCCATGTCCCTGACCTCGTCTTCCCTGAACCTTATCGCCTGGCCGAAGTAGGAGGTGAGGAGGATTTCGTCGCTCCCGCTCGTGAGACGGGCTTCGATGAGCTCGTCGCCCTCGCGGATGTTGAGCGCTATGATGCCGCCGACTCGCGGGTTGGAGTAGGCCATGAGCTCGGTCTTTTTCACGGTGCCGTTCCTTGTGGCCATCATGATGTAGTTGCCTTCCTTGAACTCCTTTACCGGGAGGACCGCGGCGACCTTCTCGCCCGAGGTGAGGTTCAAGAGGTTGACGAGGGCCTTGCCCCTCGCGGCCGGGCCGGCCTCGGGGAATTCGTGGACCTTTTTCCAGTAGCATCTGCCGAGGTTCGTGAAGAAGAGGACGTAGTTGTGCTTGGACGCCGTGAAGAGGGTTTCGACGAAGTCGAGCTCTTTCGTAGTAATGCCCGTGCGGCCCTTGCCGCCCCTCTTCTGGCTCCTGTAGATGCTGAGCGGGGTAGTTTTGATGTAGCCCTCGTGGGTTATCGTGACGACCATGTCCTCGTCGGCGATGAGGTCTTCGAGGGAGAGTTCCTCGAGGCTGTCGAGTATCTCGGTCCTGCGCTCGTCGCCGTATTTATCTTTTATCGCGGAGAGCTCGTCGGTGATGATTTCGAGTATGAGGCGCTCGTTGGCGAGTATTTCCTTG
>JADLGH010000051.1 GCA_020849425.1 Candidatus Dadabacteria bacterium
ATAAATAGCCGGTTGTGTGATACTTGAAACAGACTTGTATGTAAAAGTGGTTTAATCCGTCTTAATGCCGTCTGTGGGGGGGTGCTGCAATGAAGAGCGGATTTAAGGAATTCCCGTCTGCCGTCCCGTTTTATTTCGCCGTCTTGTTCCTCTGTCTTACCTCCATAGCCGCGGCGCAGGAAACCCTGCCCCGGCCCGAGCAGCCGTTCGAGGGCAAGATCGGGCGGACTGTAAAGGATTCGACGCCCGATTTCCCGAAGGGCGTCACAGCGCCCCCGGACGCCCCGAACGTGCTCCTCATAATCACGGACGACGTGGGCTTCGGGGCTTCGAGCACGTTCGGCGGCCCGATACAGACGCCGACGTTCCAGCGCCTCGCCGACAGCGGGCTTCGTTACAACATGTTCCATACGACGGCGCTCTGCTCCCCGACGCGGGCCGCGCTCATCACCGGGCGTAACCACCATTCGAACGCGAGCGGCGTGATCACTGAATTCGCGACGGGCTACCCGGGATATAACTCGCTCGTGCCGAGGAGCTCGGGCTCGGTCGGAGAGGTCCTCAAGGGGAACGGCTACAACACGGCCTGGTTCGGCAAGATGCACAACGTGCCCGACTGGATGTCGAGCCAGGCAGGCCCGTTCGACCTCTGGCCGGGCGGCCTCGGCTTCGAGTATTTCTACGGGTTCATCGGGGGCGACACCGACCAGTGGCACCCGGCCCTCTTCGAGAACACGAGGCCGATAGAGGTGGAGATGGAGGCGGACGCGCCGCTGGACAAGAACCTCGCGGACAAGGCCATAGAGTGGGTGCGGATGCAGAGCTCGCTCGCGCCGGGCAAACCGTGGCTCCTTTATTACGCCACCGGCACGGCGCACGCCCCGCACCACGCGCCCAAGGAGTGGATAGATAAATACAAGGGGCAGTTCGACCAGGGCTGGGATAAAGTGCGCGAGGAAACGCTGGCGCGGCAGATAAAGCAGGGCGTCGTCCCTCCGGGCACGAAGCTGACGAAACGGCCCGAAGAGATACCGGCGTGGGACACCCTGTCGCCCGACCAGAAGCGGCTCTACGCGCGCATGATGGAGGTTTACGCCGGCGCGCTTTCGTATGCCGACGACCAGGTCGGGCGCATAATCGACGCCCTCGCGGAATCGGGCGAGCTCGACAACACGCTCGTCGTATTCATCATGGGCGACAACGGCGCGAGCGCCGAGGGCACGATGCAGGGCACGACGAACGAGGTGGCGACGGCGGCAAACGGCGTGACGGAAACCGAGGAGTTCCTGCTCTCGATGATCGACGAGCTCGGCGGCCCGCTGACGTATAACCACTACCCGGTCGGCTGGGCGCACGCGATGGACTCGCCGATGCAGTGGAACAAGCAGGTGGCGTCCCACTTCGGCGGCACGCGGAACGGCATGGTTATTTCGTGGCCCGCGCGGATCAAGGACACCGGCGGCGTGCGGCCCCAGTTCAGCCACGTGATAGACATCGTGCCGACCATATACGAAGCGGCGAACATCACGCCCCCCACGACGATAGACGGCGTCGAGCAGAAGCCCATAGAGGGCGTGAGCCTCGTGTACACGTTCGACGCGCCCGACGCCCCGACCCGGCACGGCACGCAGTATTTCGAGCTCGTCGGCAACCGCGCGATATACAAGGACGGCTGGATAGCGAGCACGACGCCGCTCCGGCTGCCGTGGGTCACCGTCGGGCAGGAGCCCAATCCCGACGATTTCAAGTGGGAGCTCTATAACGTCAGCGAGGATTTCAGCCAGGCGAACGACCTCGCGGCGGAGAACCCCGAGAAGCTGAAGGAAATGCAGGACGCCTTCGACGCCGAGGCGAAGAAGTATGACGTCTACCCGCTGGATTCGAGCTTCGCCTCGCGGGCCGACCCGGCTATCCGTCCGAGCCTTACGCGGGGGCGAAGCGAGTTCACGTATTATCCGGGAGCGGTCCGCATACCCGAGGGCTCCGCGCCGGATTTCAAGAATAAGTCCTGGGCCGTAGCGGCCGAGGTCAACGTGCCCGAAGGCGGCGCCGACGGGGTATTGGCGACGATGGGCGGGCGCTTCGGCGGCTGGGCGCTGCTGGTCCAGGACGGCAGGCCCGAATTCGTGTACGCGCTTTCGAACCAGCCCGGGCACAAGTACCGGATCGCTTCGGACAAGCCTCTCCCCGCGGGGAATCACGTCGTCAGGTTCAGCCTCAAGTACGACGGCGGGGGGCTCGGCAAGGGGGCGGACGGGACGCTCTACGTGGACGGAAAGGAGGCGGCGAAGGGCCGTATATCACAGACGATAGGGGTCAGGTTCTCGCTAGACGAAACCTTTGACGTCGGCGAGGATACGGGGACCCCGGTGGTGGAGGACTACGCCGATAATATGCCGTTCGAGTACGCGGGCGAGCTCAGGAAATTGACCGTCGTTCTCGAGCCGCAGAAGCTGACGGAGCAGGAGAGAAAGAAGCTCCTCGAAGAGGAAGCGAGGGGCTCGATGGCTATACAGTAAACGGCCGGGGTGACGGGTTGCGGTATATTGGCTGTGATGGGGGTTCGGAAATATAGTGAGGGCCGCAGTAACCCGTGTCCCCTGTCATTCGGACGACTCTTGTACATAGGGATTCTTTATTGAAAATCCAGCTTAACCCTCGGGCTTATTATAGGGGACAGATCAGTTTTAGAACCCCTGCTGAAATTAAGCTTGACACTGGTATATCATATGAGAGAATCGAATTAATCGCATTCTTAATATAAAAATATGGGGAGGGAAGTAATGGGTAGATTCATAATAGTCTTTTTAACGATCATTTCTTCTATCGTAATAATCTCCTGTGCAACTTACGAAGAACCGGCGTCCGTGAATTTCGTAGAAGAACCACAACCGGTCAGAATGCAGCCTATACCGAATGATAGCTGCCTGGGCATAAATGACGGGGTTACTCAGTGCAGGGCACAGGATGGACGGTCAACGTGCCAGGCATGTTGTAACGGGGGATGGCAGCAATTATCTCTCGGCCCGGCAATTATTGAATGCCCGTATAAACCCGGTGAGACCACATTTGAGTGTAATTCGAATAAGTATCATATAGATTGTAATTATTAACCGAGAATTAATCAGCATAAGCGCTTGATAATGCGATCTCGGGAGGCGGTGCATCGCTATTGCACCCGAGGCCTTCAAGTATTCTGTATCACCTGAACGCGCTACGCCGGGAAACACACTACGTGTGCAGGGATCCGGAGTAGCGGGGTTATTGTCATTTTCTTCGGACGCGCTTCCGGTGATTTTAGCAACTTCGTTGCTATGCCGGGAAACACACTACGCGCGGCGGTATTCGTTCGCGACCCCGCGCCAATTGGAATCGGGCACATTATGCGCGGCGATTCGCCAATAATCCGCTCCTGCCACGGCGGTTTTCGGCACGGCCGCGACGGCTTCCTGCACGCCCGGCGCGCATCGTCGTGAACGAATCCGACAGGCTCGTAAAGATGCTCGTTAAACATAAGCCGCACTCCGAATTCCTCCCCTCCCCCGAGAGAGGACCGGCCCGTATCATAAGACGCGGCCCCGGCCCTCTCACACCAGGTTACGTCCGGGCCGTCAGGCCCGGGTTGTTGTCGGCCACGCTAGAACGCCCTGTAGTTTCCGGGCTGCTCGAGTACGTTCTCGTCGGGCAGATGCTCGGACGTATAAACGACTTCCTTAACGTTCTGCGGAACTCCCATTTCCTGGAAGCTCACGAGCCTGCCGTTCTGGAGCTCGGCGTTGATGATGTACCCCGTGGTCAGGGCCTTTTCCTGCCGGTCGGTCACCCTGATCTCGTGGGTCAGGCCGGTGTCGGTCTCGACGAGCTTGATCATGTCGTCACCGACGAGCGTCACGACGCCGACTATGCCTGCCGAGGAGCCCTCTATATTCCTCGGAGTGTACTGCATTTGCCTTTGCTGCTGCATGCTGCCGGGGCTGGCGGGTGTGGTGTAGCTGTGCGGAGCCCTTTGCATTTCAGCGTCGAAATCGGCCTGTCCGCCCTCGGCGAACGCGCTTCCGGTCGCCGCCAAACCAAGGGCCGATACCAGGACCAATGCTAAAGATGTGTTGGTTAACCTCTTCATGATTATCACCTCGTCATGATATTTACTACTTGCCGGGTATAGGTGCAACGCGCGTGCCAGCCCGGGACCGTGGGAAAATATCGCGGGATTGGTGCGGTTTAGGGATAACGAGAGGTCTTGGCGGGAGCCGGATTGTACATATAAGAACTGGACGAGCTGTATAAAGGACTACAGCGGCGCGCGGCGCATGGAGAAAGTTTTATTAAATTTTCGATAATTTTCTTGACAAAATTTCCGCGTCCGTTATTATATTGATAACGATGTTCAATTTCATATTGACAGAGCGAACGGAAAGGGAAAATGAAAGGCAGGCATTTGCCGGCCACGACGAAAAATTTGTTACCTCACCCTCCCCCGTCAATACGGGTTTGGGACCCGATAAAAACAACTCTTGTCAAAGCTGTCACGCCAACAACGGCCGCGGCGCACGATGTGAAGACATAACCTCCCTACAGTTATACGTCCTCACTTACGCCACAATGGTCGTGGGTCCCAACCCGTTGCCGGGGTTCCCGTAAAGCGGCTTTCTAAGAAAGCCGACCGGGCTGGCCCGGAGCGCTAATCATCACAAATCCCGGGAGCGGAGGCACTATTAACTTGCCATCTCACACACCTACTTAATTCTCCACTCCGCTCCCCTTACTACTATCCCTTAGCTGGTTGACGGCCGGAATACTGTCCGGCCACGGGCGTCCGGCGGATGCCGGTTTTATTATTCTCCCGCTCCCGTTTTCTTTTTTCCAGGATTGTCTACCACCATGTCCGTATGAAGCGCGTAGATCACGCGGTTCAGCATGTGGTGAACGTTGACGTATTTGTCATCGAGCTGGTACTGCGCGAGCTCGAGCCAGTCGACTAGAATTGCGGTTATAGGGATATTCTGGTCGGCGCACCGGGTCTTTATCAGCTTTTCCAGGTCGTCGACGCCCATTCCGAGGAGTTGAAATTCCTTTTCCCTGTCCGTAAGCTCAGACATTTCCGTGTCTCCCTTGCGTTCGTGTGTTCGCGCCCCGCCCCGCCGGCGTTATGCCCCGGAAAACGGCAGGCCGCGATCGAGGAAAGTTTATATTACATCAGGTTCGGCCCGTTAACAATCGCGCGGCGGCGACAAACGCCTTTATTTTTTCGAAATCCTTCCGCCCGTCCCCGTGCTCGAGGCCCGAATTGGCGTCCACCCCGAAGGGCTTCACGCGCTCTATCGCGGCGGCGACGTTGTCCGGGCCGAGCCCCCCGGCGAGTATGACCGGGACGCGGGACGACCCGGCTATCTCGGCGCTTACAGACCAGTCGTGCGTGACGCCCGTCCCGCCTATCTTCCCGCCGGCGGCGGTATCGAGTAGGAGCATGTCGGCGGCGGCGGCGAATTCGCGCGCACGGAACAGGGCCTCGTCGCCCGTGACGTGTATCGTCTTTATGATAAGCACCCCCGGCAGGAGCCGGCGGATCGTCCTGAGCCCGTGGACGTCCATGTCGCCGTGGACCTGCACCGCGCGGACCTTCATGTAGGCGGCGATGTCGGCTATCTCCTCGGGGTCGGCGAGGTGCGTCACCATGACTGTCGTGATATCCGCAGGCGCAGAAGAGACGATTTGCTTGCCGACGTCGGGCGTTACCCTGTCCGGGACTGTATCGGCCACGCCCACCAGTACGCCCAGGGCAGTCGCCCCGGCCCCTGCCGCGCCGGCCGCTTCCTCGACGCTCTGGATACCGCAGACCTTTATAAACGGTGGCATTCGCGCTCCTTCACCCCCGGCACAAGGGCGATTTGCCCGCGCCCCGCGCCGGGAATATAATGATTATTATATGACGGACGCGATGAAAAAGACAGCGGTTATAACGGCGTTTCTGGCGCTCGCCGCGCTCGGCCCGGCGCGGGCGGAGGAGTACCTGCCCGAGTCGATGACGACGCACCCCGAGTGGTTCATAAAGATAAGCGACTGGTCGATGTACTCGACGTGGGGCGCGGTCGCGATAATCCATAACGTCACGATAGAGAACACGTCCGGCCTCACGTACAGGAACGTCCGCGTGAGGGTGAGGTACTCGTCGAATCTCTCGACGGGCGTCGGCGGCCCCGTGAGCCAGGAGACGGGCGTCCTCCCCGTGACGCTCCCGCCCGGGAGCAAGGCGACATACCTCAAGGCAGGCGTCACGCTCGGCGCGGGATCGCAGTTCATGAACCCGGTGGGGATAGAGGTGCTCGGGGCCGAGGTCGTGAGGTGAGCGGGCGGCGCCCGCTGGAATTCGAAGTAGCAGGTTCGTTGTCATTATCACCTGCCGCGCTCCCGGAGCCTATGACTCCGAACGAGCGAGGAATCACCACCTTTCTGTCATTCCCTAATGCTTGTATAGGGAATCCACTTCCGCCAGCAATCCATCAAGAATTCCTCGACTATAATATTGCAAGCCGCTCGCGGCGCAGCAATACCCCTCCGGGCCGTCAAAATTCGCGCACGCCTCGCGTGCAGGATTCCGAAGTAGCGAAGGCCTTGCTATCATCTTCTGACGCGCTTCAAGTGATCTCGGCACTTCCCACGCTATGCCGAAAACGACACTACGTGTCCGGCCCGGCGGCTCGCAGCCGCACGCAATCGAAGTAGCAGAGTATTGCTACTGGCAACTATCGCGCTTCCCGAGCTTAAGCCTCTGAACGAGCTACGCCGAAAACCACACTACGTGTGTGCTACTTTTGGTCA
>JADLGH010000052.1 GCA_020849425.1 Candidatus Dadabacteria bacterium
ACGTACGCCGGCGCGCTCACGACGCTCGTCGTCTGGTAACCCATTACGGAGGATATGTTGATTATCTTTCCGCTCTTCGCCTTTATCATCTCCTTTGCCGCTTCCCTCGCGCAAAGGAATGTTCCGGTCACGTTTATGCTAATAACCTTCTCCCAGTCTTCGAGCGTGGTGTCTTCGGGGAGCGCTCCCATGGCTATGCCGGCGTTGTTGACGAGTATGTCCACTTTGCCGAATTCCGCCACCGTCGCCCCCACGAGCGCCGCGGCGTCTCCCTCGTCCGAAACGTCGCATTTAAACGGGAGCGTCTTGACGCCGGTCGCCTCGCTTATCTCCTTCGCCGTCTCGACGCAGCCCTCGTAGTTCCTCGCGGCAAGCACCACGTCGGCCCCCGCCTCGGCGAGCCCGTAGGCCATCTGTTTCCCTATCCCGGTGTATCCCCCCGTTACGATCGCCGTCTTCCCGGTGAGGTCGAATAATTCCTTTACGTTCATTTGATACCTCCGCAGCCGTCTTTTAAGACGTGCCGAATGTGTGTGATTTGGCTTTCCCCGTGAAATGAAAATATAACAGGATTGTCCCCGCCCTGCAGTCCGCGCGCGAAAACCTTTCCGGTATTTAGATGCAGTGAAATTTTCGAGGCTTCAGATTGTGCGCCGGCAGCCGACTCGATGCTGGAGCGCTATGATTATATTTCTTCTCTCTTCGGTGGAGGGAACGAATGCGAGCGAGCGGGCTTCGGACGCCCTTCACCGACTGCACAGGAGCCCATACAGTACTGCTCAAATGTATCCGAATCCAAAACAGGGTACGGGTGAGGGGTTACATTTAGCCCGTCACTGCGCAAGGGAGCGTCCCACGCGACCGCGGCAATCTCGCGGATCGCGTCCGCAGGAAATCGAAGTAGCGATGCATTGCCATTGTCACCAGGCGCGCTTCACGTGCCTATGATCTCTCCTAATCCACTATATCGAGAATCACACGTATGTGTGCGGACTGTGTCCGGCGGCTCGCAGCCGCAGGCAATCGAAGTAGCAGCGCATTGCTACCACCACCTATCGCGCTTCAGATACGTAGAACTTCCGAATTCGCTACGCCGGAAAACACACTTCGTGTGCGAGCGAGCGAGGAATCACCTATATTCTTGTCATTCCTGCGGAGGCAGGAACCCATTCAGTTAATATCTCATCTCCATCCCCCTTAGAAAAAGACCTGTCGTGGGGCACAACTGTGACTCCATCCTGTCCGGCGAAGCGTTTTTATCGGACGAAGCCTCGGCGAAGTCCGAGGCGAAGACGTAAGCTTGACTCAGGATCTCGCTTTTCTTCACTCGAAAAAAACGGGCCCGCCTCCGGGGATGCCCCGGCTGCGCGGCCCGCCTTTATTTTCAGCAGAATAAATTTCCGTTCTACTTCTTCGTCCCGGGCTCGGTCATCGACCACGGGTCCAAAAGCTCCTTCAGCTTCTCGGCCGGGAGCACCTTCTTTTCGAGCGCCACTTCCCTCACGGTCTTCCCCGTCTCGTAGGCCTCTTTCGCGATCTTGGCCGCGGCGTCGTAACCGATTACGGGCGCAAGGCTCGTGCACATGGCGAGGCTCTTCTCTATCATCTCCTCGCAGCGCTTCCTGTCGGCCTTGATGCCGTTTATGCACTTATCGACGAACACCTGCGACACATTCCCCAGGAGCTCTATCGACTGGAGGAGGTTGTGCCCCTTCACGGGCATCATGACGTTGAGCTCGAAGTTCCCGAACTGCCCGCCGATCGTTATAGTAAGGTCGTTCCCGATGACCTGCGCCGCCACCTGGCACACGGCTTCGGGGATCACGGGGTTCACCTTCCCGGGCATAATGGACGAGCCGGGCTGGACGGGCGGGATGAGAAGCTCCCCTATGCCGCAGCGCGGGCCGCTCCCGAGCCACCTTATGTCGTTGGCTATCTTCATGAGCGACACGGCCAGTGTCTTGAGCTGCCCGCTCGCCGAGACCATGGCGTCCTTCGAGCCCTGGGCCTCGAAGTGGTTGTCAGCTTCTCTCAGCTTCGTCTTCGTCATCGCCGAAAGCTTCTTCGCGACCAGCCCGCCGAATTTCGGGTGCGTGTTTATGCCGGTGCCGACGGCCGTTCCGCCTATCGCGAGCTCGCTCATCTCCTCGCGCGCGTACTCGACCCTCTTTATCCCGTGGGTGATCATGCTGGCGTAGCCGCTGAATTCCTGGCCGAGCCTTATCGGCGTCGC
This sequence comes from Candidatus Dadabacteria bacterium, assembly GCA_020849425.1. Classification (GTDB taxonomy): domain Bacteria; phylum Desulfobacterota_D; class UBA1144; order Nemesobacterales; family UBA2774; genus JADLGH01. The sequence continues at coordinate 2,234 of JADLGH010000052.1, forward strand.
GTCCTGGAGGTGCGTCCTTCCGATCTTGACTATCTTGTCGAACTGCCTCGCCTTGGCCGAAAGGGCCTTTTCGAGGTTCTTGAGGGCGGGAAGGAGAATCTGGTTTATGGCGATTATGGCCGAAACGTGGAGCGCAGTCGGGTACACGTCGTTACTCGACTGTCCCATGTTCACGTGGTCGTTCGGATGGACCCCCGACTTGTCGCCCTTTTTCACGCCCAGTATTTCGTTGGCGCGGTTGGCTATGACCTCGTTCGTGTTCATGTTGCTCGACGTGCCCGACCCGGTCTGGAAAACGTCGAGCACAAAGTGGTCGTCGAGCTTCCCGCCTATCACTTCGTCCGCCGCCTTGACGATAGCGCCGCCTTTCTTCTTGTCGAGGAGCCCGAGCTGCACGTTCGACTCTGCGGCCGCCTTCTTTATCATTCCGAGCGCCTTCACTAAAAGGCTGTGCTTGCGTATGCCGCTTATGGGGAAATTTTCGATGGCCCTCGCGGTCTGAGCGCCGTAGTACGCCTCCGAAGGGACTTCCATCTCCCCCATCGAATCGTACTCAATTCTCGTATTCTTACTGCCCATGGTACTCCTCCTTGGTTACCTGATTTCGGGGAAATAATTATGCCGTAACGGGGATATTTTTCTATTGGCGGGCAACGTCCGCCGGCACCCGGCACGCTACGCTTGCAGGAAACCAACGAATTTGCCCGGCAAGGCCGGAAGCTTTATCCGTAACCGACCTGTTCGATATTGTCATTCCCGAATGCTTTAATTCGCCGGGGCGCTTGTCGGGGCGAAGCTTGGCGAAGCCTGAAAGCCTGTAGGTGGAGCCGGGTCGGAAACCCACGTATTTGGTGTGTTTTTGTATCCGGTGGAGTCCGTTTGGTCCGGCCGATTTTTCCGCAAGTCGAGCCCGCTCACACGCTGAAAAAGAGCCTTATCTTCACGTCGTCCTTTCTCGACGAAGTCTCTATCTTGTCCGGGTACACGCCGGTAAGGAACCCCTTTATGCCGTGTACGAAGGCGTCCTCTTCCAGGAGGTGCCGCTTGTGCACGCCTACTCCAGGCAGTGCGAGCAGCGTCCCCTTGTAGTCTATCGTAATTTCGAGAAACACCTCGTCGTAGCTCGCTTCGAGCCTTATCGGCCCCGATGCAAGCCCGGCTTCGTTCAGGTGATTCACTATCTCCTCGACGGTGGTCCTGGCGTGCTGTATGACCTCGTCGTCGAGCCGCCACTTCTTCTCGTTCGCCTTCAGGAACCTGACGAGGGAATCGAGCGTCGGCGCCATGTCGCCCCCGACGAACACCTCCGTCTTCCTGATCCCGAGCCTGAATATAAGGACGAGGATTATGGACGAAATGAGGGCTATCGAAAGAGTCGTGTCCGTCATGAGCCTGAGCCACTCGGGGAACCTGTCGAAAAATCCGTGATAAACCTTCCGGCCGATCCCCAGCAGGAGAGAGACGCCGATGACGTACGTCATCCGGGAGTCGAGGTTCCGGGACGTCATTATCTCTATGCCCCCCGCTATCATGAACGCTCCGCTCACCACCAGCGACGCCCCGACGACCGGCAGCGGTAGCATAAGGAACAGGGCCGATATCTTCGGGAAGAATGCGAGGACTATCAGTATAATTCCGGTCGGGAAGGCCATGTACCTGCTGGTGGATCCCGCCGCCTGCGAAAGGCCCACGATCCCCGGCGTCGCGTTCATCCCCGGCGCGCCCATGATCCCGCCCAGCATGCACCCGAGCCCGTCCGCCAGCATCCCTTTCCTTATGGGTCCGTAATCGGGCTTCTTCCAGTCGGCGTCGTTAATCTTCTCGGCCGTCGTCACGACGCCTATGGTCCTGAGAGACGCCGCTATCGCCGCCAGGAAGAACGCCGGCACGAGCGAAAACTCGAAATCGTAGGATATGAAAGACGTATCGGGCAGGGCGAACACGGCCGAATTTTTGAAGAGCTCGATGCTGCTCTCGGGGACTATTCCCAGGAAAAGTGCTACGACGAACGCCGCCGAAATTCCGATGAGCGAGCATAGGAGCCTCAAAATCCCCTTGAACCATATGCTGAACCCCATGATTATCCAGAGGGTTATCATCCCGACGATAAGATGCTGCATGTACTCGGGCCGGCCGTAGCCCCTTATGTACAGCATGTTGTCCAGGGCTACGAGCCCGAGCTCTATACCGATTACGAGGACTATGAACCCCGCGACGGCGGGCGGGAAAACGGGCTTAAGCCGCTTTATGAATATCGACATGGCGATTTCGACCGCGCCGGCGAATATCGTCATCGCGGCCACGGCGGGGAGGCCCCCGGCCTTTACGGCCCGTACGCACGGGGCTAGATACACGGCGGAATAGACGGGCGAGGCGAAGTACCCGGAGCCCACGGGCCCCTTCCACAGCGACTGCAGAATCGTGGCGATCCCGATGGCGATCATGGCCATGCTTATCGAATTCGCCGTGACCTCGGGCGGCACGTTGCCGTACTCCGATATAAGGACTATGTAGACGAGCGTGACCGAGATATAGATAACGAACTGAAAGCCGAGCGGTATCAGCCGCCCTATAGGGGGCATATCGTCAACGCCATATATTAAGTCGGCCGGCTTGGTAGCCAAGAAAGGCTCCTGCGATCAGATCAAACGAGGATAAACGAATTTACATAACCGGGTGGCCGAATTCAACACTCGAAATAGCAGCCGGCCGCCCGGGAAGCCCGCTTTGAAACTTTTTATGCGCTCCATCGTATAATTATTCCATGGACCGCATACGGACGGGCGCCCGGTGTTCGGAATAAAAAAGAAGAACGAGCTCTCGGACGAAGAAGAGATGAAGAGATTCCAGGGCGGCGACGAGTCGGGCTTCGGCGTCCTTCTCTCGCGTCACGGCCCCGGCGTGCTGAGATTCATAAGGAAGATGACCGGCGTCGACGCCGCACGCGCCGAGGACCTTTTACAGGAGGTCTTCGTAAAGGTGATAGAGCGGCGCGCGCATTACGACCCCGGCCAGAAATTCACCACCTGGCTCTACAGCATCGCCCGGAACCACTGCATAGATTTCCTCAGGACAGAGAGCTTCAGGCGTCACGGCTCGCTCGACGCGCCGATATACGCTGGGGACGAAGGCGGCGCCGTCGTCATAGACATGGTAAGGGGAGGCGAGCGTGCGCAGGACGAAAGGGTCTACGACCGCGAGGTGAGGGATGTCCTCGACGAGGGCCTCGGCGGCCTGAAAGAGGAATTCAGGGAGGTCTTTATCCTCCGCGAAGTCGAGGGCTTATCACTCGACGAGATAGCCTCCGTCACGGGCTCTCCGCTCGGCACCGTAAAGAGCCGCCTGAGATACGCCTACAGGGACCTCCGGCGCGCCTTCACGGAATCCGGCTATTTCGACGAAAGGCGGAAGGCGAGGGGTGCTTAAATGAACGAGATGAACTGCAATAAGTGCAGCGAGCTGTTGATCGAATACATGGACGGCGAGATCTCCCCGGCGGAGACCGCGCTCGTTAAGTCCCACGTCGAGGCCTGCCCCGAATGCCTCCGCGAGTACGAGGACTACGCCGAAATAAGGCGCACGGCTTCCGGGAACGCACAGGCCCCCGAGCTCTCTCCCGAAACCGTATCGGCACTCGCCCGCGCGGCGAAGGACAGCGTCTCCAGGGACCGCAAGCCCTTCTGGAAGAGGCTCGCCTTCTCACCGTTCCTCGTCCCCGCCCTGTCCTCGGCGATCGCGCTGTCGGTATGGTTCTACTACGACAATACCGGGACTGAACTTCCATCGGGCAACTCTTCTTCGACGACAGTCATGGCGAAAAAGGCGGAGCCCGTTTTCGAAGGCTCCGGAACCGAAAACGTGAAGGCTGCGCCACCGGCTCCGAAACGCGAGAGGGCCCCGGCCGGGGATACGGAGCTCCGCGCCCGGTCCTACGGCGAGGCCGACGCCATGACGGAACGGAAAGCCGCCGCACCGGCCCGGCCTCCCGCGCCGATGGCCGCGCGTGACGAGGCGTCCCCGGCCGAATCCGCCCGCATGAGTGCGCCGGAGGAAATGCGTGTGCTGGAAGCCCCCTCCGGCGCGGAGCGCGAGGGGATGTCAGCCCTCGAAGACTCGTCCGAAAACAAGACTGCAGCCCTTTACTCGGCTGATGCCTCGGGCGAATACGACAAGCCGCTCAAGACTGCCCTCCGCCGGCAGAAGTCCGGCGACTGCGCCACTTCGATACGAACGCTCGAAGGCCTTCTCGCGTCGCGCCCCGAGCCGCCGCTCGAAGTCCAAACCGTCTCCTACCGCTCGCTCGCCGAATGCTACGAAGAGAAGGGCGACTTCGACAAGGCCGTCTACAGCTACGAGCGTCTCGCGCGGCTGTCTCCCGAAGACGCCCCCCACGCCCGCGCGCGCATAGCCGAGCTAAGAGAAGCACACGGCGCTGTTGCCGCCACCCCCGCCCCGACCGTAACGCCAGTGAATTGAGTACGCTACGCGTACTGAATTACTGGGTGAACGTTGCCTTTAATTTCCAATCTTGCTAAGTCGAAACGCAGGCTACTTATATGTCATTCCCGAATGTCTTTACCTGCCGCGGCGAAGCTTTAGCGAAGCCGGGTCGGGAATCCAACTCACCACGCGTGCATAAATCTGATGTCGCACTTCACCACGATACCACACTTCCGTCATCCTTCTAGTCTGTCATTCCCGAATGTTTTAATCGGGAATCCAGCCTTTGTTTTGCTTCTCATTTCCCCTTAGGAAAAGAGGGTATGGGGGATATAGTCTTTTAACAGAAGAACCAAACGACTTCCGCTTTTCCTTGATAAAATCCTTTCCTCCCCCCGCTCGTAATAATCCCTAAATCCTTCCGAGGGAGACGATCATGGGATTCGAAAAAAGAATGAGAGTGATACTCCGGTCCCGGCTCAACGACTGGCTGACCCGGGCCGAGGACCCGGCGAAGATTCTCGCCGAGGCCGTCGAGGAAATGGACGAAGGGCTCGAACGCGCCCGCGTCAGGCTGGCGGTGCTCAAGGCAGGCGTGGAAGAGCGCTCGAAGCTACTTAAACGCACGAAGGACATAGCCGTTTATTGGCAGGAGCGCGCCGTCGAATACGTCCGTCAGGGCATGGACGAAAACGCCGCCGAGGCCGTACGTCGGCGGAGGCTCACCGACGAAACAGTGAGGCGACTCTCCGCCGTCCAGGCGAAGGAAGAGGAAGCGCTGTCTGAATACGAAACGCAGTACGAATCGCTCGCCGAGAGGGTCCGCGCCGCAAGGGAGAAGAAGACGGTCCTCCTCTGCGAGCTCTCATCGAGGGGAGGCGGCCCGGCGGAAACCCCGGAGAGCTCCTCGCCCGAATGCTGGGCGGAAGAGCCGTTTTACGTATTCAGGAGAATCGAGGAAAGGTTATCCGGCGGGCCCGCGTTGCTCGAAACCGCGCGCGACAGGGACGCGTGGGAAAGGGAAGAAAGGCTCATCGCCGAAGAGGTCGAATCCATTAAAAAGAATATTCAGAAAGGAGGCAGCAGGAAATGAAAAGACGCATCGCCATAATAACCGCACTACTTCTGTTCGCATTCGTGACCGCGGGGGTGAAGTACATCTCGGCGTTCCCGGTAATCCCGAAGCCCGAAGCTGAGGGCGCGCTATCGTGGGACTTAAAACTCGGCAGCCCGTACGTTCTCAAGGGCGGCGAGCGCGAGATGCTCCTTAACATCAGGCTCAGTGGCAAGGAGGCCGAGCCCGGGGAAAGGACGCCAGTTAACCTCGTCCTGGTGATCGATCGGAGCGGCTCCATGTCGGACAGGGGCAAGATGGAATACGCCAGGGAAGCGGCGCGGCGTATAGTCGGCCTTCTCGGAAAGGACGACAGGCTCGGCATCGTCGCGTACTCGACGGACGTCGAGGTGCTTCTCCCGGCGCGCAGGATCGCCGACAAGGAGGCCGCGCTCTCGGTGATAGATTCGCTCTACCCGACCGATTCGACGAACCTCTCGGGCGGGCTCGAAAAGGGCATCGCGGAACTAAAGTCGCTCGAACGCGGCGGCTACGTAAACCGCGTGATACTCCTCTCGGACGGCCTCGCCAACCAGGGCGTAACGGACCCCTCCGGGCTCGGCAGGATAGCCAGCCGCGCGTCCGAGGGCGGGGTATACGTGACGACGATGGGCCTCGGCGCTGACTACGACGAGAACCTCATGATGGGCCTCGCCGAGCATGGGGCGGGCAACTACTACTTCATCGAATCTCCAAACCAGCTCGCGGATATCTTCGAAAAGGAGTTCGGACGAATGGCCGCCGCCGTGGCGAGGGACACCGTGATAAAGCTCGCTCTTGCCCCGGGCGTCAGGATAGACGAGGTCTATGGCTACGAGTATTCAGTAAGAGACGGCGCTGCCGGGATAAAGCTCGGCGACTTCTTCGGCGGGCAGGAAAGGGACATACTCGTAAGGCTGACCGTCCCTGCAGACGCTGACGGCAGGCACGGGCTCGCCGCCGCGTCACTCTCCTACGGCGACCTCCTCAGCCAGGGCTCCCCTGTCTCCTCGGCCCGGACGCTCGCGTACGAGGTCACGTCCGACGCCGGCAAGGCTGCCGCGGGCGAGGACGAGTCCGTCCGTTCGAGGCTTGTCTCCGTAGACGCCGCGTCCGTTTACGGCAAGGCCGCCGCGGCCTACGAGAGCGGTGACGCCGAGGGCGCGCGCTCCTACCTCGAAGATGCCTACGACAGTATCGTCGAGCTCAACAGGACCGCCTACAAGAACGAAAGGACCATGAGGCAGGAGCAGGAGCTTCGGGAGGCCGTCCGACAGATGGCCGCCCCGCCTGCCCCGTCGTCGGAAGAAGGCAGGGTGATGATAAAGGGACAAAAGGCAGGCGCGCGCGAGGCGCAGAAATAAATATCCGGATTCGGGGCATCGCCGGCGGATTATTCCCGGCGGCGCCCCGCTATATATCAAGGAAAGAAGATGAAACGAACCCCCGCCTCGATAATACTCACCGTTCTCCTCTCCGCCGCATGGGGCGCGGCGGTGTCCATGCTCTACCGCTTTTTTCCGAACGTGATACCGTACGGCCTCTACTACCCTCTCATTCTCTCGGGCGTGGCCGCCGCTTCCGGAATAGTCCGTGGCATACCCCTCGGCAGGGCCGCGTTTGCCGGGCTGGCCTCCGGATTCGTATACACGCTCCTCTCGCCCGTCTTCCCGCTCGCGGGGGCGGTGCTCTCCGGGGCGTGTCTCGGGGGTGGTATCGCGCGCGGAGGAAGGCCGGGTATTCTCCTTCAGGCGCTGAAGGGGGCGCTCCTGTTCCCGCTCTTCATTGTCAGCGGGGTCTACATCGACAACCCGGCGGATTCCGGCCCGCTCCCGACCGTGTTATTGTGGGCTTCGTGGCTCGGTCTCGCCGCCGGCGTCATAACGACGCCCTTTTTCAAAAGCGGCGGCCCCTCGGTGAAGAATAACCTCGATGACCGGATTCGGGATCTTACGGGCGAGGCCCGGGGCATAGGGAACGAGCTGCGCGAGCTTTACAAGAGGATGAGGTAAGTGTGCTTTCAAGCTGGCCGCAGGGCTCACTCGTCCAGGGCGTACTTCCCCTGAGTACGTCAATGTCCAGAGCCGCTTTAACCGCGAAATTAATGTTTTACTGAAGGTATTCCATCCTCTCCCGAAATGCTGTAGAATTAGCTCATAACCAGAGGAGGATGACCGGTATGAGCCATCGTATCCGGACGGGATTATTCGTTTTATCTGCAGTGTTCTTCCTTGTCGCATTAACGGGCTCGCCCGAAACCGCCGTTTCTCAGGATGCGAGCGGGGCCGAAACCGAGGTTGACTTTAACGCCGACGCCCAGCGCAATTTCTGCGCCGTCAGGTGGACGGAGCA
>JADLGH010000053.1 GCA_020849425.1 Candidatus Dadabacteria bacterium
GGCGGCTCGCAGCCGCACGCAATCGAAGTAGCAGAGTATTGCTACTGGCAACTATCGCGCTTCCCGAGCTTAAGCCTCTGAACGAGCTACGCCGAAAACCACACTACGTGTGTGCTACTTTTGGTCAGTCAAAAGTAGAAAACACTTTCTCAGCACTTACCATCTACTACAAAACTTCCCCTTCAGCCACTGGCGGACCACGCCCGCTGGAATTCGAAGTAGCGGCGTATTGCTATTTCCACCAGCCGCGCTTCCGGTGGTTACGGCAGCTTCGGCGCTACGCCGAAAAAGATACTACGTGCCCCCTCACCTCTCCACCTTCATCCTCCCCACCCTGAGCGAATTCCCGAGCACGATCATGCTGCTCACGATCATCGCCGCCGCCGCGAGCACGGGCTGCATCAGCCCGACGGCCGCGACCCCTATCCCGAGCGTATTGTAAAAAAACGCCCAGAAGAGATTCTGCTTCACGACGCGGTGATTCCTCCGCGCGAGGCGAAGCATCCACGGCACTTTCGTAAGGTCGTCCCCGAGCAGGCTGACGTCCGCGGCCTCGCGCGTGATGTCGGCCCCGCACCCGAGCACGATCCCGACGTCCGCCGCGTTCATCGCCGGGGCGTCGTTTATGCCGTCGCCGACCATCGCGGTCACGAGCCCCCGCCTTTTGTAGTCCTCGATTATGCCGACCTTCTCCCCGGGATAGAGCCCGCTCCGGGCCTCGACTCCGAGCCTGGCCGCGAGAGCCCCGGCGGCGTATTCGTTGTCGCCCGTGAGTATCAGGGCCCCGACGCCGTCCTCGCGGAGCTCTCCGAGCGCGGCCGCGCTCTCGGGCCTCGGCGACTCCGTGAACCCTATCACGGCGGCCGCTCCGTCCCCTACGCCGACGAACATCACGGTCATGCCCGACGACTCCAGGTCCATGGCCGCGCCGCGTATGATCCCCTCCGTCCCGATGCCGAGCGATTCCATGTACCTCGCGCTCCCGGCCGCGACCCGTTTCCCGTCTACGACTCCCTCGACCCCCATCCCCGGCGCGGCCTTCACCTGTGCGGCCGGAACGAGCCCCGCGCCCATCTCCGACGCCGCGCGCGCGAGGCTGTCGGCGAGCGGATGCGAATACCCCGATTCGAGCGACGCCGCGAGGATTATTATCTCCCTTTCGTCCGCGCCGGACCCGGGGGCGATGCGCACGGCCCCGAGCACGAGCTCTCTCTCGGTGAGCGTGCCGGTCTTGTCGAAGAAAATCATGCCCACGCCCGACAGCCTTTCGAGCATCTCCGCCGAACGGACGAGCACGCCCGAGCCCGCCGCACGCCCGAGCGCAACCCATATCGCGAGCGGCGTCGCTATCCCGAGCGCGCACGGGCACGAGATCACGAGGACGGCCAGCGCGTGCATGAGGGCCGTGTCCACGCCGTCCCGGACGGTCCAGAACGCGAACACGAGTAGCGCGGCGACAGACACAAGCGGCACGAAGACGGCAGTCACCCTGTCGGCCGTCCTCTCTATGGGCGCGCGCGACCGGCGGGCCTCTTCGAGGAGCTTCACCAGGCGCGAAACGGTCTTCCCCTCCCCCACTTCGAGCGCCTCGAATACCACGGTGCCGTCGAGGTTCGTCGTCCCCGAATACACCATGCTGCCCGGCTCCTTCGGCACGGGGACCGACTCGCCCGTAAGGCTCGACTCGTCGGCGCCGCTCGTCCCCTCGACGACGCGTCCGTCCACGGGGAACCCCGTCCCGGGCGGTACTTTCACGAGGTCGCCCCTCGATATGTCGTCCGAGTCGACCGTTTCCTCGACCCCGTTCCTTACGACTATCGCCGACTTCGGCGTAAGGTCGAGGAACCCCTTTATCGCGTTCGAGCTCGACGCCTTGGCGTTGGCCTCGAGGTATCTCCCGACCGTTAGCAGCGCCAGCAGCATCGTTATAGTGTCGAAGTAAACGTGCCCCTCGCGGCTGAACGTCGAGTAAACGGAAATGACGAATGCCGCCGCCGTGCCGATGATTATCAGCACGTCTATGTTGAGCCTCATCCGCCTGAGCGCGCCCAGGGACGCGGCCAGGATAGGCAGGCCGAGAAGGAAGATTACGGGAACCGTAAGAATGAGCTGTACGTAATTCAGAATCGCGGCGACGTCGCCCTCGAAGCCGTAGATATACTCCGTCAGGCTCAGCATCATCACGTTCATCGCGAAGAACGCGCTCAGCCCGAGCCTTACCAGGAGCCACGACGCCTGCCCTTCCTCGCCGGCCTGTCCCGTTATCTCGCTCGCGAGCAGGCACCCGTAACAGCAGAAGATGCGCCCCTTCGATTCCGTGCCGTACCTCCCGGCCGGAAGACCGCAGTGGACGCAGGTCGCGCGCTCCGTCGTCATGTCGGGTGTTTTAAAATCCGCATATGTCGTGAATCCTCTCGCCGAACCCCGTCGGCAGAACCGCACGGGCGACTGTGATGACCCCGAAAATAATTATAAGGATTCCCGGAACGGTGCGGCTGAGACGGGTCCTCAGATACGGCGAGACGCGCCTGTGGACCGCGGCCACGAGGAACATCGCGGGCGCCGTCCCGAGGCCCATGGCGAGCATCATCAGGCCCGACTTGTGGGGCGAGCCGGCGGTAAGACTCACGAGCAGAAACCCGTAAACCAGCGGGCAGGGCAAAAAGCCGTTCATGACCCCGAGAAAAAAGGCGGCAGTTTTCCCCTTCCGCCTTAGGAACGAGGCCATCGTATTTTTAAGGAGCGTGTAGAAGGACGAGAACCCGGGGATGCGCCCCTCGCCGACGAGGCCGGTCATCTGGAGCCCGGCCAGGATTATGACCAGTCCGAGAACGCCGGTGACCGCCATCTGGAACCCGAGCAAGGGCTCCATCTCTTTTATCATGAACCCGAGGGCGCCGACGAGGACGCCCAGGAAGAAATACGTGAAGATTCGGCCGGCATTATAAAGGAGCTGCCCGGATATATTCCTTTTGCGCCCCGACGCCCCTGATATCAGGATCGGGAACCCGCCGCACATCCCCACGCAGTGGAACGAGCCGAGGATGCCCGTTATGAAAGCGAGCCCGTATGCCGTCATATCTACCATGATTTTCGGCGCGCGGCCGAAAGAGCCGCGGCCGCCGCCCTATTCCCCTTCGAGCTCTTTTATGGTCCAGTTCGTCGTCCTGTCCGAAGTCTCCTCGCGGATCTGCTTCACCGTCTCGGCGCTTACCTCGGGGGCGGAATTCCCCCAGCTCGACCTCGCGTGCGTGAGCGCCGCCGCTACCTCCTCGTCGGACATCTGCCCGCCCCAGGCCGGCATGACGCCGTTATAAGTCGTCCCCGAGACGGTTACAGGACCCTGGAGCCCGTGTAATACTATTTTAACCGGAAGCTTGTCGTCGCCGGCAATGAGGCCGGAGCCCGCGAGGGGCGGAAACGCGCCCGGAACGCCCTGCCCGTTCTGCTGATGACAGGCCGCGCAGACGCGGTTATACACCTCGGCCCCGTCCACGGCCGCAACGGGCGGGCTCTCTCCGGGTTTTGAAACGGAGGCCTGTTTCACCGTTTCGCCCTCGCTCAAAAGATGGACTTCCGGCCCGAACTTCCCCCCATAGCGCCCTATGTAAAACCCCGCCCAGAAAATGAGCGATATACATATCACCCAAAGCCACCAGGGCGGCCTTTCGAGCCCCTCGACGGGATCGGGCGACTCGCGGAGCGCCTGCCTGTGAAGGCCGTATATATCGACGTCTTCGTTTTCAGCCCTGTAGGGGGCCTGTATATCGTTTTTCTTTCCGTTGCCCATACCTCACTCCTCCCCTTCCAGCGGATATGTGTGGTTGAGCCCTATGAGATACGCCGCGAGGTCGCGCGCTTCGGGCGTCGCGATGATCACCTTGCCCGGCGGCAAATACTCCTCGGGGACCGGGACCACCCGCTCGCCCCGCGCCGCCAGCACCTCGTCCGAATATTCTATCTCCTCCCTGAAGAGCCACGGGTACGGCGGCATTATGGACCCGGGCGACGTCGCCCTCGGGTTGTACAGGTGTATCAGGTGCCAGTCCTCGCTCGGCTGCCTAGCGCCTATGTTGAAGAGGTCGGGCCCCGTGCGCATCGTGCCCAGGAGCTGCGGATTGTCGTAAAGATAATCGCCGGGGACGGACGGCCTCCCCCAGTTACGCTTCTGGTCGGCGCCGAATCCGACGGGCCTCGTCTGCTGGCTGTGGCAGTAGATGCAGCCTTCCCGGATGTAGATAGCCCTCCCCCGAAGCTGCTGGTCGGTGTAGGGCTTGAGCCCCGCAGGCGGCTCGATCTCGCTTATCTGGATGCCCGGCACGAGCGTGAGACCCGCCCACGCGATGAGAAGCGTCGCCAGAACCCCCATTATGAACAGCGGTACCTTCATATACATCAGGACGCCACCTCCGCCCCGGGGGCGTCCGGGTGGGACGCCTCGGCGATCTTGGAGCCCCACGGCGGCATGGCCCTGAAGGCCCCTTTCCTGAAGAGCATCAGTGAAAATAGATATATGAATACGATCTGGCCGAGCAGCATCATCGAGCCCCCTATCGAGCGGGCCATGAGATAGGGCCTCGTAACCTCAACCGAATCTATGAACGGCTTCGCCGCGTCGTTCATGTATAGCCCCTGGAAGACGCCGCCTATGGTCATAGCCGCGAAATAAAGGATTACGCCCAGGGCGACGAGCCAGAAATGAATCTTGATGAGCCTCGGATACGGCCATTCCCACTTCACTATGCGGGGCATGATGTAATAGATCGAGCCGAACATTATCATCGTGACGAACGCATAGAGCCCGAGGTGCGCGTGACCTATCGTGTAGTGGGTGAAGTGCGTTATCTCGCTCTGCGCGCGAATGGCCTCTATAGAGCCCTGCATGCTCACGGCCGTGTAGCTTATCGCGCCGAATACGATGAACCTGAGCGTCGGGCTCGACTTCAGCTTGCCGAAGTGCCCGACCATCGTCATGTGGTGGTTTATGGCTACGGCGATGACCGGTATGAACATCAGCACGCTCGCCACGACCGACACGCTTATCAGCCACGTCGGGAGCGGCCCGCCGACCAGGTGGTGTATGCCGTTCCAGTTATAAAAAAGAGCGAACGTCCAGAACCCTATCAGCGACAGGTAATAGCTGTGGATCGGCCGTCCTATGACCTTCGGAATGAAATAATACGCCGCCGCGAGCCCCGCGGGCGTGAACCACACGGTGAGCGCGTTGTGCGCATACCACCAGTTGGACGCCGCCTGCGTGACGCCGCTGTATATGGGCAGGTGCGCGAGCACCCAAAGGAGCGGGAACCATATCACCGCGGCCATCATGTACCAGAGCGAAATGTAAATGTGATCGACGTCCCTCTCGCGGAACGTCTTTATTATCGAAAGGGAAAATAGTACGGCGGCCACCGTGATCATGATCCACGACCACGTCGGGTACTCGAGCCATTCCTGCCCGGCGCTGTTGCCCCGGAGCAGCTCGATAGTCCCGTAGAGCACCCCCAGGTTCCAGAAAACGGCCGAAACGTAGAGAAGGCCCTTCCACCGGAGGGTGGTCCGGCAGAGCCGCACCGCGAGCCACGCGAACACCCCGCAGAGGGCGAGCGACGCCCATCCGTATATGACGGTGTTCAGGTGCGCCGGCCTCAGCCTGCCGAACGTGAGCGCGGGCGTGTCGCCGAGCCATTCGGGAAAGCTGAACTTGAACGCGACTATGAGCCCGAACACGGAGCCTATCAGCAGCCACGCGACACCCGTGGCGAAGAAGAACAGGACCGGCCCGACGCTGGAGTCGTCGGCCTCGATTCGGGAAGTAAGCTCGGGCCTAACGCTCATCGTTCCTCCCCCTCGCCCTCGCCGTGGGAATCGGCGAAAACGTCGTCGGTGAAAACCCCGACCGGCTCGTCCTCGTCGAAGATTACGTACGCGGCTTTATTCAGGTTGCTGAACTGGTTCGTTCTCACGGCCCAGATAAATGCGCCCATCGCCACGATTGCGGCAATGAGCAGAACTACGATTAACAAAAACGCTGCAAAAGGAACTGTCATCTCACAATGATAAAGGGCGTCATCATGGCCGCGAAAAGACCGATTCCGCAGCGGAGACAGAAGCAAACATATTTCCGCATTGCGTCCCCGGAACACCGTCCGGAGCTTAGTCGCGCCATGAAAACATAGCCACCTATCTCTCCGAACTGGATTATACCAGAGTTTACCCCGCCGACAATACGACGCACCTGCGAGCCGCATCCGGACAGCGGCGCGGAATTACCCTCGACGGCAACGGCGCACGACCAAAATACCTGCAAAAAAGGCCTTTGAGCCGCATCCCGGCAATATTGCATCTGCAGGAAACCGGCCCCCGAGAATTTTTAATTCAACGCATCGGCGAAGCTTCGCAAATGAGTGAGCGCTCAATCAGTATAAATTTTCCACATACGGGCCACGCCCGCTGGAATTCGAAGTGACAGCGCCTTGCCATTACCACCAGCCGCGCTTCGGGTGTTTATGGCAGCTTCGGCGCTATATCAAAAAACGACACTACGTGTCCGGCCCGTGACTTTTGCTACTTTTGGTCAGTCAAAAGTAGAAAGCCTTATATCGACCTTGCCAGTTAAGTATAAAACTTCCCCCTTCAGCTAATGGAAACTCCCAGCAGTAAACAATTGAAGTAGCAGCGCATGGCTATTACCACCCGACGCGCTTCCGATGGTTCTAGCAACTTCGTTGCCACGTCGAAAATCCCATCATATTGCAAGCTGCGTAAGCAGCGCAGCAATACACTTCCGGGCCGTCAAAATTCGCGCACGCCTCGCGTGCTGGATATCGACGTAGCAGCTTTGGAAATCCATAGCACCACTCGGTCGTCTATCCCTTTTAACCACCTGACTTGCCCCGCCGAAGACATCGAGTGTATGAGCGTTAA
>JADLGH010000054.1 GCA_020849425.1 Candidatus Dadabacteria bacterium
ACCATAGATCCTTCACCGACGAAGGTGGTCGAGGAGTTTTTGAAGGCCGTCAAGGACGAGAAGTTCGAGAAGGCGTTCCAGTACGTATACGCGCCTTATTCGGATAAAGAGGGCTATGTCATACAGATGCGGAACACCGTAAAGGACAATCAGCTCACGATTCTCGGTTTTCGCATACTCGGGACGCAGATATTCGACAGGACGTCGATCGTGGTCGTCGAGCTCAACCAGAAGATAAAATCACCGACGACGGGGCAGGTAGTAGAGCTCACTCAGAACAGCCAGTACGACCTCGGCCTCTTCGAGGAGGAGTGGAAAATCACATCGGGTAACTGCATAAAGAACTGCCTCGAAATGCCGCAGAAAGGGCCGTCGCAAGAAGGGCCTGTACAGCAGCAGACGCCGCGGCAGCAAGCACCCACGCAAAAGGAGCAGCCGGCCAGCTGATGTTAAAAGTTTCCGTAATGGGCGCAGCGGGGAGAATGGGGCAGAGAATTCTTTATTTTTTAAGCCGGGACGAATCCGTAAAGATAGTCGGAGCCCGCGAGATAAAGGGCCATACGGCGCTCGGTAAGGACGCCGGCCTCACGGCGGGGATAGGAAAGCTCGGCGTAAAGATTACTGCCGACATGGACGAATCGTCCTCGAAGGCTGATGTAATTGTCGACTTCACCGCCCCCAAGCCGACGCTCGAAAACGCCGAATACGCGGCCTCGAAAGGCAAGGCCATGGTCATCGGCACGACGGGCTTCACGCCGGACGAGCAGGAAAAACTGGGAAAGCTGTCACAGGGATTTCCCTGCGTCATAGCGCCCAACATGAGCGTCGGCGTAAACGTCGTCTTCGAGATTACGAAGCTCCTCGCAAGGGCGCTCGGCGACGAATACGACGTCGAAATCGTCGAGGCCCACCACAAGCACAAGCTCGATTCCCCGAGCGGCACGGCCATAATGCTGGGGAGGGCGGCGGCCGAAGGGCTCGGCAGGGATTTCGACCAATCGGCCAGGTACGAGAGGTTCGGCAGAATAGGCGAGCGGAGCCCGAACGAAATAGGCATCCAATCCATACGCGGCGGCGACGTCGCGGGCGAGCATACGGTCATGTTCCTCGGCGACGGCGAAAGGATAGAGCTCGTGCACCGCGCGCAGAACAGGGACAACTTCGCCAGGGGCGTCGTAAGGGCCGTAAAGTGGGTCTTCGGAAAGCCTCCCGGTCCCTATACAATGAAGGACGTCCTCGGGTTATAGGCCGCGCCCGGGTTTCGCCCGTCCGGTCTTGATCCTGCCCGCATACATGTTCAGCTTCGAGATACTCAAAAAGGAATCCGGCTCCGGCGCAAGGCTGGGACGCATCCATACCCCTCACGGAATGGTGGACACGCCCGCTTTCATGCCGGTCGCGACGCAGGCGACGGTAAAGAGCCTCACACCGGAGGAAGTCGAGGCGCTCGGCTTCGAGATGCTCATCGTAAACGCCTACCACATGTATCTCCGTCCCGGGCACGAGGTCGTAAAAAAACTCGGCGGGCTCCACGAATTCATGTCCTGGAATCACCCCATAACGACGGACAGCGGCGGGTTTCAGGCCCTTAGCCTCTCGAAGACGCGGAAGATAAAGGAAGAAGGCATAGTCTTCCAGTCTCACCTCGACGGCAGCCGCCATCTTCTCACGCCCGAAAAATGCGTCGAGATACAGGAATCTCTCGGCGTCGATATAATGATGTGCCTCGACGAATGCCCGCCTTACCCCTCGACCGAAAAATATATGAAAAAATCGGTCGAGCTCACGACGCGCTGGGCCGGGCTCTGCCGCAGCGCCAGGAAAAGGCCGGGATCCGCCCTCTTCGGCATCGTTCAGGGCGGAATTTATCCCGAAATGCGGCGTCTTTCGGCCGAGGGCCTCGCGGACATCGGCTTTGACGGCTACGCGCTCGGCGGGCTCGGCATAGGCGAGGACCCGGCGGCGACGTACGAGATCACGGAATTGACGCTCCCGCATCTGCCCGGGGAAAGCCCCCGCTATCTCATGGGCATAGGGAGGCCCGAGGACATTGTCACCGCGGTTTCCATGGGCGTCGATCTTTTCGACTGCGTAATCCCGACGCGCAACGCCAGAAACGGCACTCTCTTTACACGTCACGGACAACTGGTTATAAAAAATGCCCGATATGCGGAGGACGGGGGGCCTGTCGACGAACGCTGCGGATGTTATACGTGCAGAAATTTCTCGAGGGCGTATCTGAGGCACCTTTACATGGCGAGGGAAACCCTCGTGTTACGGCTCCTGACTATTCATAATCTCAATTACTACGGACAACTGATGAAAGAAGCCAGAGAAAGCATAGCCCAGGACGATTTCCCTGTTTTCGCAAGTCGGGTAAAATCCCTCGGAGGTGAATAACTTGCAAAAGAAATATATAGCAATAATCGCGCTGTCACTGATGTCCATGGGCGGATGCCAGATGCCTGCCGGTGAAGGCGGGGGCGGCGCCGGTGCGTTTACCAGCTTCCTGCCCCTGGTACTCATTTTCGTACTGTTCTATTTCCTTATTCTGCGGCCGCAGCAGAAGCAGGGCCGCAAAAGGGCCGACATGCTCAAGAGCTTAAAGCGCGGCGACAACGTAATCACGTCGGGCGGCATCTACGGCAAAATAGTCAGCGTGGCGGACGACGTGATGACAATCGAGATAGCCAAGGGCGTGAACATCCGCGTATCCCGTTCGGGTGTCGCGGGTCTTCAGGCTTCCGAAGGCTCCGAACAGAAGGAGGACAAGTCGGGCAAATGAGAGCTTCCAAGGGCTGGATTATCACTATACTGGTCGTTACTGTTTTATCCCTGCTCCTTTTACTTCCGAGCGTTGCGGGCGATTCGCTTCCGAAATGGTGGGGGAGGGTATTCCCCGATAAGGGTATTAATCTCGGTCTCGACCTCAGGGGCGGCATTTTCCTTCTCGTGGGCGTGGACACCGAAGCCGCCATATCTCACGAGCTTTCGAACATAAGGGACTTCATGAACCTCGAGCTCAAGAACGACCAGGTTCTCGTAAAGAGCTCGGACATCGAGGGCAGCACGCTCACGCTCCAGTTTTATTCCCAGGCCGACCTCGACAAGGCCCGTGCGCTCGCCAACGAAAATTTCACCGACAGGGCGGACGTATACACGGACGGTCTCTCGCTCTCGTTTTCGCTTAAGGGGGCGTACGTCCGCGACGCCGAGGTAAAGGCCATAGACCAGGTCCGCCAGGTCATGGAGAACAGGATACAGGAGCTCGGCCTCGTCGAGCCCTCCATACAGAAAGCCGGCGCCGACAGGGTGATTATACAGGTCCCCGGCGCGTCCGACAGGGACAGGCAGAGGGTCATCGACATCATAAAGCGCTCGGCGGTCCTCGAATTCAAGATAGTAAAGGACGTCGGCCCGTCCGAGGATACCCTCCTCGCCAAGTACGGCGTCTCCGCGCCGGATGAGCTCGCGGCGCAGAATCTCATGCTGGTGCCGGGAAATACCGGCATAGAAAATGAAAAATTCTTCATAGCGTCGCTCGAATCGCCCGTAACGGGGGAATCCCTGTCCGACGCCAGGATTATATTCGACGAGTTCGGAAGGCCGGCCGTCAGCTTCAGCTTCAAGGGAGCCGGGGCCAGCAAATTCGGCGAGCTTACCGAGAGCAGCATCGGGCAGCGCCTGGCGATAGTGCTCGACGGCACAATCAAATCCGCCCCGACAATTCAGGACAGGATTTCCACCCAGGGCAGGATAACGGGGAACTTCACGACCGACGAGGCGAACGACCTCGCGCTCGTCCTTCGTTCCGGCGCCCTTCCCGTGCCCGTAACCATAGAGCAGGAAAGGACCGTCGGGCCGTCCCTCGGAAAAGACTCGATCGAAAGCGGAATGAATTCCATGATCATCGGCGGCGTTCTCGTCCTGATCTTCATGGTCGTCGTCTACAAGCTCCAGGGTGTCGTTGCGGATGCAGCGCTCACGCTCAACATGCTCTTTATAATGGGGTTCTTCTCGGCGTTCGGGGTGACGCTCACCCTGCCCGGTATAGCGGGCCTCGTGCTGACGATGGGTATGGCCGTCGACGGCAACATCATCATTCTCGAAAGGATGAAAGAGGAGATCCGGGCGGGCAAGTCGCCCATGGCCGCAATAGACGCAGGTTACGAGAGGTCCCTCTGGACCATTCTCGACGCCAACATAACGACGCTGATCACGGCGGTCATACTGTTCTGGTTCGGCACGGGGCCTATAAAGGGCTTCGCGGCGACCCTGTCCATCGGTATCATCTCGACAGTGTTCAGTAACGTTATCGTCGCAAGGGTTATAACGGAGTACATATACCAGAACAAGAAGGTCATCAAGCTAAGCATTTAAAGAGAACCCAGGAGGGTGCAAGGACTTGGATTTAATCAAACCCGATACAAAGATAGATTTTGTAAGGATGATGAAGCCGGCGGTTTTTATATCGCTGCTGGCCATGCTCATCTCCTTAGGCACTCTCATATATCACAAGGGACCGAACTGGGGCGTAGAATTCACGGGCGGCACCGAGATCCAGATAAAGCTGGCGAAGGATGTCAGCGCGGACGATATAAGGGATGCGCTGGACGCGGCCGGCTATCCGACCGACATGGTTCAGCGCGTCGGCATTGAGGGCGACAGGGAATACCTCATAAGGTTCACCCCCGACGTCGTCCAGTTCGACGGGATACAGGATTTCCAGAAGAGCCTCGAAGGACTGGTAAAAACGAACCCGATATTCGAAGGCGGCTCGATATTACGGGTGGATTATATCGGTCCCAACGTCGGGAGCGAGCTCGTGACCAAGGCCATACTGGCGATTTTGCTGGGATGCGTCGGTATATTGATTTACGTCATGCTGAGGTTCGAATTCGCCTTCGCCCTGGGGGCCGTCATAGCCCTTTTCCACGACGCGTTCATAGCCCTGGGGGCGTTGTCTTTGATGGACAAGGATTTCACTCTCACCATAGTCGCGGCGCTCCTGACGATAATCGGTTATTCGGTCAACGACACCATAATCATATTCGACAGGGTAAGGGAGAATCTCAAAAAGGGAGTCGCCGGCAGCTTCAGCGACATTATCAATCTTTCCATCAA
>JADLGH010000055.1 GCA_020849425.1 Candidatus Dadabacteria bacterium
ATTTCTCCGACGGAGGTAATGCCCCCGCCCTCCCCTATTCCGTCCTCGTCGACTATGCCGGACCAGCCCCCGACGTCGAGCCTGTAGGAGAATTCGCCGGACGGCGCGGAGCCAGTATTTACGAGCTCGATGCCGTATCTGAAAACGCACTTGCCGTCCTCCGTATATGACGCCTCGTCGGCATCCAGTCTGAGAGCGTCCCCCCAGTATCCCCTCGTGCCCGCTATCTCGATCCCGAGAGGGCTCGCTATGTCGGGCAGCATGCCGACGCCCGCATGGAGGATTTCGTCAGCCGCGCGCGACGGACTGGCCTTGACGAGCACAAAACCGGCCAGAAGGAGAACCGTGAGTATGCCGAGCTTCACCGTATTCGAATTTTTCATTGCCATGCCTCCCGTACCGATTTGCAGTGTTAGTCGCGCACCGGCGGGAAAAGGTTCAACCGGCATAGAAAGAAACCCGGCGTCCCTGTCGAGGGACGCCGGGCCGGAGAGAGAACGAGAGGTGGTAATAGAATGGCTTTTTCTTAATCGACCTGCTCCGATCAATCGAGCACGAGATTGAACGTAGTGCTATCGCCGCTCGTCGTTATGCCGAGGAGGCTGTATCCGCTCTTGGGGCCGTCAACCCATTTGAGGAGCGGCCGGCTCCCGGCGGGGAGAGGGTCGCCGATATTGTCCGTGCATTCGAGCGTGCCCTCGTCGAGGAGGTCCTCGCCGGCCCATTTCCCGAAGAGGAGCTCCTTGAATTCGGCGTAGTCGTTGCCCGAATCGTTCGCATCCTTGTCGTAGACGTGGGACACGTCGGGCTGCACGAGCCTGAGCCCGAGGCGGGCGAAGTTGCTCCCGTGCTTGTGATACCATATCCCCTCGGCAACGCACGCGGGCGGTATCAACGGCTTACAGTCCGGTGCGCCTGCCCCGATGCCGGACTGGCAAGTCGGGCCCGGCTCGATCACGTGATACACTGCGAGGCCGTCGTCGTTGATGTTGTAGTCGTAGAGAGAGTCGTCGATCTGCGATTCTTCGAATCTCGACTCCAGCAGCACGTACTCGCGCCCGTCGTCGTTCCGCCGCGGGAGGATGTAAACGTCCTCGCTTTTCTTCACGTCCGTAAGCTCGTACTCGTCCTTTTTCTCTAATATATAGGGAGTGACCCATCCGAGATGAAGCTTGTGGAACCCGTCGATATGTGTGGTAGTCGTATAGTATCCGGTTTTGTAGGTCATGAGCGTGATCATATGCGGCGCGGTGTTCATGTAGCGGTTCTGACATTCTTCGCCCGGCCCGAGGTCGTCGGGGCAGTCGCTCTGAGACTCGAGGAGCTGCGTGAAGTTCGTGCCGTCGTAAATGCCCTTGTATCTGCCGTAGAGGTCGTCGAGCCCCAAGATATGGTGCCCGAGCTCGTGTGCCACGACCATCATGTTCTCGGTCTTCTGCTCGTCCGTAAGGCCGCCGTCCTGGTAGATGAGGTTCAGGTGGACCAGTTCCGTGATCTCGACGCCGTCAACGACGAACGGCGCGCCGTCGCAGTACGGCTTGAACGAAGTATCCACCGACGAGCCCGCGCTGGAATCCCGCGCTATCCCGACGATAATCGCCAGCTCCGACGGCTCTATCCTGCCGTCGTTGTTTCTGTCGTACTGTTTGAAGTCGAACTCGGCGTCGGCGTTTAAAAGGGCCTCTGCGTGGAGCGCGTCGGCGCCTCCCTTGAATTCGGCGCCCGCGTCGCAGTCGAAATTATCGCTGTTCTCGTAATAGCTCTCGTCGTCCGTGACCTCGCCCGCGTGCTCCGCCTCGTACGTGCCCAGAGTGGCCGCCTTTTGTATTTCGAGCCTTCCTCCCGACACCACGAGGTAGTAATCCTTCACGCTGGCGGCGTCGGCATTGATGCTGTCGTCCACCTCCTCCCGGAACTTGGAGTTGACTCCGCCATCGGGGTCGATTATCACGGTCAGGAGGTCCCTTTCGCCGTAGACCGGCTCGAGTATCCACTCGGATTTCTTCGAGCCGCGCCCCATGTTGGGACCGACCGCGAGGTCGGGGCCGACCCTCCGCTTTTGCTCCACGACCAGATTCGAGCCCGATATGAGGCCGCTGCCCGGGGTGCTGACGCCCGCCTGGAGAACGCGGTATGCGACGCCTATTACGTACGGCTCGTCGCTCGGAATCACGTTCTTGAGCCCGAACGTGTAGCTCGCCGCCCCCGAATCGGACGCCTGCGGATTACCGCAGGAAGCATCGGGACAGGTGAGAGTCGGGTAGTAGAGAATAACTTCCTGGTCCGTCACGGGGTTGCCGTTTATGGTAGGGGCCACGAATATGAGGCCATAGCCCGCGAGCTCGCCGCTGAACGTGACGGCTATGTCGGAGACCTCGTCCACGCCGACTTTCACCGAAAGGTTGGCAAGCGGCTTGTACCAGTCTTCGCCCGAGGTTTCGAAATTATTCTGCGATACGACGTCGAAAAATTTGTCGTCGGAATCGTTCACTTCGGTCCTTACGACGATCGTCCATTCGAATATCTCGGCCACGGCGGCGACGTCCGTGACGCTGCTCCGCCATTCGAATTCGACCACGTGCGCTCCGGACGGGAGACCCTCGGCGTTGAACGTAATGCTCCTGGCCTCGGTGTGGTACATCCTGCCGGCCATCTGGGCCTCGACGGGATAGAGCTCGTATATACCGCCGTCGACAACGGCGCGTACGAGGATGAAGTCGCCGTCCGTCATTTTCAAGACGTTCGAGAAGGTGATCGCGGCCTCGGCGCCGGGCGGCATGTAGAACGTATGCTTCGCTCCGGGTATCGGAGACCATTTCCTGTCGCCCTTCTTGGCGCCCTCGCCCCATTTGCCGGTAAGGCCCTCGCCTTCCCTGCTCGGGAGCCCGGTATTTATCTTGAGAGATGCATTGCGTATGTAGGAGCTGTGCCCGGAGATGAGCTCCGTCGAATACTGGACCTGCACTGTATGGATTCCGGCATCGACCTCTGCAAGGAAAGTGAAGGAGTTACTGCTCGAAACTATGACGGCGTCCCGTCCGCCCGTCAGTGTAATCAGGCCGGGGGCGGCCTCCTGACCGTCCACCAGGACCCTTATCAGGAGCCTGTCGTCTTCTGTCGAGGAGACGAACGCCATGGCCGAGAATGTTATCGCGACGACGGTATCGTCTTCGTCGGCGACGAATTTCGACGCGGCGCGCGGCACATCGACGAATCCCTTGCTCTCTCCGGGTAGCTCGACGAACTGCGGAATCATGATGTCGAATCCGGGCTCGGGGCCGTCGTCGATGCATTCGTAGGTTTTACCCGACTCGTAGGAATAGCGCTCGACCCTGCAGCCGATGTGGGTTTCGGACCTTATGTACATATTGTCCGCCGCCCGGCCGACGCGCTCGGCCTTGTTCGAAGTGAGCCCGAGGCCGGGGGCCGCCGGGGTCCTTCCGTGTTTTTGTGCGTGCGAGGTTTCCGCCGTGCCTAGGATTGCAAGACAGATAAGCGTCGCCGCGAATAGAATCGACGCCGCGTTAACTCCAAACCTTTTTACGAGCCCTGAATTTAACATTTCTCTTTCCTCCCGAAGTGCGGTTTGAAAGGTTAGTAGGAGCACCGTGAGGAAAGGTTCAATATCGAAGAAGATTGGATAAGATTCGTCTCACTATGGCTAGTGTTTTCCCCCGGGGGGAGCGGCAAAATAAGGGAATCGCCGAAGAGGAAATGCCCCCGGTTCTCGGGGAATGACGGGAAAAACCGGGCGCCGGAGGGAGCTATCTCGCGCCGGTTTCGCCGGCGAAGTCGAGCTTGCCGAGCGCCTTCCCGACGTCTATCCTGCCCTCGCCGTATTCCGGGTCCTTTCCCGGCTTGCCGAGATCGATGGCGCTCGACCCTAGGAGGTGCTTTATCTGAAACGGAGAGAGCTCGGGATAATCCTGCAGAATGAGCGCTACCGCCCCGGACACGTGGGCCGCGGCCTGTGAAGTGCCGGACTCCATCCGCCACGCTCCGCCCGGGGCGGGGCCGAGAATGTCCACGCCCGGCGCGGCGACGTCCACGTAATCCCCATGCGTCGAAAGGGGGTAGAGCCTGTCGTCCGGGCCGGTCGCGGAAACCGCTATGACTTCCCGCATTGCCGC
>JADLGH010000056.1 GCA_020849425.1 Candidatus Dadabacteria bacterium
AAAAACTCACCCGGAAGGGTATAGCCGGGGAGGCGGTCAGGAACCAGGGCACTATATTTATAGTTAAGAACATGGAGAGGGCCGTCGAAGTCGCGAATGCGCTCGCCCCCGAGCACCTTGAGCTCTGCGTGAAGGAGCCGAAGAAAATCCTCAAAAATATAAGGCACGCGGGCGCTATATTCGTGGGGTCGATGTCTACAGAGGCCTTCGGCGATTACGTCGCAGGGCCGAGCCACGTTCTGCCGACGGGCGGGGCGGCAAGGTTCTCGTCGCCGCTCGGCGTCTACGATTTCCTCCGTATGCCGAGCGTGATATCGATCTCGGAGAAGGGGTTCAGGGCGCTTTCGGGCTCCGTTATGAACCTTGCCTACAGCGAGGACCTCGAAGCCCACGCGCTTTCGGTCGGCGTGAGAATAAAGGGCAGGTAGAATTTCCATCGGCGTATACAGCGGTCCCCTGAGACAAATCCATGAAACCCCGTGACAAGGACAGCAAAAAGACGGTCGAGAGCGTCCTGGAATCGAGGCTGAGCGGGCGCGTGAGGGGGCTTTCCGCCTATTCCGTGCCGCACCGCGAATGCTCCGTCAGGCTCGACGGGAACGAGAGCCCGTTCCCGCTTCCGACGGACGTCGCCGAGCGGGTCGTTCAGGAAACGGGCCACCTCGAGCTCAACAGGTATCCCGACCCGGAGGCGCATGATTTAAGGGCGCTCCTGTCCGGGATAAGCGGCTTCCCGAGCGGGGGGATAATCCTCGGGAACGGCTCGGACGAGATCATAGGGATGCTCGTGACCGCCTTTACCGGCGGCACGGGGAAGGTCGTCTGCCCGGCCCCGACGTTTTCGATGTACAGGCTGAGCGGGCTCGCCCTCGGCGCTACGATACTGGAGCCGGGGCTCGACGATAGATTCGACCTCGACATGGCGGGCATGCGCGCGCTCGTAGAGGAGAAGGACCCGGACATAATCTTCCTCGCCTCGCCGAATAACCCCACCGGCAACGCCTATTCCGAAGACAGGATTCTGGAGATAATAAACCTCGCGGGGGGGCTCGTCGTAGTCGACGAGGCGTACGCCGATTTTTCCGGGCGGAGCTTTCTGCCGCTCGTGCGCGAGTACGGAAACCTCGCCGTGATGAGGACGCTCTCCAAGATAGGGTTCGCCGGGCTAAGGCTCGGAATGCTCTATGCGGGAGAGGGGATAGTGCACGAGATAAATAAAGTCAGGTATCCCTACAACATAAATTCCGTGAGCCAGTGCGCGGCGCGCGTGGTGCTCGAAAACCGTGAGTTCATCGCCGAGAACGTCCGGCTCGTCGTGGGGGAGAGGGGAAGGGTGTTCGCCGCGCTTTCGGAAACGCCGGGCATCGAGGCATTCCCGAGCGACGCGAATTTTATACTGTTCAGGGCGCCGGACGCGGACGCCGTCTTCGAGGGGCTCATCGAGAGAGACGTTTTAATCAGGAACTTCAACAGGCCCGGGCGTCTCGAAAACTGTCTCCGGGTTACTATAGGCACCCCGGGCGAGAACGACGCCTTCCTCGCCGCACTACGCGGCGCGCTTTCCCTTTAAGAGGAATATCCCGCCGAAGACGGCCCAGAATACGAGGCACGCGACCGGGAATACGTCGCCGGTCTCGGTGTAGAAGGTGTTCGGGCCATCCATGAGGCCGACTTGCCCTTCGAGGTTCACCCTCTCGAACGTGGGCGTTTCCGCGACCACCCTGCCGACGGGGTCGATTATCGCGCTGATGCCGGTGTTAGTCGAGCGGAGGAGGTACTTTCTCGTTTCGACGGACCTCGGTATCGAGACGAAGAGGTGCTGGTACGGGGCTATCGTTCTACCGAACCACGCGTCGTTCGTGATGTTGATTATGAGGTTCGCGCCTTTCCTGGCGAACTCCCTGCTGAAGGGCGGGAGTATGTCCTCGTAGCATATGATCGGCCCGATACGTGCCCCCTTTTCCGGTATCTCGAAGAGGTCGTATTCGTCCCCCGGCGTGAAGTCGCCCGACGCCGGGCTTATCTTCTTTATCGCCGGGAAGTATTTCGAGAACGGGAGGTATTCGCCGAAGAGGAGGAGTTTATTTTTATGATAGCGCGAGAGTATTTTCCCCTCCGAGTCGGTCAGGAACGCTGTGTTGTACTGTATGACGTTCTCGCTCGTTATGACCTCTATATTCTCTTCCTTCGGCGTGAACGACATGCCGCCGACGATGAAGTATTTCCCTTCCATGTGGGGCACGCCCACGGAGTCCCGGATCACGAGATAATTCGAATCGGTTGGGAACCACGCCTGTATGGCCGTTTCGGGCCAGATTATGAGGTCGACGTCCGTAAGACCGAGCGACATCTCCTTGTGTTTTTCGGTGACGACGTCTTCCTGGCTCTCGGACTTTTCGAGGAAGTCGAAGTTGGCCTGCACCATGCCTATCCTGAGCTTGGGCGCGGCGGCGATTTCGGCGTCCACCTGGCCTATTCTCACGTAGCCGTACGCGAGCGAGGCCGCGACGAGGACGGCGGAGAGTGCGATCTCTTTGGCCGGAAACGGGGATCCGCCGCGGCGGAGGAGCGCTCTCGTAATCGCGACGTTCACGAGGACGATGAGGAAGCTGAGCCCGTAGACGCCGAATATGTCGAATACCTGGACGACCGGGATGTAGTCGGCCTGGGAGTTCCCTATACCGTACGGAAAGAGGAACGGGAAGAAGTATTCGACGGACGTCCAGACGGCGGCGATGAGGAGGGCGGAGAGGATGCCCGGGCTGCGCGTGAAGCCGAGGCGCGTTACGATGCAGGAAAAAAGTGCATAGGAAAGTCCGGAAAAGGCGCTCAGTATGACGATGAAGATAACGCTGACGGGTATCGGGAAGCCGCCGAACCTGCTGAGGGTGCCTATGAGCCAGTATGTCCCGATGAGGTTGGAGAGCGTCCCGGCGAGGAGGCCGAGCTTAAAGGCGTTTTTAGGCGTCTTGTCCGATATGGCATAGAAAAGCGGGACGAGGAGGACCCACGACACGATGCCGGAGTACGGGATCATGAACGTCAGCGGATAGAGGATGCCAGTGAGCGCGGCGAGGGCGAGGTCGAGCCTTCGTGTGCCTTTCATCGTGCATAAAAGATACCCAAGCCGGGTGTTATGGAAAGGATCGGCTTAAAACGCCCGGGTAGCGGGGCGGGGCGCCGTCAGGCGCGGGCGCGTTTCTTCTTCCCGGGCTTCTGTGGTGTTTCGGGCGCCGGGGCGTTTTCGCCCGCGCCGCGGAGGGAATAGAGCTTGACCGCGCCGATTATGATTATCGCGGCCGCCGTCACCTGGGCGAGCGAGAGGCCCGGTATCGGGCTCGGGGTAGTGCTCCGTAGAAATTCGATGAAGAACCTCTCGAGCCCGGCGAGTACGAGGTAGATCGAAAAGAGCCATCCTGCGGGCTTCACCCTCTTCCGGAGCTTCCATATAACGGCGAAGACGATGAGTATGAGCCCGATCTCGTAGAGCTGCGTCGGGTGGACCGGGATATCCGTCGGGGGAAGGCCCTTCGGGAACGCCATCGCCCAGGGAAGGTCGGACGGGACGCCGTAGTCGTCGCCGACGAGAAAGCAGCCGACGCGCCCTATGGCGTAGGCAAGCGCCAGGGACGGAGAGGCGAGGTCGCCTACGGTCCACATGCCGATCTTGTTCCGGCGGGCTATTATCCAGGTGAGTATTATCGCCCCGATGAACCCGCCGTAGAACGTGAGGCCGCCCCTCGAAAGGAGGCTCGCGCCCGGGTTGGCGAGAATCTCGGAGAGGGGGACATTTTCGAATACGTAGAGAAGCTTCGCGCCGACGATGCCGCCGAACATGGCCGCGAGGAACATGTTGCCGACGACCTTCTGGTCGAGGTCTTTCCGCCTGGCTTCGACCGTTATGAGCCAGTAGCCCGCGAGAAAGCAGAGGGCCATCATCGCCCCGAAGCTGGAGATGCTGAAATTTCCTATGCTGATCAGCTCGGGATCCATTAGCCGACCTTTTGGCCGAGGCGCTTTACGGCCTCGGAATCGATCTCTTTTTTGAGCTCCCCGTTCCCGGCGACGAAGACGTACGTCACGAGGAAGAGGGCGGCGCACATTGCGAGCTGTATGTAGAATACGACGTCGAGTAGGTTCATGTTTTTCTCCGGTTAATAATTTGAACGGAGGGGGCAATAAGTCAAGTACAATCGTTTTTGGCCGGCGCAAATCGAGCGAAAATCCCGTGTTTTAACGGAAATTTAACACTTCTTTACTTGAAGTAGGCTTTAAAAAAGGGTAAATTGAAGATACTAAATGCTAACCGCTCCCGTGTTAGTCCTGAATCGTTACTTCGTTCCGGTCACCATAACGAGCGTCAAAAGAGCTTTCGTGATGATGTACAGCGGCGTCGCGAAAGCCGTCGGCTCGGATTACGAGACGTTCGATTTCGAGTCGTGGTCACAGGTATCCGCCATGAAAAACGGCGAGGACGTCGTAAGGACCGTGAGCACCGTATTCAGGACGCCGAGGGTGATATTGCTCGTCCGTTACGAGGGGCTCATAAGAAAGGAAGCCAAGTTCAACAGGCTCAATATCTTCAGGCGGGACAGCGGCATGTGCCAGTATTGCCGGAAGAAGTTCTCCCGCGTGGAGCTTACTATAGACCACGTCATACCGCGGTCACAGGGCGGGAGGAGCGTCTGGGACAACGTCGTCTGCTGCTGCGTCGATTGTAACAGGAAAAAGGGCGGAAGGACCCCCGAGCAGGCGAGGATGAAGCTCAGGACGAAGCCCCGGAAGCCCGTCTGGGACCCGTTTTCGAACGTTTACATAAAGGCCGTCCGGTACAAGGAATGGGAGCCGTTTCTCAATTTCGTAGACGTCTCTTACTGGAATGTCGAGCTTGAAGAGTAGCTCGCCCGGGATTTCGCCCATGCCCTCGATAGCTGTGGCTTTTCACTCATCCATAGGCTAAATTTATTCTCAAGATTTTATTCAGACTGTACCGACCCAAAAGACTGGAGGACCGATATGGTGTTAAGGACGCTCGTACTTATATTGGCCGTTTTTGTATCCGCGGCCGGAAGCGCGCTCGCGCAGATACAACTTCCCGACGTTACGGGGCCTACGATTCAGCGTATCCCGGTGTTCGTACCCGACCTCTCGAGCGTGGGCTCGCCCGACGTTAAGGGCCAAGAATTCGTAGAGGTTCTCCGGAACGACCTTTTGAACGCGGCCCTCTTCGAGGTGACATCGGGAAGCGCCGTATCGGGCGACCCTGCGAATATTAATTTCCAGTCTGTGTACGACGCGGGGGCCGATTACATGATCGCGGGTCAGTACCAGTCGGTCGGCGGGAAGATCAAGTTCGCCGTGCAGCTCTTCAACGTCCGCGAGCAGAGGCCTATTCTCGGAAGGTCGTACGAGGCCACTACGGGCAAGGTGCGCGAGGCGGCGCACAGGTTCGCCGACCAGGTAATGAAGCAGATAACGGGGAACGACGGATTCTTTACCTCGAGGATCGCGTTCGTGATGGGCGGCACGCGCGACAGGAACCTTTTCATGATGGATTACGACGGGGCCAACATAAAGCAGCTTACGAGACACAGCTCGCTCGTGATGTCGCCGCATTGCTCGCCCGACGGCTCGAAGGTCGTCTTTAACTCGGACAAGGTATGGGACCAGGACCTTTACGTGATAACGCTGGGCTCGTCCATATCCGAGACCAGGCTGACCAAGGCCTTTAAGCTCGAGCAGAGCGCCGAGTGGTCGCCGAGCGGGCAGCAGCTCGCCTTCAGCGCAAACGGCGACATATACGTTTCGGGCCCGAGCGGGACGGGCGCCGTGAACATAACGAGGAGTAACGCCATCGACGTTTCGCCGACGTGGTCGCCGGACGGGGGCAGGATAGCGTTCGTTTCGGACAGGGGAGGGAACCCCGGGATATATATTATGAATTCGAACGGAAGCGGCGTGAGGAGGATAAGCGGCGGCGGGTACGCAACCGACCCTTCGTGGTCTACGGACCCGCGCGTGAATAAAATCGCGTTCGTGAAGCTGGAGGGCGGCGGCGCCAATATCTATACCGTGAACCCGGACGGCTCCGACGAAAAGAGGCTCACTGCCGGCGGCAGGAACGAGAACCCTGCATGGTCGCCCGACGGCCATTATATAGCGTTCAGCTCTACCAGGAGCGCCGCGAAGGACATGTACATCATGTACATGAACGGCGAGAACCAGAGGCGGCTCAGCCAGGGCGGCGGGAAGTCGTTCCCGACCTGGTGCAAATAATGTGGCGCGGCGCGCTACCGCCGTCTGTGAGAACCGGTTGAGACTCTTTATCGCAGCGCTTCTTCCGGACGATGTGAAGGCCGCGCTCGGCGGCTACATCGCTTCGCTCCGGAAAGTCACGGAAGGCGTGAAGTGGGAGAGGGAAGAGAAGCTACACGTCACGCTCAAGTTCCTCGGTGAAACGGACGAGGCCGTTGCCGAAGCGGTGTCCTTCGTTACCGGCGCGGCAGCCGGGAATTACGTCCCCTTCGAGATGAGCACCGGGAACCTCGGCGGATTCCCGAGCCTCGAAAGGCCCCGCATCCTGTATGCGGACCTCTCCGGGAACGACGACGGCCTATCGGCGCTTCAAAACGACATAGACGAAGGACTCGAGCCCCACGGGTTCGGGAGGGAGACGAGAACGTTCGTCCCGCACGTAACCATAGGGAGGGTGAACGGGAGGATGAGGACGACCGGCCCGCTCCCCGTCCCGGAGAAGGTTCGGTTCACCATCAGTGAAATTTCCGTAGTCGGAAGCGTCCTCGGAAAGACGGGCTCCGCATACACGCCGCTCGATACTTTCACTCTCGGCGGATGAGCCGCGCGGGTTATTCCCGCCGCTGAGCCGCTGTCTCAAGCGATTTTCCGGCACGCCGAATGAAATTCCGATGCGTTCCGACGGGGAATCCTGTACGCTTTAATCAGATCGAGCTCGGTCACTTAAGGGGGATGGATTTACCGGAGGAGTATATGAAGATATACGTAACGGGAGCGACGGGGGTGCTCGGGAAGAGGATAGTAAAGGAGCTCTCCGGCCTCGGGCATGCCGTCACGGGCATGGCCAGGAGCGCGAAGGGCGAAGAGACGGTCCGGTCCATGGGGGGAGCGCCTTCACGTGCGGACCTCTTCGATAAAGACGCCCTTTTGAAGGACGTCGAGGGCTCGGACGTCGTCATACACGCCGCGACGTCCATACCGGTGAAGAAGAGGCTAAAGCCGGAGGACTTCAGGCTGAACGATCGTATACGCCGCGAGGGGACACGGATCGTCGCCGAATGCGCCGCGGAAGCGGGCGCACGCAGGCTCGTATTCCAGGACGTCGTATGGGTCGCCCGTCCCGAGGACGGCTCGTTTTACGACGAGAGCTCGCCGGTCGTCCCGACGCCCACGCTGCAGTCGGGCATCGACGGTGAAAAAATCGTGCTCGAGGCAGGCGGGAAGCGCGGCATGGTCGCGACCGTACTCAGGTGCGGGTTTTTCTACGGCTCGGACACTGCGCACACGAGGCAAATGGGCGCGGGGCTCAAAAAGAGGGCGTTCCCGATAATCGGGGACGGCGAGGCGCTGTGGTCGCTCATTCACATCGACGATGCGGCGTCGGCCTTCGTGACGGCCGCACTCGAAGACCTCCCCGGGATATGGCACGTCGTCGACGACAGGCCGGTCAGGACGGGCGATTTTCTCAATTACTTCGCGGGACGAATAGGGGCGCCTCAGCCCTACAGGTTCCCGGTGTGGCTCGCTCGTTTTCTTGCGGGAAGCTATTCCGTCGGGTTCTTCACGGCGTCGAACAATACTTCCGCAGGCAAGCTCAAGAGCGCGTCGGGCTGGTCGCCGAAATATCCCACGTATAGAGAAGGGATACAGCAGGTCGTCCGGGACTGGAAGGCCGAGGGATTTATCTAAACCGGTACGAGTCGCCTGCGGCGTTTATCCGGACTCGCGGCCGAGTAACGTACGCTTGCGCCCGACCCCCACCTGTAGCCGCTGAGGGAGCCGTCCGTCCTTACGACGCGGTGGCACGGTATGGCGACGGCGAGCATATTCGCCGCGCACACCGCACCGACTGCGCGGGCCGCGCCGGGAGCGCCGATCTTCCCGGCGATTTCGCTATAGGTCGCCGTCTTGCCGGCCGGAATCTCCATGAGTGCCCGCCAGACCCTTTCCTGAAACGCCGTACCGCGTATGTCGAGCGGAAGCCAGAGGCCCCGGGAGGGATTTTCGACGAACCCGACTACGGTTGCGACGAGCCTCTCGAAACCCTCATCGCCGCCCGAGAGCTCCGCCTTCGGGAAGCTCCGTTCGAGTACGCCTTGGGCGTAACGCCGGTGATTGTCTTGAACATTCTGTGGAAATGGAAGCGGCTCATGCCCGCCGCGCGGGATAATCCCGCCACTTTCTTTTGTCGTCATATATGCCATTAGTTTAACCTCCGGCTCGTGGTTTTATAAGGAGTGTAGCGCGGCGCGGCCGGGGGAACACTCCGTTTCTTGCCGCCGAATTAAAAATGCCGGAGACGCGTATCGCGGTTCGGGCAGGTTACTCAGCGTCGTGGAATATGACGCCCATGGTGAGCCGCTCTCCCGAGCGGATGCGGCTGACGCCGTGACGCATGTTCACCCTGTGAAAGCTGCGCGCGCCGCGTACCGGCCTCTCCCGCACGGGGAAGATGACCCCTTCACCCTGCCTGAGCGGGACGACCTCGACGCTCGACTGCATACGGGGCCGCTGTCCCGTGAGGACGAATTCCCCGCCCTCGAAGTCGCGCCCGGGTTCGGACAGGAGAAACGCCACCTGGAGCGGGAAGACGTGCTCGCCGTAGACGTCCTGGTGGAGGCAGTTGTAGTCGCCCGGCTCGTACCTCAGGATGAGCGGGGTCGGTTTTGTCTGCCCGGCGGCGCGGCAAAGGGCCTTGAAGGATTCGTGGTCTTCGGGGTAGCGGACGTCTATGGACATGGCTTCGTTCCAGCGGTTGGCTATCCCCGAGAGGAAGGGGTAGAGGCTTTCCCGGAGCCCTTCGACTACAGGCGGAAGCGGGTAGGAGAAATACTTGTATTCTCCGCTGCCGTAGCCCTTGTTTTCCATGACGACGGTCTTGCGGTAGCGCCTGTCATCGCCGTAGGCGGCCGTCAGCGAGCCGCACTCCTCCGGGGTCAGGATGGGGCCGATGACGGCGTAGCCGTATGTGTCGAGCCCGGATGCTATGCCGCTCCAATCGAGCGACGCGATCTCGTTTTGAAGTGCTGCTTTACTCGATTTGCCGTTGGCTGCCATGTCAGGTCTCCTTGTCGGGGATTTGCTTCGTACATTCTAAAGAATATACCGTTTGAGGGGTTTCGCCGCATCCCGGTTCTTGCCGCCGAATTCGAATTCGTATCCGCGCTTGAAATAGCCGCCTGAACCTGAGAGGATATTTTCATGAGCGACGGGTTCCACGGCTTTTCGAAAGAGACGTTCGGGTTCCTCCGGGATCTCAAGAGGAACAATAATAAAGAGTGGTTCGACGGGAACAGGGGCGCGTTCGAGGAGTACGTCCTCGCGCCGGCGAGGTATTTCGTCGTCGCGCTCGGAGGGCGTCTGAAAACGCTCTCACCCGGTGTGAAAGCCATACCCGAAATAGATAAATCTATATTCAGGCTGAGGCGCGACACCCGGTTCAGCGAGGATAAGACGCCTTACAAGACGCACCTCGGGATCCTATTCTGGGAGGGGCCGGGGAAGAAGCTCGACAATCCGAACTTTTACGTCCATCTGAACGAGGACTCTATTTTCATCGGCGCGGGGGAGTACCGCTTCCCGCCGGGGAGCTTGAGGGCATACAGGGACGCGGCGGTCCATCCGAAAAATGGCGCTGAGCTCGGAAGGATTCTAAGACGTTTTTCGGATAATCCTTCGTACAAGATCGGGGGCAGGCATTACAAGCGTATACCGCCCGGATACGACCCCTCGCACAGGAACGCGGAGCTGCTTCTGCATAAGGGGCTCTTCGTATACTACGAAGGCCCGGTCCCGGAGGAAGCATATTCAGAAAGGTTCGTGGATTTCTGCTTCGGGGTGTTAAAGGACATGTCGCCGCTCTTCCTCTGGACCCTTAAAGTTCTCGGCGGCGGGGACGCGAAGGGCGGCGCGTCTCCCGTCAGGCACGGCCCTTGAGGGAGGAATCGTAACGCGTCCGGGCCCTCTCGATCTTCTTTATGTTACGGGCGCCCCATTCCTCGAGGACGTCGAATACGGGGACGAGCGAGAGGCCGAGCTCCGACAGCGAATAGACTACTTTAGGCGGTATTTCCATGAACTGCTCACGGTTCACGAGACCGTCCCTTTCGAGCTCGCGGAGCTGTTGTGTGAGCATCCTCTGCGTAACTTTCGGTATCAGCCTCCTGAGCTCGTTGAAGCGCTTCGGGGACTGCCTGAGGTGATGGATAATATCCGGCTTCCACTTCCCTCCGAAGGCGTCTATCGCGCTCCCCACGGGGCAGGCCCTTTCTTTTATCCTGGTTTCCATTCGTCCACCTCGGTATACAAATAGTAACTATATATTAAAAATGTATCCGGTTGAAATAATATACCACGATTATAAACTATATATCGAGTAGTATTTGAGAAACGGTTTCGAACGCATAGGGGGAGCAAAATGACCGACGAAGAAAGAAAGTCGATAGCCGCTGAATACCTCAAGAGCCTCGACTACAAGAGGGACTTTTACCATCTTATCGCGGAAGACGCGGAGGTTTATTTCCCGAACTGGGGGGTCGCGAGGGGGGCCGAGGAATACAAGAAGCTCTTCTCGCACCTGGGGACGCTGGTCCAAGACTTCACGCACTTCCACGCGTACATAAACTGGATAATCCAGGGCGACATGGTAGTGGCCGAGGGGTCGAGCAAGGGCAGTCTCAAGAGCGGGGAGACCTGGAGCGACAGCAAGTGGTGCGACGTGTTCGAGATAAGGGACGGCAAGATACAGCGGCTCTACATATATCTCGACCCCGAGTATTCGCGGTATTAAGTAAGCTCGCAAGGGGCGTCGGACTTTGTCTCCACGGGTCATTCGCGCCGAAAGGAGGGGCGTATGATCATTACGACTGTTTATCCGGACGAAGAAGGGGAATCTCATTTCGGGGAGCTCGAAATAGGGCTCACGGATGCGGGTGAGCTCGGGCGGCTTTCGGACAGGTTCCCAGCCCGCCATATAATCTTCAGGGAGAACGGCCCGGAATACGATTACGACTGGCACCACGCCCCGGACAGGCAGTACATAATACTCCTCGACGGGCATATAGAGATAGAGGTGAGCGACGGGGAGAAAAGGGCGTTTTCGGGAGGGGACATAATCTTCGTCGAGGACGTCACGGGGAAGGGGCACAGGACGAGGACGACCGACGGCAGGCCGCGGAGGTCCGTCTTCGTGACCATAGACTAGCTCAAAAAATATTCGAGGGAGCAAAACATGCCGGGCAAGATACTCGGGATTCACCACATAACGGCGATAGCGACGAGCGCGAAGAATAACCACGAGTTTTATACGAAGGTGCTGGGGCTTCGCCTCGTGAAAAAGACGGTCAATTTCGACGACCCGGGGACGTACCATTTTTATTACGGGAACGAGACCGGGGAGCCGGGGACGCTGCTTACGTTCTTCCCCTGGGAGGGCATAAGGCGGGGGAGGCTGGGGACGGGGCAGGTGACGGCCGTCTCGTATTCCGTCCCGAAGGGCTCCATGAAATTCTGGCTCGACAGGTTTGGCCGCTACGGGGTGATTTACAATAACCCGTCCGAGAGGCACGGCGAGGAGGTGATGGTTTTCGTCGATCCGGACGGCCTCAAGCTCGAGCTTGTCTCGGGCCCGGAGGAGGACGACCGGAAGCCGTGGCTCGTCGACGAGATCCCGGCCGAGCACGCGATAAGGGGTTTTCATAACGCCGCGCTCACGCTCGAAGGGTACGAGGCTACGGCGAGGCTCCTGACCGAGGAATTCGGATACGTTAAAGTCGCCGAGCACGTCAACAGGTTCAGGTTCGAAAATCCAAACGGCAGGCACGCCAACAAGAGAGACCTCGTCTGCCTTCCCTCGGGTCAGCGGGGGAGCGTCGCGGGCGGCTCGGTGCACCACATCGCGTTCCGCGTCGCGAATTCCGAAGACCAGATGGAGGTGAGGGAAAGGCTCGTCGGGCTCGGATATAACGTTACGCCGCGGATGGAGAGGAACTATTTCAAGTCGATTTATTTCAGGGAGCCGGGGGGAGTCCTGTTCGAAGTCGCGACGGACGAGCCCGGTTTCGCGATAGACGAGGACGTGAGCGAGCTCGGAAGGTCGCTCAAGCTGCCGGAGTGGCTCGAACCCCAAAGGAAGGACATCGAAAAGGCGCTGCCGGAGATATAGAGGAGAGAGATGGCGGAAGATTTGGGCTTCATACATAAATATGTACCGGCGAGCGACGCCGAAAGCGAAGAGGCGGTCTTCATTTTCCACGGCACCGGAGGGGACGAGGAGAGCCTCCTCCCCGTGGCCGATATCATACTGCCGGGCGCTGCCGTCGTAAGCCCAAGGGGGAAGGTGCTCGAAAACGGCATGCCGCGTTTCTTCAGGCGGTTCGCGGAAGGGGTTTTCGACCTCAAAGACCTTCACCTGAGAATCGGCGAGCTCGCGGAGTTCATCGAGAGGGCGCGGACGGCGTACGGCCTCGAAGGCAAGTGGCTCGGCGCAGCCGGGTATTCGAACGGGGCGAATATCGCGGCCAGTCTCTTGCTCACGCATCCGGGGATCTTCTCGAAGGCCGTTCTCTTTCACCCGATGGTGCCGTTCGTCCCCGAGATTCTTCCGGACCTCACGGGTACGGATGTCCTGATAACAGCGGGCACGAACGATCCGATAGTCGATCCGGAAGGCACGAGGGAGCTCGCGCTGATGTTGAGACAATCGGGGGCGCTGGTGGATGTCTTCTGGCACGACAGGGGCCACAGCCTTATCCAGGAAGAGCTTTCCGCGGCAAGGACTTTCCTCGAAAACCCCGCCTGACGGTTTTTATGTTCCCTCCGTATGGAGTAACCTTATCTCAATAAGGGAATTCGCCGCATTAAAATTCCAGGATTCCCGGGAGAAAATGTAATGATAGATTTTTATACGGCGGGGACTCCAAACGGCAGAAAGATTGCGATAATGCTGGAGGAGACGGGGCTCCCCTATAACCTTGTACACCTCGACCTCGGAAATCTCGAACAGAAGGAAGAGTGGTATCTAAAGCTCAACCCCAACGGCAGGATACCGACGATAGTGGATAAGGACAACGACGATTTCGCCGTATTCGAGTCGGGCGCGATACTGATTTATCTCGCGGAGAAGACGGGGCAGTTCATGCCGGGGGACGTGAAGGGACGCTCGACCGTGATACAGTGGCTGATGTTCCAGATGGCGGGGATAGGGCCGATGCAGGGGCAGGCGAACGTCTTTTTCCGGTACGCGCCGGAGAAGATAGAGTACGCGATAAACCGTTATCACCGTGAAACGAAGAGGCTGTACCAGGTTCTCGAAAAGAGGCTCGCCGAGAGCGAGTATCTTGCCGGGGATTATTCGATCGCCGACATGGCGACATACCCCTGGATTGCGGTGCACAACTGGGCGGGTGTCGGCGTCGAGGACCTTCCGAACCTGAGAAGGTGGATGAGGGACGTGAGGCTGCGTCCCGGAGTGGCGAGGGGGATGGACGTTCCGAAGTCGAAAAAAGAAACCAAAGATGAGGCCGCGGAGAGGGGCTCGAAGCTCCTCGTGTGAGGAATCGGCCCTGGAATCGACAACCGCTCTGTGGAGAGCGCATATATGAAGCTGGTCAAAACCGACGTCGCGATAATCGGGGCGGGGACAGCGGGCATGGTCGCCTACAGCAGCGCCTCGAAACGTACCGAAAGTGTCATTCTTATC
This sequence comes from Candidatus Dadabacteria bacterium, assembly GCA_020849425.1. GTDB lineage: Bacteria > Desulfobacterota_D > UBA1144 > Nemesobacterales > UBA2774 > JADLGH01. The sequence goes on from JADLGH010000056.1 coordinate 13,955, forward strand.
GAGGGCGGACCCTACGGGACGACGTGCGCCAGGGTGGGCTGCATGCCGAGTAAGCTCCTCGTAGCGGCGGCCGAAGCCGCGCACGCCGTCAAGGAAGCCCCCGGCTTCGGGGTATTTCCCGGGGGGGAGGCGAGGATCGACGGCAGGAAGGTCATGGAGCGGGTGAAGAGCGAAAGGGATCGCTTCGTCGGCTTCGTCCTCGATTCCATAGAAAGGATGCCGCCCGAAAGAAGGCTCATGGGACATGCGCGGTTTTTAGACGACAACACGCTCGACGTCGGCGGTCACACAAGGGTCGAGGCGAAGTCTGTCGTAATAGCCACCGGCTCGAGCCCGTCCATTCTCCCGATGTTCGGTGGACTCGGCGACAGGCTTATAGTAAACGACGACGTCTTCGAATGGGACGACCTGCCGTCGTCCGTCGTGATCTTCGGCGCGGGCGTAATAGGCCTCGAGCTCGGGCAGGCCCTTCACCGGCTCGGTGTGCGGACCGCGATACTCAGCAAGAACGGCCTCGTCGGGCCGATAAGTCATCCCGAGATAAAGAAGTACGCAGCGGAAACGTTCGCCGAAGAGTTTTACATGGATACGGACGCCGAGGTCCTGGATATTATCCGGAAAGAGAGCGGCGTCGAGGTGCGTTACGTCGGCCTAGACGGGGGCGAGCGGGCGGAGGAATTCGAATATCTCCTCGCCGCCACGGGGAGAACGCCGAACGTAAAGGACCTCGGGCTCGAGAATACGAGCCTCGAGCTCGACGAGAAAGGCGTCCCTGTTTTCGACCGCTACACGATGAGGTGCGGCGAGAGCCCTGTATTCATGGCGGGGGACGCGGATAACGAAGCGCCGGTGCTCCACGAGGCCGCGGACGAGGGCCGGATAGCCGGAGAGAACGCGGCGCTCTATCCCGAGGTCAAGGCCGGGCGGAGAAAGACGCCGCTCAATATCGTGTTCACGGACCCGGAGATCGCGATAGTGGGCCCGGGATACAACGAGCTTAAAAATACAGACGGGCTCTGTTTCGTCACCGGCTCCGTTTCCTTCGAGAACCAGGGCAGGAGCAGGGTCATGCGGAAGAACAAGGGAATACTTCACGTGTATGCGGAATACGGGACGGGGATTTTCCTCGGGGCCGAGATGTTCGGGCTGCGCGCCGAGCACATAGGGCATCTCCTCGCGTGGGCGGCGGAGAAGAGGATGACCGTCCCCGAGATGCTTGCCATGCCCTATTATCATCCCGTCATAGAGGAGGCCGTGAGGACGGCCCTTAGCTCGGCGAACGAGAAGCTCCACAAGGGGCGCGCACTCAGCCCGGAGAGCGTCGAGTGCGGGCCGGGGATATGACGGGACATAATCCAGCCTTTGCAGAACCCTGCCTCGGCATACCGTGACATTGTTTCCCCCGGCCGGAATAAGTAGACTTTCCTCAAATATCGAAGGGAGGTGACTGGAGATGAGACTCGAAGGCAAGGCTGCGCTTATAACAGGCGGGGGCGAGGGGATAGGAAGGGCGACCGCGCTTCTTTTCGCGAAGGAAGGGGCCAAGGTCGGAATCATGGGGAGGACGAAGGCCAAGCTGGATCAGGTGGTGAAAGAGTCCGGAGGGCCGGGCGGGATCACGGCGTTCGAGGGCGACGTCTCGTCCGAGGCCGACGCGAAGAGGGTAGTGGAGGACTTCTATAAAAAATACGGTCGCATAGACATACTATTCAACAACGCCGGCATTCTCGAAGGCGGGACGGTCGTCACGACGGAGATGGACGTCTGGGACAGGACGATAGATATAAACGTGAAGGGCGTCTTCCTCATGAGTAAGTTCGCCGTTCCGCTGATGGCGAAGCACGGCGGCGGCTCCATAATCAACAACTCCTCGGTTCTGGGGATCGTGGGCATGGAAAACTGCGTTGCGTACACCGCCTCGAAAGGGGCGGTGCGGCAGATAACGAGGAGCATGGCGCTCGACCACGCGAAGGAAAACATACGCGTCAACTCCATCTGCCCCGGGTACATAAAAACGAAGATGGACGTCGAGTTCATGGGGAACCCGCCCGACGCCGAGGAGCAGCTCGACAAGATAGCGGCGGGGATGATACCGCTCGTAAGGCGCGCCGAGCCCGTAGAGGTCGGGCACGCCGTCCTGTATCTCGCGAGCGACGATTCGAAGTACGTTACGGGCTCTGACCTCGTAATCGACGGCGGCTGGACGACGCTCTAGCCGGAAAATCCTTATACTGTAGCGAAGGATACATAATGGACCCGTTAAGTCAGGGGCTTGTGGGAGCCGTATTGCCCGGTAGCGTTTCGGGGAGGAAGGAGCTGCGCCTGGCTTCCCTCGCAGGCTTTCTGTCGGGTATGCTGGCGGACGCCGATATTCTCATACGCTCTTCGGAAGACCCGCTCCTCGTGCTCGACTATCACAGGCAGTTCACACATTCGCTTGTGTTCATCCCTGTCGGGGGGCTCATCGCGGCCGGCATCCTACGCATCTTCCTCGGGCGAAGGCTCGGCTTCGGAAAGCTCTACCTCTATGCGACGCTGGGCTATGCCACGGCCGGCCTCCTGGACGCGTGCACGAATTACGGGACGCAGCTCCTCTGGCCGTTTTCGAACGAGAGGATAGCCTGGAACGTTATATCCATAATCGACCCGGTGTTTACCATCGCCCTCACATTTTTCGTTATCTTCGCGGTGATAAGGAGGTCCCCCGCCGCCGCGAGGATCGGGCTTTTATTCGCGGCGCTGTATCTCGCGTTCGGGCTCTATCAGAGGGAAAGGGCCGAAGATGTTCTGAGGGCCGCGGCGGAGGGGAGGGGGCACGTCGTGGAGAGGACGCACGTTTTTCCTTCGATCGGGAATCTCATCCTGTGGCGCACGGTTTACGAGTCGGGCGGGAGGTACTATACGAACGCCGTCCGCGTCGGATTTTTCGGTGCGCCGAAGCTCTACGAAGGGGGTTCGGTAGAGAAGTTCGATCCCGGGAGGGATTTGCAGGGCCTCGACCGTGAATCCGTCCTCTACCGCGACGTAATGAGATTCGATCATTTCTCGGACGGCTACCTGGCCGTTCATCCCGGTTATCCGGGCATCGTCGGAGATATGAGGTATTCGCTGCTGCCCGACGGGGTGAAGCCCCTCTGGGGGATCGTGATAGATAAGGAGAACCCGGGTCGTCACGTGAAAATGTTCGATTACGGGAGGGCAATAACGGCTGATAAGTGGCGCGATTTCTCGGCCATGCTTTTGGGAAGGGAGCCGGACGGCGGCGCGCCCGGAGAACCGGAATGACCGGTTTGGCCGCAAGGAGCGGAGCCCTTAGATTTCGCGTTTTTCCGGGATATAATAATCAGAGGATAGAGGAAACGCTGATGCCGATTTACGAGTTCTTCTGCAAGAAGTGCAATACCGTTTTCAAGTTCTACTCCCGGACCATCGATACCACGACGATACCGAAGTGTCCCAGGTGCAGGCGGGTGAAGCTCGAAAGGGTGTTCTCGTCTTTCGCCACGCTCGGCAAGAGCGGGAAGGGCGAGGGCACGGGCCCCGACATAGACGCGTCCAAGCTCGAGAGCGCTCTCTCCTTGCTCGAACGCGGCGCCGAAAGCGTGGACGCCGACGACCCCAGGCAGGCGGCGGATTTCATGAGGAAGCTCACGGACGCAGCCGGCATATCCATGGGGGAGGGGATGGAAGAGGCGCTCGCCCGTATGGAGCGGGGCGAGGACCCGGACATGATAGAAGCGGAGATTGGGGAGCTTCTGTCGGAGGATTCCTTCGAATTCGATTCCAAGAAGAAAAAGAAGGGCCGAAAAAAACACGACGACAAACCCGAGATCGACGAAACCCTCTACGAGCTTTAGAGCCCGCCGGCTGAAACCGTATTAACATTTGAAGACGTATTAACATCCCGGGGCTCCTGGTGTATTGTCTATCCCGATGCCGGGACTCTTTCCCATTCTCAATTTTTTTCTGCTTTTACTCCTGCTCTCCACCGGATGCGCCGGCAGGAAGTCCGAAACCGCGTCGCATAAGCCGAAGATACAGCCCTCGCCGCCTATATACGTGGACGTGTCCGGCTTCGAGAAGCCCCCGTGCTCGACGCCAGATGTCCGGACCAAGAACGGCATTCTCTGCGGGAACATCATAGGCACGTCCGGCGGTAAGGCCGTGAACGCGTATCTCGGCATACCGTTCGCCGAATCGACGGCCGGGGAGAACAGGTGGCGGGCACCCGCTCCGAGGGCTCCCTGGGAAGGGGTCCTCAAGGCGACGAGGACGGGCCCCGCCTGCCCGCAGACGGGGGAGACGACCTATCCCGAGAGCGAGGACTGTCTTTATCTCAACGTATGGGTCCCGGCGGAAGCTTCGCCCGCCCCGAGGGCCGTGATGGTGTTCATATACGGCGGGGCGTGCGTCTACGGCTACGATGCGCTGCCTCTATACGACGGGGCCTATACGGCGGGGAGCGGGGACGTGATCGTCGTCAACGTAAATTACCGCGTGGGGGCGCTCGGGTTTCTCGCGGGCGTCAAGGACGCGAAGACGGGGGAGGCGGTGAACGGCAATTTCGGAATACTCGACCAGATAGCCGCTCTCGAGTGGGTGAGGGACAACATCGCCTCTTTCGGCGGCGACCCGGACAAGGTGACGATATACGGGGAGAGCGCGGGCGCCATGAGCGTCGGCATACATCTCGTGTCGTCGCCCCGCTCGAAGGGCCTCTTCAGGGCGGCCATAATGGAGAGTAACCCGCTCGGGCTCCCCTACAGGAATGTGAGACAGTCGCGAGCGATAGCGAAAGAATTCGCCTACAATCTCGGATGCGGCCCGGACGACCTCGCGTGCATGAGGGCGCAGCCCGCGGAAGTAGTGCTCGACGCGCAGATGCAGATGGACATTGCGCTCCCCGCGCTCATACACGGCATAAGGGACTTCCTCGCGTGGTCGCCGGTCGTCGACGGCGACGTCGTCGTGCAGCAGCCGATAAGGGCGATAGAGGACGGGAAGCTCACGAAGCCCGTGATATTGGGCACCAACCGGAACGAGGGGCTGTTATTCGTCGAGGTCGTAAAATCCGCGCTCGGGTGGAAAAAGGTTTCGGATCTCGATTATCACATCGCCGTCGACTTTTTCTTCAGGGATTCGGCTCTCAGGAAGAAAATCTACGCGCACTATCCGCCCAACGGCCGCGACAACACCGAAACAATATCCGGATTGTTCACGGACTATCTATTCGCCTGCGCGAATTTCTACGCGGCCGGCAAGGGCCCACGGGACACGCGGTCGTACGTATTCGACCACGTGCCGTCACACAATTCGTGGCCGGGATATCCGGCCTGCGGGGAGAACGTCTGCCATACGGCGGAGCTGGCTTTCGTTTTCCATTCCGCCGGGAACATGGGATGGAAATTCACGCCCGAAGAGGAGCGGCTCTCGGGGCTCATGGTCGCGTACTGGACCGGTTTCGCCAAAGACCTCGACCCGGGCGGCGCGTGGCCCGAATATAATCCGGATTCGCTCAGTCTACTCTTCGCGACCCCCGTCGAGAATATAGATACCGGGACTCCGCCCCGGTCGTGCGCCTTCTGGAAGGATATCGGCTACGACCTCGGCAACTCGTTCTGGGGCCTCTTCTAAACTGCGCGGCGGCATCCCGTTTTATCCGCTGAATGTTTACACGGGGCGCTTAAGGGTAGTAGAATTTGCTATCCCAACGTTTACGGGCGGATATACTTGCCGAATTTCCTTCTGACAATCCTCGTGCTCTTTTCCGCTTTCGCGGCGCTCACGCCTGCGCGGGCCGGCGAGGCGCTTTCTTCGAGGCGCTATCTTACCGGCGACTGGGGCGGGGCGCGGCAGAGGCTCGCGGATTGGGGCCTTACGCCGTCTATAACGTATTCGGCGGACATACAGGGAAACCCGGCCGGGGGATTCAGGAAGAAGATCGAATACGCCGGGCTCCTGAATGTTTACCTCGATTTCGACCTCGAAAAGATATTCGGCCTCGGGCGGACGAAGCTCGTGGTGTCGGGATTCTGGGCGCTGGGAAACGACCTCAGTAAGAGCGCGATAGGCAACTACTTTACCGTGGCCGACGATTTCAACGGCGATTACGGGGGCCTTTATCAGCTTTTCGTGCAGACTACATTCGCGGGAGAGAGGCTCCTCCTGGCGGCGGGGCGTATGGGGGTCGGGGACGATTTCGCGGCCCTGGCGGCTGCGGGGAACTACGTAAACGACGCGATCAATCCGATACCGGACAGCCTCGCATACAACATATCGGCGTTTCTCAGTAACCCGGACGCGGCGCTCGGTGCACGGTTCACCGTAAAACCCGCCGAGACTTTTTACATCGCCGGAGGGGTATATAACGCCGATCCCGACTCGACGAGGATTTCGGGATTCACGGCCGATATAGATTTCACTTTGGACGACGGCGTCCTGCTCATTGCCGAGGCCGGGTTCACGCCGGGCGGCGACGACGCGGCCGGGAACGCATACAAGCTAGGCGTCTACTATGATACGGGCGAGTTCGATCACCTGTCGGAGGACGGAGAGGCCCGGAACGGGAATTACGGATTCTATGTCGCCGCCCAGCAGATGGTATACGGCGAGCCGGGGAGTGACGACGGGCTGACGCTGTGGGCGACCGGTACGCTCGCGCCGGACGAGGACGTAAATACCTTTCCCTATTTTCTCTCGGGCGGCGTGCTTTACGAGGGGCTTATCCCCGGGCGCGGGGAGGACGTCGCCGCTTTGGGCGCGGCATACGGCCGTTTGAGCCGGGAGCTCGAAGGGCAGGACTACGAAATGGTCCTCGAATGGACCTACGCCTGCCAGGTTTTCCAGTGGCTGGTCCTCCAGCCGGACGTGCAGTGGATCATAAACCCGGGCGGGACCGGGGATATTCCGGACGCGCTCGTGGCCGGGGTGCAGGTGTCGCTCGACCTGTGACGCCGGTCGGGGGGCGTCCGGGAAAACCGGGAATTCAGCGCCGGGAAATCAGTTGCCACTTTGTTCCTGATTAAAAACTTCCTTCAGGAATTCCTCCATTTCCGCCCAGGATCGCTTGTCGGCCTCGGCGTTATAGGTTATGGGGAGATCGAACTTCTTCCCGAGCTCGTCGGCCGCGGGGTTGGTGAAGCTGTGGGTCGCTCCCGGGTAGACGATGACCTCGTAATCGGCGCCCGCCGCGTCCATCTCCTTCCTGAATTCCTCTACCTGCTCCGCCGGGATGTAGGTGTCGGCGCCGCCGGTCATCACCAGTATTTTCGCCTTTATAGTCCCCGGTGCGGCCTTTTGCTGCGTGCCGAGGCTCCCGTGAAAGCTGGCCACGCCGTCGAGGTCGGCCCCCGTACGGGCCATGTGGAGGACTATCCCGCCGCCGAAGCAGTAGCCTATGGCCGCTATCTCGTCCGGATCGACCGTGGGCTGCTTCTTGAGGAAATCGAGGGCGGCGTCGAATCTGCCCTCGGCCACTGCCATGTTGCTCATCGTCTCGGACGTAAATTTCTGTGCGTCCGAGGGATGGTCCGCCGTCTTGCCATTGCCGAACATGTCGAGGGCGAGCGCTGTGTAGCCGAGCCCGGCGAGCATGTCGGCCCGCTTCTTCGCGTAGTCGTTGAGCCCCCACCATTCGTGGACGACGAGCACGCCGGGACGCTTGCCCTTTGTGCTGTCGTCGTATGCCAGATACCCCTTGAGGGTGGTCCCTTCGTACGTGTATTCGACCGTCTCTCCTTTCACTTCGGCGAAAGACTGAACCGACAGGAATAAAAAGAATAGAGCCAGTAATGTGGGTATAACTTTCATGATATTTTCCTCCCCGTGTGGTATTGTAAGGTGATAAACTATTGATGCCGGGATGTCAATCGAACTTTCCCCGTACCGGGTATCAGGCGCTCCGAGGAGGATGGATGACCGGTAAGCTCATACTCACTTTCATAGCGATGGGTATCGGCGTTATGGTAATCGCGGTCGATATAGCCGCGATAAATGTCGCCCTCCCATCGGTTGAAAAGGATTTCCAGACTACCATAGGAACGGTCGAATGGGTCGTGAACGGATACGTGCTCGCATGGGCCGTGCTCATGGTTACGTGCGGGAGGCTCGCCGACATGTTCGGCCGGAGGAAGATCTTTTTCGCCGGCATAGTGGTGTTCGGCGCGGCTTCTCTCGTCGGCGCCCTGGCCCACGATTCGGGGATGCTGATATCGGCGAGGGTAGTGCAGGGCGCGGGGGCGGCGCTCCTCTGGCCCGCGATACTCGGCATCGTGTATTCGTCGGTGCCGGATACGCAGAAGGGGCTTGCCGTGGGGCTGATACTGGGCGCCGCGGGCGTCGGGAACGCGGCGGGGCCTCTCCTCGGCGGTTTTCTTACAGAGCTCTTTTCCTGGCGGGCCGTCCTTTTCTTCAATATACCTTTTGCGTTGATCGCGGCACTCATCACGTATTTCGTCGTGAAAGAAAAGGACGCCGGCGCGCCCGGGGGGAAGATAGATTACATAGGCATACTCACGGTTTCGTTATCTCTCGTCTCGCTTCTTTACGCGGTGAACCAGTCGACGTCCTGGGGATGGATTTCGGGCAAGACGCTCGCGCTCCTGGTTTCCTTCGCGGTATTCCTGGCGGTTTTTATCCTGTACGAGAGAAGGGTGGCGGACGCGCTCATCCCGGAGGACGTCATGAACAACAGGAAGTTCATGGTAACCGGGGCCATGATGCCGCTGACCGTTCCGGCGTTTTTCTCGATCCTGCTGTTCATACCGCAGTACCTCGAAAAATTTTACGGATACACACCGGTGGATTCGGGGGCGGCGCTCGTTCCGATGCTCCTTGCGTTCGCGCTCACAGCGCCGGTGTCGGGGACGATCTATAACCGGCTCGGCCCCAGGCTGTCTATCTTTACGGGAATGGCGCTTCTCTGCGTCGGCACCGTCCTGATACTGCTGTTCGGGTTCGGGGAATCTTATGCGGGAATGGTTCCGGGGCTGGTGATTTTCGGCATCGGCGTCGGTTTTTCCGTACCGTCGATTACTACCGCCGCGGTCGGGGCCGTCGACGAGGCGAGGGCGAGCCTCGCGGGCGGCATAATCTATATGTTCGAGCTCGCGGGCGGGGCGCTCGGGCTCGCCATAATAACGACCATATTCACCGACGCGGTCAGGAAGGACGTTGCCGTCAGGCTCACGGAGCTCGGGTTTACTCTCACGGGCCCGCAGAAGTCAGACCTCCTCGATTTTATCCTGGGCAGCGGGAGCAGGGAGAAGCTCGTAAGCGAGCTCGGGCCCGATAAGCTGAATACGATTTTCTCCCACGTGAGGGAATCGTTCGTTACGGGGCTGGAGGAGGGGCTCGGGTTCGCCGCCGTGGTCCTCGCCGTCGGGGCCGTTCTCACTCTCATCTTTATCGAGGGGAAGAAGGGCCCGCGCTCCTGACGCCGGAATCGCCCGCTTGAAGGCAAAAATGATTGAGTGCCGGTTTCTTCTTGGTTAAACTTAATGAGTCTGATTAACATGCCCGTTCCCTTCGTTCGTTTCCGCCTCCGGCGGGATGAAGACGGGCAGGATTCTATAATTGAGAACCTTTAAAAGAGCTTCAATATGGTTAATGTCGGGCCTTGCGGTAATAGTTGTAGTTACGGCTTGGTCGCTGCTCCTGGCCCAAAAGTACATCAGCCGTGAGCACGTAAAAAAAGAGATACTCAGCTACCTTTCGGCAAAGATAGCCGGGAAGTTCGACTTCGAATCCATAGACTTTCAGTTCTTTCACAGGCCCCGCGTCGAGATAAGGGCCGGGAGCTTTTCGATCCCCGAGGAGGCCGAGGGGACGTTCGAGACGCTCATCGTATATCCGAGGGTGCTCCCACTTCTGACCGGTCACGTCGAGATAGACTCCATAGAAATCGTAAAGCCGGTCGTAAGGCTCACCATGCCGGAAACAGCCGGGCCGGAGACCGTGGAGGAGCGCGATACCTTAACGATAGTACGAAATTATATTTCCTCCGTATTGGGGTATTTCGACAGGCAGGAAAAGGGGCTCGAAGCCGTGATAAAGAACGGTAGCTTGGTCCTGAGCCAGCCCGGGTACGAGGACCTTGCGTTCGACGGCCTTAACGCCGGCGTCGGGCGTCCCGACGGCAGGCTCGAGATCAGCGTCTCCGGGCGGGGGAGCCTATGGGACAGGCTGTCACTGAGCGCGGCCGCAGACACAGGGACAAAAGATATAAAGGGGAGCCTTAAGGTAGGGGGGTTTAAGCCCCGGCTTCTCTCGCATTATTTACCCGAGGCTTTACGCATAATAAAAGACGGAAATATAAATCTCGACGTCGATTTCACGACCGATCAACTGGATTCGCTCGACCTGAAGCTGGGCGCTTCGACGCCCGGCCTTACGCTCTTAAGAAACGGCGAGGAGTTCACTTTGCGTCTTAAGAGCCTCGCCGCCAACGCCGGGCTCTCGGATGCCGGGACGAAGATCGTCCTCGGCCGCGCGGAGCTCGAGAACCCGCCGGCCGTTATATCCGGCTCGTACGAGATGGAACGGTCCACCGCTTCGGGGAAGCTCCTTTTGGAAGGCGCGAACGTGGACGCCGGGGCCGCAAGGGAGGCCGCCCTCGCCGTGGCCGGGGGGAACGACGTCGTAGGCAAGATATTCGAGGTCGTGAGGGGAGGGACTGTCCCGAAGATTACCCTCGAGGCCGCCGGGCCGACGTTCAGGGACTTCTGGCGAGAGGGGAACTTCGTGCTCCGTGGCAGCATGGTCGGCGGCTCTATACACATTCCCGTGGTCGGGTACGACATAGAGGAAGCGAGCGGGGACGCCGTTATCGCGGACGGGCTACTCCGGGGGACTAACCTCAGGGGAAGGCTCGGAAAGTCCCTCGGGTACGACGGCACGCTTGTCCTGGGCCTGGGCGGTGACAAGGGGGAGCTCGATCTCGATATAGCGGTCGACGCCGAGCCGTCTGAAATTCCTCCGGTGATAATGCAGTTCGTCGACGACGAGGTCGTAAACCACGAGCTTTCGCTCCTGTCGAACGTGACGGGCAGGGTGACGGGCAGGCTCAGGCTCGGCGACAAAAAGAAAAACCCTGACCCGATAATAAATGCGACGGATATAGACATCACGGCCGAGTACGGACGGTTCCCCTATCCGCTCGGGATAAAGGACGGGACCTTCTCGTTCGCGGATAAGGCTATGACGCTTAAGGGATTCGCCGTAACCGGCGGGAACAACTCGCTCGCGGACGTGTCGGGGGTTATAGAGCTCGAGGACAAGGACAGCCTCGACATAAAGACGGGGGCCGCGTCGATAGACCTCGGGCAGATTTATTCATGGCTCGGGGAATTCAAGGGATTCGGGCCGCATCTTAAAGACCTGGGCGCCGTTACGGGGAGGGCGGAATTCCCGTCGGTATCGGTGACCGGGCCGGTTTCGAAAGTAAAGGACTGGACGATTACGGCGAAGGGCAGGATGACGGCCGTCGGCATAGACCTCTCGGGGCCGCGCGAGAGGCTCGCGATAGCGAGCGCCGACGTCGAGTCCTCGGGCGGGAGGATTACACTTTCGAACGCCGTCCTTTCGCACGGCGAGACGTCGGTCAACCTGGACATGGTGCTAAGCGATTACTTTACGGAGCTATTCTCGCTCAAGATGGATTTCGACGGGAAGGTCTCGCCGCCGGCCATGGACATATTGACCGAATACGTGCCGCTCCCCGAGGAGCTCGTATTTTCGGGGCCGCTTTCCGTAGGCAGCTCGAGCCTCGAGCTCAAGGGCGGAGGAGGGAAAAAGAAGGCGCCGGACGGGAAAGGCGCGGGGGCGCCGGGCCCGGACGAGGGGCCGGAGTGGGACGTCGACGTTAACGTAAAGGCGGACTCGCTCGAATGGAAAGAGGGGGAGGCCGCCCCGGAAGCGCCCCCAAGCACCCCGCGGCCCGAGGGGGAGAAGTGGAGCTCGCCCGTGAGCGGGAAGGTCGATATAGAATCGGCGAGCTTTAAGTTCAAGAAGCTCAACTGGGATTCCGTCCACGCCATGGTCTCGTTCATGGAAAACGGCATCGGCATAGACGTGAGCAAGGCCGACCTCTGCGGCATCTCGACCCCGGGGTTCGTGAGCGTGGCTCCGCCGGGCGTAAGGTTCGAGTTCAGACCGAATACGGCGGACGAAAACCTGGAGGTCGTCATAAAATGCCTGCTCGACAAGGCCGGCATTATCTCGGGGGACCTCGATCTGAATGCGGTCCTATCCTCGAATGCCGGGGAGGGCGGCTTCTTCGAGAAGCTTCAGGGCCGCGTCGACCTGACATCGACCGACGGGTGGGTCGAGAAGTACGGGAGCCTTGCGAGGTTCTTCGCCATACTCAATTTCGGGGACATGTTCAGGGGACAGGGGCCGGATTTTAAAAAGGAGGGATTCAGGTACGACAGGCTCACTGCCAGCGCCGATATCAACGACGGCAAGATTATTATAAGCGAAGCGGTGATGGAGGGACCTTCGCTAAAGGTTTTATGCGAGGGCTCCGTCGATCTCGTCAACGACAAGCTCGACCTCGAATTGATAGTAATCCCTGTAATGGCCGTCGATTCCGTAATAGACAAGATACCGCTTATAAGCTACATCTTCGGCGACAGTAACGTTTCCATTCCGATAAAGATAACGGGCGACCTGTCGAATCCGTCCGTTTCGCAGATATCGCCGTCGGCTATAAGGTTCGGTCTCCTCGGTCTCATTAAACAGACGCTCAACATACCGGCTACGATTATATTGCCGGTGAAAAGGGCCGAAAAAAATGAGCCTGGAGATTCGGACGCCGCCCCGCCGCCGTCCCCCGCGGCGAACGGCGGGAACGGCGCCATGCCGGGCCTTCCGAACAATAAATAGGCTGCGTCCCCGCGTTATCCCTTCCGGTTACCTGCTTCTGAGTATGTCCCTTATCTCCGTGAGGAGCTTCTCTTCGTTCGAGGGCTCGGGCGGGGCCGGCGGGGCCTCTTCGCTCTGTCTCTTGAGCCGGTTTATATTCTTGACCAGTACGAACACCGCGATGGCCACTATGAGGAAGCTGATGACGGTGTTTATGAACGTGCCGTAATTTATCGTTACGGCACCGGCGGTCTGGGCGTCCGCGAGGGCGGCGTAGGGGCCGGGCGGGACCCCTTCTTTCAGCACTATGAAAAGGTTCGAGAAGTCCACGTTTCCGAGAATGAGACCGATGGGGGGCATAATGACATCGTTTACGAGAGACTGGACTATCGTGCCGAATGCGGCGCCGATTATGATACCGACGGCCATGTCGACGACGTTTCCTTTTATCGCGAATTCCCTGAATTCTTTAAGCACCATCCACCTCCATTAAGTATTAATGTTCGTAATTATCACACATTAACATCACGCAGCCAACTCTATATATGAACTGCATATGGGCTGCCCCCGCATATGTGGACTGCAGCCGCGCCGGCTGATAAAATAACCTTTCGGACTATTTTAATGACAGGAACGAAAAGTCAAAACCGGGTCGAGATAAAGTATTGCCGGCAGTGCCGCTGGCTTCTCCGCGCTTCGTGGATGGCGCAGGAGCTGCTGACGACGTTCAGCGAGGAGCTCGGCGAGGTCGCGCTCGTTCCCGGAACGGGCGGCGTGTTCGAGGTCAGGGTTTCGGGAAAGCTGGTGTGGTCGAGAAAGGAGAAGGGGCGCTTTCCCGATATAAAAGAGCTCAAGCAGCTCGTCAGGGACCACGTCGCCCCGGGGATGGATCTCGGGCACTCGGACGCCTGACACCGAATCCGGCCCGGGGTTTGGATTCGTTCCGTCAAATCTCGTACGCGTATAATATTCACCCGATGCCCGTTTATCTTCTGGACAGCTCGATTTCATTTCCCGGCCCTGACGTGGCCGAGGATGACGGCCTTCTCGCCATAGGGGGCGACCTCTCGAAAGAGCGCCTCCTCCTCGCCTACCAAAGCGGAATTTTCCCATGGTACTCGGAGGGGTATCCGATAATGTGGTTCTCCCCCGACCCGCGCCTTATCTTCGAGCTCGGCGGCCTGCATGTATCGAAGAGCCTCATAAAGACTATAAAATCCGGCGTCTTCGAAGTGAAGTTCGATACGGCGTTCGAGGAGGTCATGCGCCTCTGTGCGGTGACTGACCGGAAGGGGCAGGAGGGGACGTGGATAACGGACGACATGCTGGAAGCGTATACCGGGCTTCATCGTGACGGCTCTGCGCATTCCGTCGAGATATACCGGGGCGGCGAGCTCGCCGGGGGGCTCTACGGCGTTTCGCTGGGCGGAGTCTTTTTCGGGGAGTCGATGTTTCACAGGGTAAGGGATGCGTCGAAGGTGGCGCTCTATCATCTGGATAGGTTCCTCGCGGCAAGCGATTTCGATTTCATCGATTCCCAGGTTCCGAACAGCCACATGAAGAGCCTCGGCGGCAGGGAGATTCCGAGGGACGAGTTCCTTTCGAGACTCGCAAAATCGCTCGAAAAGAAAACCCTCCGGGGGCGCTGGCAGTACGAGCCGGAGACGTAGATGGCGAACCGGCTGTTGTCACGGCGCGTGCGAGGGGGTTATATTTGGAAAAATCGATAAAACATAATACGGAGGATCGCTCATGAAAACCGTTCTGTGCTACGGGGATTCCATCACGTGGGGCTTTAAGCCGGAAGACGGGACGAGGTACGGATACGAAGAACGCTGGACCGGCGTCCTTCAGGCGGAGCTCGGCCCGGACTACCGCGTCATCGAGGAGGGGCTTCCGGGCAGGACCACGTGCTGGGACAGCCCTTATCTCGCCGACAGGAACGGCAAGGCTTCGCTTCCGCTCGTCCTTGAAACGCACGCCCCGGTAGACATATTCGTTCTCATGCTGGGGACCAACGACCTCTGGACGAGGTTCGGCTTCTCAGCGCCGGACATCGCCGCCTCGTGCATGTCGCTCGCATGGACGGCCGTGAGAAGCATGTGCGGCCCCGGGGCGGGCGCGCCGGAAATCCTTCTCGTGGCCCCGCCTCATCTCGGCGCACTTACGCCGTACATGGGCCTTTTTTTCAGCGGGAGGCAGACCGAGTCGAAGAAGCTCGGAAGGGAGCTCGAAAAGATAGCGGAGCTCCTAGGGTGCAGGTTCCTCGATGCGGCCGGCGTGGTAAAGCCGAGCAAGGCCGACGGTGTGCATCTCGATGCCGGGGCGAACCGGAAGCTCGGGCTCGCCGTCGCCGCCGCAATCTCGGGGAAGCCCGCCGGGGCCAAAAAGCCCGCCCGGAAGCGAAATTGAAAAATAGCGCCCGGCATGTATACTAGAATTCCGTTTATCAAGCCTGATTCGAACCCGGCGAAAATCTGAAAATTTTGACCGAAAGAGGAGACTCTAATGAGCGAGTGGAAGTTTGTAAATCACGGTAATCAGGAGATAACGCCCTCCAAGAGCAAGAGAGCTATCTTCATCGGCAGGTACCAGCCATATCACATGGGGCACGTAAGCCTCGTAAGGCAGAAGCTCGACAAGGGCGTGCCGTGCCTGATAATGGTAAGGGATATCCCGCCCGATCCCAAGAACCCCTTCACGACCGAGCAGACGGTCAGCATGATCGAAAAGTATCACAAGAGTAAGGGCGACGACGTGGTCGTGATGATAATCCCGGACATCGAATCCGTTAACTGGGGCAGGGGAGTCGGATACCAGATGAACGAGTTCACCCCGCCCGAAGACATAGCATTCATATCCGCCACGAAGGTAAGAAGTTCGATAGCCGAAGGGAACGACGACTGGAGGCAGCTAGTAGACGAGTCCATACAGGAAGACGTCGTAAAATACCTTAAAGGCGAGTAATCCGAAGCAGTACTGTAGCCTTACGCCCGGGGTCTCGACCGCCCCGGGTCGTTCCTCGAATCCGCTGATGGCCCCCGCACGCTTGCAGGAAGAAGCGCGGTCGTGATATTATCGTCTGTATACACCCGACGGACGGTGATCCACGGTGAGCGGCGGTAATCACGATAAGGCGTTCGGCGGTTTCGCCGAATTCTATCAGTTTTACCTGAGCGAGCATTCCGATCCTTTAAACAGGCGGCTCCACTTCGCCGGTTGCGTGCTCGTGATAGCGGCAGTACTTTGCGCCGTCGTCTTCCGCGAATGGCTGTTTCTCGTCCTCGCCCCCGTATTCGGATACGGCCTTGCGTGGGTCGGCCATTTCTTCATCGAAAAGAATAGGCCCGCCACGTTCAGGCACCCGCTCTGGAGTCTCATGGGCGACTGGGTGATGTTCGGGGAGATAATACTGGGAAAGATAAGGCTATGACCCTTTTCCCGATGACTTCCCGGCCTTTCAGCCGGGTATTCCGTATATACAAAGATCGATTAACGGGTAAAATCTAGAAAAGGCTCTTCAGGGAACCTGCAACCTTATGCCGAAGCTTCTCGTATTTCAGCACGTGGCCCACGAAATACTCGGTACGCTGGACCCGCTTCTCAGGGAATCCGGTTTCAGGATAAAGTACGTTAACTTCGAGCGGCATCCCGATTACGTCCCGATTCTGGACGGTTACGACGGGCTCATCGTCCTCGGGGGCCCGATGAACGTCGACGAGACCGACCGGTACCCTTTCCTCAAGACAGAGGTCGGGGTCATAGAAAAGGCCATAGAGTCGGACATGCCGGTCCTCGGCATCTGCCTGGGATCGCAGCTGGTTGCCAGGACCCTCGGCGCAAGGGTCAGGAAGAACCGCGAAAAGGAAATCGGCTGGTACGACGTCGCTCCGAACGCGGAAGGCGCGTCCGATCCGCTACTTTCGCATTTTTCCGAATCGGAGAAGATATTCCAGTGGCACGGCGACACGTTCGACGTGCCCGAGGGGGGGACGCTCCTCGCTTCGTCCGAGTTCTGCGAGAACCAGGCGTTTCGGTACGGGGACAACGTTTACGGTTTTCAATTTCACATGGAGGTCGACGAGAGGATGGTCGAGAGGTGGCTCGGCATCCCCGAAAACCGGAAGGAGATCGAGGAATCCGCCGCTATAGACCCGGAGAAGATAAGAAAGGACACCCCCGTTCACATATCGCGGCTGAAGGAGCTTAGCGACGCATCGTTCGCAGGGTTCGTGAACCTCTTCGGCTTTTCGAAAAAGCGCCTGACCCTGCCTTCGAGGTAGCCCCCCCGCTATTTGTCCGTGTTCTCGGCGGCTTTTCTGGCCGGGCGCTGCGGCCTTCCGAATTTCCTGTAGTCCTCGGCGAATTCCCGCAGCTTCTTGTCTACGAGGTAGTTTATGGTCCCCCTCTTGAACTTCCCGCTCTCGCCGCGCTTTCCGGCTTCCTTGCCCGTCATCGTCTCGGTAGCCTGCTCTATGGTCTCGACGGGATAGATGTGGAACTTCCCGGCCTTTATGGCCTCGACGACGCCCTTTTTGAGCATGAGGTTCTTTACGTTCTGGAAGGGTATGACGACGCCCTGCTCGCCCGTGAGCCCCTTGGCCTTACAGACCTCGAAGAATCCTTCTATCTTTTCGTTGACGCCGCCGATGGGCTGAATCTGGCCCTTCTGGTTGACGGAGCCCGTTATCGCGAGGCTCTGCTTTACGGGCACCCCGGAGAGGCTCGAAAAGAGCACTATGAGCTCCGCCGCCGAGGCGCTGTCGCCGTCTATCATCTCGTACGTCTGCTCGAAGCCGATGCTGGCCGAAAGGCTGAGGGGTACTTTCTGCGCGTAGTTGGAGCCGATGTAGCCGCTCAGTATGAGGACGCCCTTGTCGTGTATGTTGCCGCTCATCCGGGCCCGGCGCTCGATGTTGACGAGGCCCTCCGTCCCCATGTATGTCTCGCACGTGATGCGGGAGGGTTTCCCGAACGCGTAGTCGCCCATGTTGTAGACGGCGAGGCCGTTTATCTGGCCCGTCACCATGCCCTCGGTATCGACCATTATGACGCCCTTGGCTATGGACTCCTGTATCTTCTCCTCGACCATGTTGGATCTGTATACCTTTTCCTCTATCGCCTTCTCTACGTGTTCGCGGCGTGTAGTGCCCTCGTCTCCTTCGGCCCTCGACCAGTAGTCGGCCTCCTTCAGTATCTTCGTTATCGAGCCGAGCTGCACCGAGAGCTTGTTCTGATCGCCGGAGAGCCTGGAAGAATATTCGATCACCCGCTCGATGCCGCTCCTGTCGAACGGCTTGAGGCTGTCCCTGTCGCATATGGTCCTTATGAAGCAGGAGTACTGGGAAATAGTCTCGTCGTTCCTTTCGACCACGGAATCGAAGTCGGCCTTTACCTTGAACAGCTTCCTGAAATCCTCGTCGTAGGAATAGAGCATCTGGTACATGTAGGAGTTCCCGGCCATTATGACCTTGACGTCGAGCTTTATGGGCTCGGGCCTTATGCCGACGGGGCCCGAGAAGCCGTACTGCTGATAGATGTCTTCTATACGGAGCTCCTCGTTTTCTATCGCCTTTTTGAGCGCATCCCAGATGAAGGGATACTTGAACATGTCGAGTATTTCGAGGACGATGTAGCCGCCGTTGGCCTTGGCGAGGGAGCCGGCCTGTATCATCGTGAAGTCCGTGAACATCGCCCCGAACCTCACTTCCTTTTCGATGGAGCCGAAGAGGTTGTTGTAAGTCGGGTTCGTCTCGAAAATGACAGGGGCGCCTTCGGTGAGGGAGTTGTCTATGACGACGTTTACCTTATATTCCGTGAACTGCGGCGAGGGCTGCTGCGGCCCTCTCATCATGAAGGGCATCCCCGCCTGGGGGACGTTCTTTTCCGGGAGGAAGATTTCTATGTTCTCGAGGATGTTCTTCTGCATCTGGTCGAGGTAGTCTATGACTTTGGGGAAGGACGTGTACTTTTCCCTGAGCGTTTCGATTATCTGCCCGACGGAGAAGAGGGCGACCCTCTTTTCGAGCTCCTTTATCTTCTCGCCGGCGTCGTTTTCTACTTTCCTGGCCGTCTTGAGAGACTCGGCGACGAGGTTGTCTATTTTCTCTTTTCGCGCCTGTATCTCTTCCTTGGTCGCGTCGTCGAGGGCGGCGTAGCTTTCCTGTGTTACCGGCTTTCCTTCGACGAGTGGGATGGTGATTATGCCGGTCGGGGAGAACTGCACCTGTATCTGGTTTTCGGCCCCTTTCTTCTGGAGCTCCTCGAAGAGGTTATTCTTTTTCCTCTGGAACTCGTTCATTACGTTCTGACGCTGTTCTTCGAATTCCTTGCTCTCGAACGCCCTCGGTATGTCCGTTTTGAGGACCTGGAGGAACTCGTCCATGTCCCTCTTGAAGGCCTTTCCCCTCCCGGTCGGGAGGTCTATGGCCCTGGGTTCGTTCGGGTTCTGGAAGTTGTAGACGTAGCACCAGTCCCCCGGGGTGGGTTTTTCTTTCGCGACCCTGTCGAGGATGGTTTCGATCGTCGTCGATTTCCCGACGCCGGTCGGCCCCGCGAGGTAGATGTTGTACTCGCCGTACTCCATTCCGAGCCCGAACATTATCGCGTCGACCGCTCTCTTCTGTCCAATGAAATCCTCGCAGGGTTTGAGGTCGTCAGTGGAATCCACGTTTAGGGAGCCCAAATCACAGACACGGTAAACCTGGGAAGCCTTCAGCTCCTGAACCTTTCGCATTTCATCCCCCTTTGAACCTTGTTATTTACGTATTTTACCTCTACGGGTCAAAATCAACTATACCCAATCCTTCCGTTCTGAAAAACCCCGTAGGGCTATTCCCGGCCCGGCCGGCCGGGGGTGGGGAAACGCGCTCCCAGGGATTGGTATCTCGCCGGAAGCGTGCGATTGTCTTGACTTTTTTCCCCTTACGTGTTGCAATAACTGTGGCGTTTTCGGAGCATTCGGATCGCGATTCCGGGATGTGGACGATGCGGTCGTATCGTCCGCGGCCGTAGCCGAAAAAATCACGCAGGCCCGCCTGCGCTTATCGGGGGGACGACGGGCGATTCGCCCGTTCCATGAAACCAAACCGGCCGCCGCCACCGGCGGGAAGCGGCCCGGTATAAATACCATGACGAATATGAAGAGTTTTATCCTGCTTGCCTCGCTGCTCCTCCTTTTTGTCTTTCAATCCTGTGCGTCTCAGAAGCCGGGCTATACCGGCGCTTCCGGTGCGGCCGCCCTCTTTCCCGTCGAGCGGAATTTCGAATGGGGGTTCATAAACCGTTCGGGCGACCTGGTGATACCTTACAAATACGAGGGGGCGGTCGATTTCTCGGAGGGGAGGGCGCTCGTAAAGAAGGGCGGCAAATGGGGCTACATAAACGAGTTCGACATCATGGTCATATCCCCCCGGTTCGAGGAGGCGCACGAGTTTTCCGAAGGCCTGGCGCACGTTAAAATAGACGGCAGGTACGGCTATATAGACAGGGTGGGGAAGATAGTCGCCGAGCCAGAGTTCGAGAAGGCCGAGCCCTTTTCGGAGGGGCTCGCCAGCGTCAAGATAAACGGCAGGTGGGGGTACATAGACAAGACGGGGCTGATGAAGATAGAGCCCCGTTTCGAGAGGGCGTTCAGCTTTTCGGACGGCCTCGCGCTAATCGTCGAGGACGGAGAGGGCGGCTTTATAAAGAAGAACGGCGACGTATTCATAAAGCCGAAATACGACTGGGCCGAGGGCTTTTCCGAAGGGCTTGCGTGCGTCGCGGCGGGCGGGCGGTACGTATACATAGACAGGTTCGGCGAGGTGAAGCTGAAAACGGATTTCGACGGCGCGAGACATTTCAAGGAGGGGGCAGCCGCCGTCACGAAAAGAGGAAAGCAGGGCTTCATCAACAAGAGCGGACTCATTATCGTCCCCATCGAATACGACCAGGTCGGGGATTTTTCCGAAGGGTACGCCAGCATCAGGGTAGGACCCGGGTGGGGGTTCGTCAACAAGCGGGGCGAGGTGGTCATAGAACCCCGTTTCCACACGGCCGTGAGCTTTTCGGGGGGGCTCGCCATAGTCGAGCTCGGGAACGGCAGGTGGGCTTACATAAACGGGAAGGGCGAGTTCGTCTGGAGGTCGGACGAGGTTAAATAAAGCCCTCCGCTAGCCCGTTTCCATGCCGCGGGCTTCTTCCTTCACTTCTACTTCTTCCATGGTCTTCCGCGCCGGCGGTTTTATGAGCCATGCGGTCGATCCCAAAATGAGCGTTATCCCGAGGAGCGTTATCAGCTCTATCGCGTATCTGAATACGAAGATGTCGTACCCCGCGGAGAAGCCGACTTTTATAAACCCCGCAGCCGAAACGCCCGGGGCCTCGCCCATGGCGAACGCCTTGGTCATAGCGAGCTGGCCCACGGTGCCGAAGATTCCCACGCCGGCGAGCATCAGCAGGTTCTTTGTCTCAGACATGAACGAGAGGTCGAAATCCTTTCCGAGGGCGAATATGAGAACGAGGCAGGTGAGCGACGCCGTGCCGGCGAAGTGCGTCACTATGACGCGCGGGTCGAGCCCGCGAAGCTTCCGGAGGATTATCATCACGACGGCCCCGGCGAGCGCGCCGTAAAGCGCGGCGAGGCCCGCGATGCTCCCGTTGCCTATGTGCGTGCGCTCGACGAGAACGACGCCGACCATGCCCATGACGATGGAGACCCATATTCTCTTCCCCGCCGCCTCGCCGAGAAGATAGCCCGCGAGGAGCGCAACCCATATCGGCTTGGTCTCGGTTATCACGGCCACGTCCGAGATGGGAAGGCGCGTGAGCGCGTAGAACGTCGCCACCATCGCCGAGCAGCCGACGAAGCTCCGGAGCCACAGGAGCGGCCTGTCGAGCACTATGGGCGTAAGGCCGGCGCGCACGGCGAGGGTGAGGGCGAAGACGAACGAAAGGAACATCCGGAGGAACGCCAGTATGAGCCAGTCGCATTCCTTCCCGAGCGCGTGGATGAGCGCGGCCATTGTCGCGAAGTCAAAGCCCCCCAGGACCATCCAGAGTATGGCCTTGTTGTCGGGCGAGCCGATGAAGCGGGTGAATCTGGTCGAGCTCATGCTATAAAGACTATTTCTCCGTCCCGGTTCCCTGCTCTTTCAGCGCCCCGGCAGAGTGAGCACGCGTGATTGTAGTGGGTCTCTAGGGGATTTCTCAATATTGTACCAGATGTATTTATGTATAACGGAAAAGTGGAAAGGGGCGCCGGGAACCCCCGGAGGCTACCCTGCGCTTTTCAGGAGCCCGTCGTGCCTTTTCAGGAATTCGAGCGCTATTTCGTTGAATTCGTCCGGCTTTTCGATGGGCGGCGCGTGCCCGCAGTCCTTTAGAATGACGAGGGTCGAGCCGTTTATTTTCTCGCGGAGCTCCCTCGCGTATTTGGGCGGGATCAGGATATCTTCCTCGCCGCTTATGATGAGCGTCGGGGCTTTTATGCCCGATACCCAGTCCCTGAGATCGTGCGCGGCGCTCGCCCGGGAGAGGTTTACGAGGGTCCTCGCGGGGTTGTTTATGATATTGGTTTCCCTCATGGCGAGGAGTTTTTCGAGGTTCTTTTCGGTGAACGATTCCGAGAAGAGCCAGGGGAGGGCGACGTCGTACCTGAGCCCGCTTCCGCCCGCCTCCGCCGCCTTTATCCACGACTCTATAGCCAGGCGGAGGAGCGGCTTTACGTGAGAGGACGTGTCGGCGAGGACGAGCGCGCCGAGCTTATCGGGATATAGGAGCGCGAAGTGCTGCGCTATCATCCCTCCGTTGGAGAGCCCCGCGACGTGCGCCTTTTCGATTCCGAGGGCGTCCATGAGCCCGGCCAGGTCCTCGGCGTGCATCTTCTGCGAATAGGGTCCGTCGGGTTTGTCGGATGCCCCCTGCCCCCTGCAGTCGTACCTGAGGAGCGTGTAGCGCCTGGCGAACGGGGCAACCTGAAAGAGCCATCCGTTAAGGTCCATCGTGAGCCCGTTTATAAAAACTACGACGGGCCCCGAGCCGGAAAGCTCGTAGTTGAGGCTTATCGAATCTACTTTTATTCTCGGCATTTCGGAGTCATGCCCCGGGGGCGTCTTTGTAAAGGTCCCTGAGGTCGTTTATCACGTAGTCGGGTTTTATATCCGAGCCGGCTATGTCCTCTCTTTTGGTCGAGCCGGTGAGCGTGAGTATCGTTATTATACCGGCTCTCTTGCCGCCGGCGATGTCGGTGTCGAGCCTGTCGCCGATTATGACGAGCCTTTTCTTGTCCCGATGCAGATGCTCGGCGAGGGCGACTTCGAACATTATGGATTCGGGCTTCCCGACGGTGACGGCCGTTTTGCCCGACGCGACCTCTATGCAGGCCAGAATGGCCCCCGTGGCCGGGATGAGGCCCTCGGAGCTGGGGTAGAAAGGGTCCCTGTTGGTCGCGAAGAAGTGGGCGCCGTTTCGTACCGCGATTGTGGCGGTCTTCAATTCGTTATAGTGGAAATCCGGGTGCCCGCCGACTATTACGAAGTCGGCGTGATAGGCCTCTTCCCCCTCGATCACGGAAAGCCCGGTGAGGCCTATTTCTTTCTTGAGCGAGCCGCTGCCGACTACGTATGCCTTCATGCCGCCGACGTCGCCGTGGGCGGATTTTATGTGGTGTGCGAGCGCCATGCCGGAGGTTATTATGTCTTCGGGCGCCGTCTCGACGCCGAGCCCCCGGAGCCTTTCGGAATATCCGTGTGCGGTTCGCTTCGGGTCGTTGGTGATGAATATGACGGATTTGCCGTCGTCCCGGAGCCTTTTTATGGTTTCCCCGGCGCCGGGAGTAGGAGCGTCGCCTATGTAAACGACACCGTCGAGGTCGAGGAGGAGGCAGTCGAAGAGGTCGGCAAGTTTCATCTGTTTTAGGGTGTTCCGGGGTAGTGACGGCGTTATCGGCAAGCGGGGACGAGCGGACCGGTCAGCCCCATATGTGCTTCATGAGCTCTTCCTGCTTGTCGTCGTCGGACGCCTTTTTGAAGAGCGATATGACCTTGCTGTGGTCGTCCTGGGCTATTTCGACTCCCATGATGTTGAGAACGTCGACGGCGGCCTGTCTGTATCCCTCGTAGTATTCCTCGACCTGCCCGGCGGCGCGCACGGTCTGTACGTCGAGGTGGAGGGCTATGGCCGCGAATTCCATGGGAACGCTCTTGTCGATTTCGAGCTCGTAGCCCTCTAGCTGTCCCTGGAGGAGGTAGCTTTTCCAGGCTTCTATGATTTTATCTATTTCTTCTTTTCTCATCGGAAATTCCGGTCTGTAAGTTATTGGTAATCTTGATAAATGATATATCACGGAGAAGTTTTTTCAAATCCGGGCGGCGGGACGGCCCCGCGGGAGGAGCAAAACGGGTTACTGGTTCCTGTTCTTGAGGAGCTGGCTTGCGACGATGATGTTGTCCCTTCCGGCCGCTTCGGCGATCTTGACGGCCTCCATGAGCGTGACTTTGTCCGAGAGCGTGGCGAGCTTGAGCAGCATGGGGAGATTGACACCCGAAATCACCTCGATGTTGTTTTCGTCGAGGAAGGTGAGGCTGATGTTGGACGGCGTGCCGCCGAACATATCCGTCACGAGGAGTATCCCGTCGTTGCCCTTGACCTTCTTGATCGCGGTTTTTATTTCCTGCTTGAAGCTTTCGAATTCCCTGTCGGGATCGAGGCAGACCCCTTCCATCTTCACCGAGGGGTTCGACGAGAGTACGAAGTTGACGGCGGATATCAATTCCTTGGCGAGCTCTCCATGTGTTACTACCACTATACCGACCATAACGGCGCTCCTTAGTTTTTTGTGATGTCCCTGTGCCTGGTGACCGGCGACAGGCGCTCGAAATATCGAGACAGCTCGTTTGCGAGCACGACCGACCTGTGCTTCCCGCCCGTGCATCCGAGGGCGATCGTGAGGTATGCCTTGCCCTCCTTCTCGTATCTCGGGATGAGGAATTCGAGGAAGTCGGTCAGCTTCTTCATGTATTCTTTCGTATCTTCCTTGCCGAGTACGAAATCCCTTATCTTCTCGTCGAGCCCCGTCAGGTCCTTGAGCTCGTCTATAAAGAACGGGTTAGGCAAGAACCTGACGTCGAAGATCATGTCCGCGTCATAAGGATATCCGTGTTTATATCCGAACGACAGGATATTTATTTGAAGCTTGTTGGTGTCGGACCCCTCGTATCTGCCCCTTATGACCTCTTTTAACTGGTGAACGTTGAAGTCGGAGGTGTCGATCGTGAAGTCGGACAGGTCCTTCAGGTCCTTCAGCATTACCCTTTCCCTGGCTATGCCCTCGGCGATGCTGCCGTTTGCGGAAAGGGGATGCCGCCTTCGGGTTTCCTTGTATCTTTTATGGAGGACCGTGTCCGAGGAATCGAGGAATATGAGGTCCACGGGGTACCCCTTGTCCCTTAGCTCTTTTATTTCATCGGGAGCCCTGTCGAAGAACAGCCCTTCCCTCGCGTCGACGGCGAGGGCGACCTTGTTTATGTCGCCCTTCGAGCTCTCGCAGAGCTCTATGAACTTGGGCAGAAGGGCGAGCGGGAGATTGTCGAGACAGTAGTACCCGAGGTCCTCCAGAACGTTCATGGCCGTACTCTTGCCGGAGCCTGAAAGGCCGCTTATTATTACGAGACTCGTCATTCGAAGTACCTTGTGATCAGTAAAAAAGACAGCCGCGCGTCAGTTGTCGAACAATTGAACAGGGCGGCCTCCGCTCTGCTTTAATAATTGGTTTCTGGCTGCGACTTCTATTATAGTGGCCGTGTTTCTGCCCGGGCTTACAGGGATTACGAGGTGGGGGAGATCGATTCCGAGTATGTTGTAGGTACTGGTTTCGATTCCAAGCCTGTCGTATGCGGTATCGGGATTCCACTGAACGAGCTCAATCACCATGTCGATCTCTCTTTTCTCCATTACCGATGTAGTCCCGAACAGGTCTTTAATATTAATTATACCCACACCTCTTATCTCCATAAGGTGTTTTATGCGCTCGGGCCCGTTTCCAACGAGGCGCTCGGGCCCGACTTTTCTTATCTCGACTATGTCGTCTGAAATGAGTTTAGAACCTCTAAGTATTAAGTCAAGGGCGCATTCGCTTTTGCCTATGCCGCTTTTCCCGAGGAGGAGAACACCGAGCCTGTGTATGTCCATGAGGACCCCGTGGGCGGTGGCGAAAGGCGCAAGTCGCACCTCCAGTATTTCCTGGAGCATGGAGATCAGCTTCCCGGTGTAGAGCTTCGTCGAGAAGAGGGGGATTCGGTGCTTCTCGCATGCCTCGAGGAGCTTTTTGTCGGGCATGAGGTCTCGCGTGACGATAAAGCAGGGGACGTCCTGGGACATGAGGCTCCCGGTGACGCTCTTTTTCTCGGCGGCGCTCAGCCTGTCGAAGTAGGCGATCTCGGTTTTTCCCAGTATCTGGACGGCGCCCTTGTCGAGCCTGAGGTCGGGGTCGAGGAGCTTTAGCCCGGGCTTCTGTATCCTGTCGGAGGATACGATGCGCCGGAGCCCCTTTTCGCCGGCCAGTGTCTCTATTTCGAGCTGCTGCCCCCAGCCTTTAAGGAGCTCTTCGACGCGGAGAGCGTTTACCGTGTCAGAGTTTTGCATCTTCCAGAATTATCATCTCGTATATTTCGTCGCGGCTCCCGGATTTCATCAGCCTCGACCTGAGCTCTGCGTTACGGAATATCTTCGAGATGCGGGCGAGGAGCTGTATGTGCGTGCCCGACGAGTGTTCGGGCGCTATGAGCGCTATGAAAAGGTGCGTCGGCTTTGTGTCGAGGGAATCGAAGTCTATGCCCTTTTCGCTCCTCCCGAAAGCGGCTATCGTGCTCGTGAGCCCGCTCAGCTTGGCGTGGGGGATGGCCACTCCGGAATCGACGGCCGTGCTGCAGAGCTTTTCACGCTCCATGAGCACTTCGACCAGCCTCTCGTCGTTTATGTTCGGATAGACTTCGGATATGGTCTCGGCAAGCTCGCTGATGACATCGGGCTTGGACCCTGCCTTGAGGTCGGGTATTACCGCTTTTTTTTCCAGAACGTCAGATAATTTCATTGCGTCGCCGCCCTGCTCAGGGCTCGACGAGTGTGATTTGCCCGTCGTTGTCTACGTAAAGCACGTTCACGTCGCTGGTTGCGCTGTTGCGGAAAGCGACTACGCTTTCCCCAGACGCGTTCAGCTGGAGAAGGGCCTCCTCGACCGTCATGAGCTTCCGCGAGAGCCTGCGGACCTTGACGGCGGATATGTCGGCCGGGCCCTGCCCGGACGGTACAGACGCCGGGATGTTGTCCTGAGACCTGGACAAGCCCCTTCTTTTCGCCGTTATTTTCTTGTCGGTCTCCTTTTTCAATTTGGAGATGATCGTGTCGACGGCGCCGTCTATGGCCGCGAGCATGTCCGTCGTTTCGAACGTGCTCGCCGTTTTAAGCACCTTGCTTTTTATCGTGATTTCGGCGTTGTCCCTGAACTTTTCGGTCCATAGGACGAATTTCACTGTCGATTCTTCGTCGGATTTAAGGTATTTCCCGATTCTTCTGGATTTCTTAAGTGCGTAAGCCTTGAGTTTTTCAGGATTCAGGTTGTCTGCCAGGTGTCTAGTAGTTACCGTTACTTTCATCTCGCCTTTTTGCTCCTGCTCTTGCTGAAGATGAAGGTATTTTAAGTGCTTTTCTGTACTTTGCAACAGTCCTTCGCGCCACTTTCACATTTTTTCTTTCGAGGATTTTCGAGATGTCCTCGTCGGAGTAGGGGCTATCGGGGAGCTCCTCGGCGACTATTTCCCTTATCATGGATTTTACCCTCTCGTAGGAAATTTCCTTCCCGTGGGAAGTCTCGATTTTCCTCGAAAAGAGGGACTTGAGCTCTATGGTTCCCTGGGGCGTCTGTATGTAGCGCCTGCTGGTGATACGGCTTACCGTCGATTCGTGGACTCCTACGGACTGTGCGACGTCCTTCAGGATAAGCGGCTTGACGTAATCCCTGCCGTGCTCGAAGAAATCCCTTTGCACCTCGACTATCTTCGAAATTATTTTCTTTACAGCGGCTTCCCTTTCGTCGAGGCACTTCATTATTCTCTGGGCGGCCTCTATCTTTTCCTTTATGAACTGTTTCGCTTCGGGGGGAAGGCTCTTCTCTTTCTTTAAAAGCGTTCTGTAATAGCCGCTTATCCGCACTTTCGGGAAATCCCTGTTGAGCTGGACCTGGAGCTCGTTCCCTATCTTGTATACATAGAAGTCGGGAACGATGTATTTTTCGGTGTCTTTCTGGTAAAAGGGCCTCCCCGGCCTGGGTTCGAGCGACGATATGACGGACAGGGCTTCCTTCATTTCCCCGGGCGTGCATCCGAGATCCCCGGCCATCTTCTGGATGTCGGCGTCCTCGAGCTCTTCGAGGCAGCTGTCTATGATCCTGATTTCGAGCCCGTCTTCTCTGTATCCGAGGTCGAGGGCCTGGATCCTGAGGCATTCGCTGAGATTCCGGGAGCAGGCTCCCGTCGGGTCGAACGTCGTCTGGACGATAGACAGGACTTCTTCAATCTCGCGCCTCAGCTCGCCGAGGCCGGATGAGCCCGCAGCCCCGCCGTCCCCGTTGGAGGCCGCGGAGTCCGCGCCGTGCTCCTGGAGATAGAGCTCCAGGATTTCGTCCACGTCTATTTCGAGATATCCGTCCTCGTTCGTGTTGCCGATTATAACGGACGCTATCTGCTTTTGCTCGGGCAGGAGGTCCGATACTTCGAGCTGCCATTTGAGGTGATCGTTAAGGGAATCGGCGGACGTGACCCGGCTCTCCCACGGCTGCTCGTCCTCGCCGCCGCCGTCGAGCTCTCTCGACGAATAATGGGGCATGTCGTCGTCGCCGCCGCCGAGGAGCCTTTCTCCGCCGAGGCTCCCGAGGTCGAATTCCTCTTCGCCGGAGTCGCTTTCGGTTTTGTCGGACGGCTCGTCGTTCTCTTCGAGTGTGGGGTTTTCGATGAGCTGCTCTTCGAGGTAGTCCTTGAGCTCGAGCGTCGTCATCTGTATGAGCTTCAAAAAGAGCTGAAGCTCCTGGGTAAGAATCAGGCGCTGCTGCAGGACCTGTCTCTGGGACGTAGTCTGGCTTAAATTAGTGCTCATGCTTGACCCTGGCTATTAAAAACAATAACCCCATTCAAATTCTATGCCAAATGTTTATATACTACAAGGAGAATATCCATTTGTCTAAAATTTGCAGGGGTTTTCGGCCATAAAGAAGCGTACGCAGGGGGCTCCTTTCGGTGTTTCCGGCAGGACAGGATATAATTTATGGGCGGCCCCGCGGCGGGGTGTATCGATATGGAAATTCAAGGTCTGGGCAAGATGGTGATTTTTGCAGGCGTTGTTCTGACGGTCGTCGGCGTCCTCATGCTGCTCGCACCGAAGCTGCCTTTCATAGGGAAACTGCCCGGGGATTTTTACTTCAGAAAGGACGGAGTATCCTTTTATTTCCCGCTCGCGACGTCCATAATCGTGAGCATCGTTCTCTCTATTCTCCTGAGCCTGTTCTTCCGGGGGAAATAGCCGTTCCGGTCAGTGAGGCTGCGAAGGGATGGCCCAGGCCCTTTTCCCGGCCATCTCTTTCTCGTACTTCTCTACCGAGTCCTCGCTCCTGAGAGTGAGGGATATGTCGTCGAGTCCTTCGAGAAGGGTCTTCTTTTTAAACGGATCTATGTCGAAGCCGATGTCGAGCCCTTCGCCGTCGGAGATGGACTGCGTCGGGAGGTCTACCGTAAGCGAGTAGCCCTTCTTCGCCGCTGTTTTCTCGAAGAGCTCCTTCACGTCCGCCTCGGGGAGGACTATGGGCAGAATGGAGTTTTTGAAGCAGTTGTTATAGAAGATGTCTGCGAAGGAAGGGGCGATAATCACCCTGAAGCCGTATTCACGAAGGGCCCACGGCGCGTGCTCGCGGGAGCTCCCGCTTCCGAAGTTCTGACCCGCGAGGAGTATGTTCGTGTCCTTGAGATGCGGCTGGTTGAGCTCGAAATCCGGGTTGAGCGAGCCGTCTTCGAGGTATCTCCAGTCGAAGAAGAGGAATTCCCCGAAGCCCGTCCTTTCGATCCTCTTTAAGAACTGTTTCGGTATTATCTGGTCTGTATCGACGTTCATCCTGTCGAGCGGGGCGACTACGCCGGTTACTTTTACGAGCGGCTCCATGATTATTGCTCCTTGTTTTCTATCGTTATTACAATTCCCTGTCGAGGTCCCAGTCCCTTATGTCGACGAAACGGCCTTCTATAGCCGCCGCGGCCGCCATCTGCGGGCTTACGAGGTGCGTCCTCCCGCCCTTTCCCTGTCTCCCCTCGAAGTTCCTGTTCGAGGTGCTGGCGCATCTCTCGCCCGGCTCGAGGATGTCGGGGTTCATGCCGAGACACATGCTGCATCCGGATTCCCTCCACTCGAACCCGGCCTCCTTGAATATCTTGTCGAGGCCGAGCTTTTCCGCCTGGAGCTTTACGAGCTGGGAGCCGGGAACGACCATGGCTTTTACCGTCGATGCGACCTTCTTTCCCTTGACCACTTTGGCGGCCTCGGTGAGGTCCTGTATGCGTGAATTTGTGCAGGAGCCTTTGAAGACCCTGTCCAGTTTTATGTCCTCTATAGGGGTGTTCGGCTCGAGGCCCATGTATTCGAGGGCGCTTATCGTCGCCTTGCGGTTGTTCTCGTCGTCCATGGCGCCGGGATCGGGCACGCGTCCCGTGATGTCGATGACCATGCCGGGGTTGGTCCCCCAGCTTACCTGGGGCGCCATGTTGCCGGCGTCGAGGACTATGCTCTTGTCGAACCTCGCGCCTTCATCCGTCCTCAGTTCCCTCCAGCTCTGGACGGCGGCGTCGAAATCCGTGCCCTTGGGGGCGTATCTCCGTCCCCTGATGTATTCGAACGTCTTTTCGTCGGGGGCTATCATGCCGGCGCGGGCCCCGGCCTCGATGGACATGTTGCATATGGTCATTCTCTCTTCCATCGAGAGGTCTTCTATAGCCCGGCCCCTGTATTCGACGACGGTCCCCGTTGCCCCGGCCGTGCCTATGTGGCCGATGATGCTGAGGATTATGTCCTTTGCCGTTACGCCGTAGCCCCTTTTGCCCTCGATCCTGACTTCGAATTCTTTGGGCCGGGTCTGCCTCAGGCACTGGGTCGCGAGGACGTGCTCGACCTCGCTCGTGCCGATGCCGAAGGCTAGCGCCCCGAAGGCGCCGTGGGTCGAGGTGTGGCTGTCGCCGCAGACTATGGTCAGGCCCGGTTTCGTGAGGCCGAGCTCGGGGCCGATGACGTGTACGATACCCTGCATCTCGCTGTTTACCTTGAGCCCGAAGAGGGTGACGCCGAAGTCTTCGCAGTTCTTGACGAGGACGTCTATCTGCTGGGCCGAGATCGGGTCTTCGATCGGAAGCGCCCTGTTTGTCGTCGGTACGTTGTGGTCCATCGTCGCGTAGGTGAGGTCGGGCCTTCTGACCTTGCGCCCCGCGAGCCTGAGGCCCTCGAAGGCCTGTGGCGAGGTGACTTCATGTACCAGGTGAAGATCGATGTAAAGGAGCGTCGGCTGTCCTTCCTGCTCCTCTACGACATGTTGTTCCCATATTTTATCGAAAAGTGTTCTGCCTGCCATGTCTTTTCCCTACCTTATCTTTTCCCTACTTTTGATGATACGAACTCTTAAGATGATACAGACTGTTAAAAAGATGATACGGACTAGTAAAATTATACATTTCAAATCGGCCCCTGCGTAACTCCCGGAACGCCGGGGGGCGTATACCATTAAAATAATTATGTATTGCGCCTTATCAAGGCCGCTGCCGAAGGATTCCCGGTTATACCCTGAACGCCTTTCTCCCCGGGAATACGGCCTCGCCTCCGAGCTCTTCCTCGATCCTGAGGAGCTGGTTGTATTTCGCTATGCGGTCGCTCCGCGAGGCCGAGCCCGTTTTAATCTGCCCGGAATTGGTCGCGACCGCTATGTCCGCTATGGTCGAATCTTCCGTTTCGCCCGACCTGTGGGATATTATATAGGTGTAGCCGGCCTTTTCCGCCATGCGTATGGCTTCGAGGGTTTCGGTGAGCGACCCTATCTGGTTTACCTTTACGAGTATCGAATTCCCGATGCCTTCTTTTATACCCCTTTCGAGCCGCTTCGTGTTGGTTACGAAGAGGTCGTCGCCCACGAGCTGGACCTTCTTGCCGAGCTCGTCCGTAATCATCTTCCAGCCCCCCCAGTCGTCCTCGGCGAGCGGGTCTTCGATGGAAATAATGGGGTATTTCGTTATCCATTCGGCGTAGAGCGCTATGAGCTTGTCCCTGGAGAGCTTCTTGCCCTCGACGTTGTACCTGCCGCCTTCGAGGAACTCGCTCGACGCGACGTCGAGCGCAATGGCCACGTCCTTTCCGAGCTTGTAGCCGGACCTGGAAACGGCTTCGGATATGCACTCGACGCCTTCTTCGTTCGATTTCAGGTTGGGCGCGAAGCCCCCCTCGTCGCCGACAGAAGTGGAATAGCCCTTTTTTCCGAGTATGGCTTTTAAGTTATGGAATACCTCGACCCCGGCCCTTATGGCGTCCGAGAAGCTGCCGAAGCCCACGGGGACTATCATGAATTCCTGGAAGTCGAGGTT
This sequence comes from Candidatus Dadabacteria bacterium, assembly GCA_020849425.1. GTDB lineage: Bacteria > Desulfobacterota_D > UBA1144 > Nemesobacterales > UBA2774 > JADLGH01. Next base: position 46,453 of record JADLGH010000056.1, read on the forward strand.
GTTGTCGGCGTGGGCCCCGCCGTTGATTATGTTCATAAGAGGAACGGGAAGGGTGTTGGCCGATATACCGCCCAGGTACCTGTAGAGCGGGATGCCGAGGGAATCTGCGGCCGCACGCGCCGAGGCGAGCGATACGCCGAGTATGGCGTTCGCGCCGAGCCTGGACTTGTTCGGGGTGCCGTCGAGGTCTATCATAAGGCGGTCTATCTCGCCCTGGGATGAGGCATCGAGCCCTATAAGCTTCGGGGCTATTTTCTTATTTACATTGTTTACGGCCTTTTGCACGCCCTTTCCGAGGTACCTGTCCTTGGCCCCGTCTCTTAGCTCCACGGCTTCGTGCTCCCCCGTGGACGCGCCCGAGGGTACGGCGGCCCTCCCGAAGGACCCGTCGTCGCATCTCACGTCCACTTCTATCGTCGGATTCCCTCTCGAATCCAGTATCTCTCTCGCCCTGACTGAATATATGGTGGCCAAGTCTCAAGCCCTCCGGGTGATGTGGTTTCGGATAAGGGAAATTACCACAGGAGTTTACGCCAATCAAATCGGTTAAAATTATATATATAGCCGGAGGGTGTCGCTATGTATGCCGCGCCGGATCTGCGCGGCCGGCGCCGGGGGGATGGCTCTTGTGTCCCCGGTCCCGCGGTTTTCTGTTGGAAATAGGGCGGGGGTTCGGTAAAATTCATGCTTTAAAATCACGAGGTCGAGGGAAAAGCTATATGGGATTCATATCCGTGCTTAAAAGAAGGTGCCGTGCTTCGGTATTGGTATTGGTATTGTTCATGGTTGCATGCGCTGTCGGTGACGAAAATCATCCCGGTAACATTGACGACCTCAGCTCCGACACGCTTGCGAGGCTGCTCCTCTGGACGGCTCCCGGAGACAACGGGAGCAGCGGGAGGGCCACCATATACTTCCCGAGATACTTCGAAACCGAAGAGGTGGAGGAGCTGCTCGGCGTCCCGTCCCTGGACGGCGTCCCCTTTATAGAGATAGAGGAGGCGGTGAGAAATAATTTCGACATCGCGACGCAGGTGCCGGATTTCGACCAGCCCGAGAGAGCGGGCTCGCCGGAAAGCTTCCTCGTGCCGAGGATAGATATAACGGGGTCTACCGAGTATTACTTCGCGGTGCGCACCAACGACGAGGTGGGAAGCTCCTCCCAGCCGTCGAACGTAGCGTCGATAATGACCGGCATCCAGGGTTTAAGATACGTGAGCTCGGACCCCGGGAGCTGCCTCGGAACGGGCATTTCGGCGGGTAACTATAACGGCGACAGGACCAGGAACGAGCAGGGGTTTAACGTCAGCATCAACGATTATGCTATAGGCGACCCGTGTCTCGGGCGCGTGTATATTTTTTACGGACAGAATGACCTTACGGGTAACGGAAGCGGAACAGTAGACGTATCCACGGCGGACGTCACGATTATCGGCCCCCAGGGGCAGGACTTCGGGGCCGCGCTCGCAACCGCTTCCCACTTCGAAGGCGACCCGAGGGCGCTCGAGCTCGTTATAGGGGCGCCGGCGTTCGACAACGGCAGGGGCAAGGTTTACGTCGTTTTCGGGAGCCTAGAATTCCCGAGCGTAATCGACCTTACCGACGGAAGCGTGGAGCACATAGAGATAGAAGGGGAGAACCCGGGGGACAATTTCGGAATGACGCTCCGGGACGGCGGGGGAATACTCAACGGAAGGGGCGTCATGATGGTGGGAGCGCCGTTTTTCAATGCGGCCACCGGGAAGGTATACGTCTTTAAGGGCCCGGACCTCAGCAAGACCAGCGTGAACCAGGCGGCGTCCGTGGCGCACGCTACGTTTACGGGGCCGCAGGCGGACGGATTTTTCGGGTTCTCCATGGCCGTCCTCGGCAGGATAGATTCCAGCAGCTTCGACGAGTTCGGCATAGGCGCGCCCGGGCTCGGAAGGGCATACCTGTTCCGTGGGAAAAATAGCCTCAACAGCATAAACCTCGCGACCGACACCACCTCGGATACGCTTCTCTTGCAGGGCAGCGCCGCCGACAGCTTCGGATTCAGCATTGCGGGCGACGGGGACGTCGACGGGCACTTCAACGAGAACGGCCAGATCAGCAATAGCAGGCCGGACGTCGTTGTCGGCGCGCCCGGGGCGAACGGCGACACGGGAGCCGCTTTCCTCTACTCGGGCCAGGTGCTGAGGGATGCCTTCGACAACGGCGATCCGATAACTGTAGAAACGGAGCTCTCGGGCTCGATTCCCGGGGAGCAGTTCGGCTCCGCGGTAGCGATCTTTCCGGACCTTACACCTGCCGCCCAAATCAGAAACCGCGATACGGCGAACGTCCTCATATTCGTGGACAGTAACGCCGACATAGCGGTCGGCGCGCCGGGGAGCAATCACGTTTACGTCTTCTTCGGGCAGGAAAACATGCCGGCCGTTCTGACGCCCGCCGAAGCGAACCTGCCCCTTACGGGGTCCGAAGGGGATTCGCTTTTCGGCTCGATCATAATCGAGATGTACGACATCAACGGCGACGAGATAGACGATATGGGCGTCGGGGGCGTCGGCTCGGTAGGCATCTACTACTGAATCCGGCCGGCTTCAGGCCGAAGTCTATCCGCCGGGACGCGGGGGTTACTCGTATCTGAGGGCCTCGATGGGGTCCAGCCTGGAGGCCTTTCTGGCGGGATATATACCGAAGAATATTCCTATGAGGGCGGCGAACCCGAAGGATAAAAGGACGGAGCCGGGGGAGATCACGGTTTCCCATCCGGTAAGGGACGACGCTATTTTCGAGCCCGCTATTCCCGCCGCTATTCCCATGACGCCGCCCGTGAGCGAAAGCAGTATGGCTTCTACGAGGAACTGAACCATTATGTCCTTCGGCCGGGCCCCGACCGCCATTCGTATGCCGATTTCTCTCGTCCTCTCGCCCACGGATACGAGCATGATGTTCATGATGCCGATGCCGCCTACGATCAGCGATATGGACGCTATGCTCCCGAGAAGGACGGTCATGATGTCCGAGATATTGAATATCCTCTGGATGATTCCGAATTGTGACCGGAGGTAGAAGTTGTCCTCGTCGCCGGGCCTCAGGTTGTGTCTTTCCCTGAGGAGCTGCCTTATCCCGGATTCGGCCGCCGGTATGTCGCCGGGTGCGTTCACCGATACGGATATCGTTTCGAGGCTGTTAGAGCCGAGGATCCTCTTCTGAAACGTCGTATACGGTATTATGACGACGTCGTCCTGGTCCCGCCCGCCGGTAGTCTGGCCGAGGGCTTCCATGATGCCTATGACCTTGAACGAATTTTTGCCGATCCTGACCGTCTCGCCGACGGGGTTCCTGTAGCCGAAGAGATTGGAGACGACGGTCGCCCCGAGGACGCATACGTTCTCGGCGCCGGCGACGTCTTCACGGTTGAAGAAGACCCCGGTTTCGGGATACCAGTCGTTGATGAACACGAACTCGGGCGAGGTGCCGACGACAATGGTGAAGAAATCCCTGTTCCCCCACACGACCTGCTCGGGGTTGTCTATCATCGGGGCGACGTGGCTCACTATCGAAAGGTCCCTTATGGCGTCCGCGTCGTCCGTCGTGAGAGTGATCGCGCTCTCCTGGACGCCCACGCCCCTCTTCCCGGGGTTCACTATGAGGGATTTCCCGCCGAGGCTGGTGAGCTGCCTTTCTATCATGAGGTTCGCGCCCTGCGTGAGGGCTACCAGGGAGATGACGGCGGCGACGCCGATTATGATGCCGAGTGTGGTGAGTATGGAGCGGACCTTGTTTGTCCTTATGGCCCTCGACGATACCTTGAGCGCTGCGGTGATGTTCATTGTCTTTCTTCCGGCCCGTGCGTCCTTCCGGGCTTATTTCCGGACGTCGTTGAGTCTTTCCTCGGAGACGTTTCCGTCCTTGAATACTATCGTCCGGACCGCGTAGGCGGCGACGGCGCTTTCGTGCGTTATGGTGATTATCGTTTTCCCCCGCGAGTTGAGCGAGACGAATATCTCCATTATCTCGGCGCCCATTTCGGTGTCGAGGTTGCCCGTGGGCTCGTCGGCGAGGATTATGCTCGGGTCGTTCACCATGGCGCGCGCGATGGCGACCCTTTGCTGCTGCCCGCCGGAGAGCTGGGAGGGGAGGTGCCTTTCGCGGCCGCCGAGCCCCACCATTTCGAGCGCGGCGAGCGCCCTCTCCCGCCTTTTCTTCTGCGGCGTATCGTTGTATACCATCGGCAGCTCGACGTTTTCGAGCGCCGACGTCCGCCCGAGGAGGTTAAAGCTCTGAAAGACGAACCCTATCTTCCGGCTCCTGATATCGGCGAGCTCGTCGCGCGAGAGCGTCGATACCTCCTGCCCGTCGAGGAAATACTGCCCCCTCGTCGGTTTGTCGAGGCAGCCGATTATGTTCATGAACGTGCTTTTCCCCGAGCCCGACGCCCCCATTATGGAGACGAACTCGCCCCCGGCTATGTCTATCGATACGCCCCGGAGCGCCTTTACCTCTATGTCCCCCAGGTAGTAGGTTTTGTGTATGTCCCGCGTGACTATGACTTTCCCGCCGCCGCTCATCCTCAGAATCTCCTGGGCTGAGGGAGGAGGGACGAGCCGGTGTCGGATTTCCCTTTCGTGACGGCCTCGACTATCACCTTCTGTCCTTCTTCAAGGCCGCCCTCCAGTATCTCCGTGTAAACACCGTCGCTCGCGCCCGGTTTTACGGGGACGGCCCCTAAACGACCGCCGTCGAGCTCTATCCATACGTGGGAGTCGCCGGAAAGCTCGTCGGGCCTTTCCCTGACGGGAGCATTGGACGGGGGGATGAATCTAAGCGCCGCCGTGGGCACGCGGAGGACGTTCTCCCTGTCGGATACGACTATCCTGACCTCGGCGGACATGCCGGGCTTTAATTTCATCGAATCGTTCTCCGTCATGACGACGACGTTGTAGGTGACGACGTTGTTGGTCACTATCGGCTCGTTCCTGACCTGTGTGACCGTGCCGTCGAACACGTCGTTCGGATAGGCGTCTACCCTGAATCTGGCGCTCTGCCCGGCCGAGACCCTGCCTATGTCGGCCTCGCTCACCCTGGTGTCTATCTTCATCTCGTCGAGGCCGCTCGATATGACGAAGAGGGTTTTCCCGTCCGCCGTGACGGCCTCGCCCGGGTCGATGCTTCTCGAAAGGACCATGCCGTCCATGGGCGCCCTGATGACGGAGCCCTCGACGTTCGTTTTGGCCACGTCGAGCGCTACCTTCGCCTGCTCGTAGGCGGCGAGCGCGGCCGCGTATCTCGATTGCGAGTCGTCGAATTCCTCTTTGGGGATGAGGCGCTTCGAGTAGAGCTCCTTGTTGCTCTTGTATAGCGAGCTCGCCATGTTGAATTCGGCCTCGGCCTTCTTGGTGTCGGCCTCGGCCTTCCTGAGCTCGGTCTCAAGGAGGGAAGGGTCTATCTCGGCGAGCGGGTCGCCGGCGGATACGCGGTCGTTGAAGTCCGCGTTGACGGCCGTAACCGTGCCCGCGACGCGGGAAGAAACGTCTATGGTGAGGAGCGGGTTCACCGTGCCGTTCGACGCTACGAGCGAGACCACGTCCCCCCTGTCCACCCCGGCCGTTCTGAACGTTGTCTCCGAATCCCCGCTGTCGAGGAGCCTCGGAACGATAAAAGCGCCCGCGGCAAGGAGTATGACTAGAACTGCGATCGTTTTTTTATTGATCAAGGTCACCGCCTCCGCTTATGGCCCTTTCGAGCCTTGCAGCGGTAATTCTGTAGTCGTATATGGCCTGGAGGTAGGCCGCGTTCGCGTTCGAATAGAGCGCTTCGGCCTCGGCGAGCTCGACGTCGGACGCCCTTTCGAGCCTGTACCTTTCGCGCGCGAGGGCGAGGGTTTCCCCGGAGGATTGTCTGGTCTCTTCCGTGACGGAAATATTCTTCTCGGCGAGCCCGAGGTCCCTGTGGAGCTTTCTTATCTCGGACTCTACCTCGGTTTTTTTCGTTTCGAGCTCCGCCCGGGAGCGCTTGAGCTGGGCCCTCGCGTTTTGTATCCCGGCGTTTTTCTTAAAGCCGTCGAAGATGTTGAGCTCAAGCCCTATGCCCGCGATAAACCCGGGCGTTTCCGCTCCCTCGCCCTTGAACCTGTAGGCCGTTCTTCCGAATATGACGGGGAAGTATTCCTTCCGTGCGGCCGAGAGGTCGGCGTTCATCGCGGCCTCCTTGGCCTTGAGGCTCTTGAGCTCGGGCCTGTTGTCGAGCGCCGTGTCTATGGATTTTTCTATGTTCATCTCCACTTTGTCGTAAGTCGGGTCGTCCACGAGGGTGTAGCTAAACCCTCCATCGACGCCCATTACGTCAAGGAGGCCCTGCTTCGCGGCTTCGAGCTCGTTCTCCGCGGTGTTGAGCTCGAGCCGGGCGTTTCCGAGATCGACCATCGCCTTCGTGACTTCGGCCTTGCCCCCCCGCCCCCCCCCGGAAAACCCCACGG
>JADLGH010000057.1 GCA_020849425.1 Candidatus Dadabacteria bacterium
ACCACACGAAATAGAGAAAAAACGCCAGGACGCCTGGGACGAAAAAAGGCTCTACGAAGTCCGCGCCGAAAAGGGGAAGGACAAATACTACGTCCTCGAAATGTTCCCCTATCCCTCGGGCCGCATCCACATGGGCCACGTCCGTAACTACACCATCGGCGACGTCATCGCCCGCTTCAAGAGAACCATGGGCTACAACGTCCTCCATCCCATCGGATGGGACGCGTTCGGCCTCCCGGCAGAGAACGCCGCCATCGAAAGGGGCGTCCATCCCGCCAAGTGGACCTACGAGAACATCGCCCAGATGAAGGCCCAGCTCAAAAAGCTCGGCTACAGCTACGACTGGACGCGCGAGATCGCCACCTGCGACCCGACCTACTACAAGTGGGAGCAGATGGTCTTCACACGCATGTACGAGAAGGGGCTCGCCTACAGGAAATCGACGACGGTCAACTGGTGCCCCTCGTGCGAAACGGTTCTCGCGAACGAACAGGTCGAGGACGGCTACTGCTGGCGCTGCGGCTCCGAAGTCGTCCAGAAGGAGATGGAAGGGTGGTTCTTTAAAACGACTGCTTATACGGACGAGCTCCTCGAATTTACCGAAAAGCTCAAAGACGGCTGGCCCGAACGCGTCCTCGCCATGCAGAAGAACTGGATAGGCAAGAGCACCGGGGCCGAGATCGAATTCCCCCTCGAAGAGCCCGCCGGCGGCGAAAAGAGTCTCGGCATATTCACGACGCGCCCCGACACCGTTTTCGGCGTAACATACATGGCAATCGCCCCCGAGCATCCCCTCGCGGCGGCTCTCATCAAGGGCAAGCCCGAGGAAGAGAAAGCGCAGGAATTCATAAAGAGGGTCATAAGACAGACGAGCCTCGAGAGGATCGCCGAAGGCGCGAAGAAAGAGGGCGTCTTCACGGGCTCCTACGCGATAAACCCGTTCAACGGCGCGCGCATCCCGATATACATCGCCAACTTCGTCCTCTACGCCTACGGCACCGGCATCATCATGTCCGTCCCCGCGCACGACCAGAGGGATTTCGAATTCGCCGCCGAGTACGGTATCCCCATCATCCCGGTCATAGCGCCCGAGGGGGCGAGCCTCGTGGCCGAGGACATGACGGCGGCGTACGAAGAACCGGGCGTAATGATCAACTCCGGTCAGTTCACCGGCGTCCCGTCCGAAGAAGGAAAACAGAAGATAATCGAGTGCGCCGAGGAAAAGGGCTTCGGCGGGCGTCAGATAAATTACAGGCTGAGAGACTGGGGCATTTCCCGCCAGAGATACTGGGGCACTCCGATACCGGTCGTTTACTGCGGCGCGTGCGGCGTCGTGCCCGTCCCCGACGAGGACCTCCCCGTCGAGCTCCCCCTCGACATAGAATTCTCCGGGAAGGGGGGCTCCCCTCTCGCGAAGGCCGAGGGCTTCGTCAATACCGTATGCCCGAAATGCGGCGGCCCGGCCCGGCGCGAGACGGACACTATGGACACGTTCGTCGAATCGTCGTGGTATTTCCTGAGATACGCGTCCCCCCATTTCGGCGAAGGGATATTCGAAAGGTCCGAAGTCGATTACTGGCTCCCCGTCGATCAATACATAGGCGGCATCGAGCACGCGATACTTCATCTGCTTTACGCGAGGTTCTTCACGAAGGCCCTCCGCGACCTCGGCTTCTGCGGGCTCGACGAGCCTTTCTCGAATCTTCTCACGCAGGGCATGGTCATAAAAGACGGGGCCAAGATGTCGAAGTCCCTCGGCAACATCGTCGACCCCGACGACATGATAGCCAGGTTCGGCGCCGACACCGTAAGGGTCTTCATGCTCTTCGCGTCCCCCGTACAAAAAGACCTCGACTGGAGCGACGAGGGCATCGAGGGCGCGTTCAGATTTTTGAGCAGGCTCTGGAGGCTCATATACGACAGGTCCGAAAGGATCGAAAACGCCGCGGCCACGCCCGACCCGGCCTCCGTTTCCGGCGCGGGCAAGGCCCTCCGCGTCAAGGTCCACAAGGCGATAAAAAAGGTCACCGCCGACCTCGAAAAGTTTCAATTCAATACGGCCATCGCCGCCGTGATGGAGCTTTTAAACGACACGTCCCGCTTCGAGCCCGAAGGGGAGGGCGATGCCTCCGTCTTAAGGGAATCGATAGAGGCGATGGTAAGGCTTCTCTATCCCATCGCCCCCCACGTAACTGAAGAGCTCTGGGCAGAGCTCGGGTACGACGAAACCCTCGTCGACAAGCTGTGGCCGGCGTGGGACAGGGGCCTCGTCGCCGGGGCCGCCATAACCGTCGTCGTCCAGATAAACGGGAAGGTGAGGGCGCAGCTCGCGCTCGAGCCCGACGCAACCGAAGAAGACATGAAAGAGGCGGCGTTCGCAGACGAGAAAATCCAGGGACATATGGATGGTAAAGAGCCCCGCAAGGTCATAGTCGTGCCTAAAAAGCTGGTGAATATAGTCATGTAAAACGGCTCCACCGTCTTTTTAGCGTTATGCGCAGCGCGCCTGTCGGCGCGTGGGGCGCCTCGTAAAAAGCGCACCCGCCGACCAAACCGGTTTCCGGCCGGCTCAAAAGTGTGGTAAAGTGAAAATGGATATGTCCTTCAAAAAGACTATACCGCTCCTTTTCATTCTGGCGTCGCTTACGCTTGCCACGCTATTTGGCCATGAAAGCGGCGGTCCGAAACACAACATCTACCTCGAAGCCCCCTGCCTCACCGGGGTTCTCCATGCCGATACGAGGGATTTGTCCGGGAATATGCGTAATGAAACCGCCCCCGGAAGAAGCATTATTTACAGCCTCGATCAGGACGCTGTCTCGGGCACATATTTCCAGTCGGCCGGAATTCCCTGGTTCCAGGCCTTTGCCGTCCCCGGCGCCGCAAGGAAGCCCTATACGTACAGGGGCGAAGCGAAGCACGATTTAATCACCTCCAGCATCGGCAATAAATCCCCTCCCGAATACCTCCTTTAGTCCGGCAGTCGAAATTGCATGCCTTAACCGTGAAAAGACATCGGTCTTTTTACACGGGGTCATATGGATTTGAAGGAGAGTGCCATGTCTATAGTAAATAATACGAGAACTGCAGAGGGTTCCGATCTCAAGGGAGTAACCATATTTACCAGGGAGAACTGTATTTACTGCGACGCCGCGAAGGCCGTGCTCGAAAGGGCCGGCGTTTTATATCGTGAGATCCCGATCGGCTCCTATCCCGAGATGTGGAAGCTTATATGCCTTAAATACAAATGGAAGGGGGCCCCGCTCATATTTATGGGCGATAAACCCGTCGGCGGTTTTCCCGAGCTATGCATCCATTTCGGGAGGAAGGGCATATTCGAAAGGGCAAAGCGCTCCATCGAAATGTGAGATTGCGGCTCCGGGCCGGGTTCGTTTGTGGCGGCGTCGGGGCTCCAGTTATCAATTACGGCCGTCGGGTTTTACGTATTTCGCTGCTATCAGGGAGAGCTCCCGCGCGGCCTTTTCCGGGTCGGCGGCCCCGAAAACGCTCGTGATTACGGCTATACCCGAGACCCCGGTATCGAGAACGTCCGCCGCGTTCTCCGCCGTTATGCCACCGATGGCAAATACCGGTATGCCCTTTATCCGCGCCGACGCCTCCCTCAGCACCTCGAACGGCGTCGGCGTCCTTCCGGGCTTCGTCGGCGTGTTGTAAGGCGTCCCGACTGCGACGTAATCCGCCCCCCCGGCCAGTGCGTCGAGCCCCCGTTCCATCTTCCCGTAGCAGGATACGCCTATGATGGCGTCCTCGCCCAGCACGCTCCTCGCGTGGGATATGCCGGCGTCTCCCTCTCCGAGATGCACCCCGTCGGCCCCTATCTCGGCGGCGAGCTCCGGGGAATCGTTTATAATCAGCGGGATTCCATGACGCCCGGTGATGCCGAGGAGCTTCTTCCCGAGCATGACAACCTCATCACGCGGCGTGCCCTTTTCCCGGAGCTGTAGTATGCTCGCCCCGCCCCTAACCGCCGCCTCGACGGTCTCCTCGAAGCGCCCCCTCGGGATGAGTTTCCGGTCCGTAATCAGATAAAGCCCGCCGCTTACTTTCATACCCGGGAAATCTATCCGATCGCGCCTGAATGGGCAAATGCTTCCGACCCGGTTTAAATTCAGGGCAAAATTCTTTGTAAACATAAATTATTTACAATATGTTATGTAATTAAAGCCCATTGCAGTATAATCTTAGAAATTACTTGAAATATTTACACCCCTGTTATAAAATGAATCCTAAACGGCCGGAGGCATGACTGAATGAAACAGGAAAACCGCCCTGACGGGGTACTCGTTATTACACTCTCGTTGATACTTGCATCATCCCTCTCGGCGGCCCTGATGCCGCTTAAAGAGGCCCGCGCCGCGGGCGGGAACGTCCCGTACTCGTTCTTTTTGGAGCATCCCTACAGCTCGACGGGCCTTAAGGGCAATCTCGAGATATCATCCGTCGATGGCGGCGGCGCACTCGTTATGAACCAGCTCAGGCTCGACATCGATCTATCGAATAACTACTTCGGTCTTTACGGCAAATTCCCGTTCGCGGGCGTGACGGACGGGGTCTTCGGTGACGGCGATTACGATTTCGGGAACATAGGCATCGGAACCAAATACGCCCTTCACTCTTCCGGGAAGAGCGTCTTCACCGTCGGGTTCGAAGCGATCCTTCCCACGACCGGAAACGACCTCGGTGCGCTCGGCGCCCGCTCCTATTTCCGTGACTTCGCCTACTTCACGGACGACGCATACACCTTCGTCCCCTACGCCGTCTTCGCCATAAGCGGCAACATGTTCGCGCTCCAGGCGAACCTCGATTTCGACATAATGACCAATGCGAAAAAGGCCGACGCCAGTCCGTTCGATACGGGCGGCGACAGCACCGAGCTGATACTCAAATACGGCGTGGCGGCCAGCCTGACGCCCGACTTCGGCGTCCCCTTCACGACCTCCTTCCTTCTCGAGGTGCTCCTTGCGTCCTCGGCGACGTTCGAAAATAACGTAACGGGGGCGTACGTAACTCCTGGCGTCAGGGTAGGCGGCCGGATGTTCAGCTTCGGGGCCGGCGTTCAGATACCATTCGGCAGCAGCGAGATCACGAGCTTCGCCGGCGTCGATTTTCTGGTTGACATGCTCGTAAGATTCGGCGGCTGAGGCGTGGCTTCCGTCCGGGGATTTAACGCGCGGAAGGACGGCGGGTCGAAACGGTTCCCGCCGGGCGAGGACCGTTCTACTTCTCTATGGATTTGAAGATCGTCTCTGTGATCGCGTCGTAATCGGGCGGGAGCTCTACCGGCCTGTTCGCGTACTTCGAGAAAACGCCTTCGAGCTGGCCCATGTGGTAGCCGATCTTGAACTCGACGAACTTGAGCCCGTGCGCGGTGGATACTATGACGACTCGGTCCGACTTCTTAAATACCTTCCTTTCCTTTAACTTGAGGAACGCCGCCAGCGCGACCCCCGTGTGGGGGCAGTTAAAGGTCCCGGTCTTGTCGACGAGGGCGGCCGCGTCGGCGAGCTCCTGCTCGCTCGCCTGCTCGACTATACCGTCAAACTCCCTGAGCGTCCTTATCGCCTTGTTCACGCTCACCGGGTTTCCGATCTGTATGGCGTTGGCGAGAGTCTTCTTCGCCTTTACCGGGTGGAATTCCTCGAAATTCTTCAAATAACTCTGGTAAAGAGGGTTTGCGTGCTCGGCCTGTGCGCACACGAGGCGCGGCAGCTTGTTTATGAGCCCGAGCTCGCGCATCATGAGAAATCCCTTTCCGAGCGCCGATATGTTCCCCAGGTTCCCGCCCGGGATCACTATCCAGTCGGGCACCTCCCAGTCGAACTGCTGGCAGAGCTCGATGCTTATCGTCTTCTGCCCCTCGATCCTGAGGGAATTTATCGAATTGGCCAGGTATATGTTGTTCCGCGTGCAGACCTTCTGCACCATCTCCATGCACCCGTCGAAGTCCGTATCGAGCGACAGGACGAGCGCCCCGTTCGATATTGGCTGGACGAGCTGCGCGACGGACACCTTATCCTTCGGCAGGAACACTATCGCCGGTATCCCCGCCGAGGCGCAGTAGGCGGCGAGCGCCGCCGACGTGTCCCCCGTCGAGGCGCAGGCCACGGCCGGTATGCTCTTCCCGTCGGCTGTCATCTGCTTGACGACGGACACGAGCACCGTCATGCCGAGGTCCTTGAACGAACCCGTGTGGCTGTTTCCGCACATCTTCAGCCAAATATCTTCCATGCCTATCTGCGAGCCGAACCTCTCGGCCCAGAAGAGGTTGGTCGCCCCCTCGTACATCGATACGACGTTTTCGTCCTCGACGTAGGGGCACACCCACTCCTTCTTCCCCCAGACGGAGCTCCCGTGCGGCCACGACTGCTTCCTGTAGCGGTTGTCGAAAAGCTCCCGCCACTCGTCGGCCGACTTTTCCTTCAGCTGTCCCATGTCGTGCCGGACTTCGAGGAGGTTTCCGCACTTCCTGCAGCGGTAAATTATCTCGTCAAGAGAGTAGGTTTCGCCGCACTCGTCGTCTATACAGGCAAACCACGCCCTAAACTCGCTCATGGCTAACAAAATACCCCTTTGGTTTTTGACTGTCAAACAACGATCCCGGTGGGTCTCCCGGGGTCGGAATTCCCCTTCGGTCCACTTTTTTCCACTCTTATTAATAAAGGTACTGGAAATTCATTTAAAAGTGTTGTACTGTGTTTTTATTACAGACACGCTTTAAGGCGTATATTCTAAGTCTCCGGTTTGCCGGAATTTATCGGTTTAGGGTGCGTGGTTGACAGCCCGACGGCGTTTCGGTAACCTGAGCCTTGTATGTTGCTTGCGAGGGCGCACCTCATCGTAAAAGGCAGGGTCCAGGGGGTCTTCTTCAGGGCCTCTGCCAGGCGCAGGGCCGGGGAGCTCGGGCTGACAGGGTGGGTGAGGAACAACCCGGACGGCACGGTAGAGGCAGTGGTGGAGGGTGATGTGGACATGGTTGAGAAATTCGTAAGCTGGTGCCGCGAAGGGCCTCCGAATGCGAGGGTGGCCGCCGTCGATGTAACGAGGTCGGGGGCCACGGGCGAGTTTACGCATTTTAAAATAGACTGACTTCGGAGAAGATTAAGCGAATGATCCTTAGATGCATACCCGGCGGTATTTTTCTTACGAACTGCTACATACTGGGCGACGAAAAGACGAACGAGGGAATACTCATAGACCCTGGCGAGCAGATCGGCGACATACTCCGCGAGGTCGAGAAATCGGGCTTGAAAATAACTAAAATCGTGAATACCCATACGCACATAGACCACGTCGCAGGCGCCGAAATCGCTAAAAAGGCCCTGGGAGTCGGCTTCTACATACACCCCGAGGAGGTGCCGGTCCTGGAGGCGCTCCCCGAGGCGGCCATGAGGTTCCCCCAGTTCGGCGACGTCGAGGTCCCCGATGTCGAGGGTTTCGTCGAGGAGGGCGACGAGGTCGGGATAGGAAGCCTCCGCGCGAAGGTCCTCCATACGCCGGGGCACACGTGGGGCAGCATATGCCTCGTCATAGGCGACGTGGTAATCTCGGGCGATACGCTCTTTGCCGGCAGCGTCGGCAGGGTCGATCTCACCGGCGGGACGTCCATGGCCGAGCTCGTCGGATCGATAAAATCCAAGCTCATGCCGCTCCCTGACTCCTACAAGGTCTACCCCGGTCACGGCCCGTCTACTACGATAGAGATAGAAAGAAAATCCAATCCCTTCATAGCGGGAGGGTTCAGTTTCCTCTAAACAATGGAAAAGCTGGCATTCAGGGTAATTATAATTCTGGCCGCGGTCTCCTTCGTGGTTTACCTCTTCGCGAGGGAGGTTTCCCACGTCTACGCGCTCCATCAGGAAAACGAAAGGGTAAAGATGCAGGGGGAAGAGCTGGAACAGGCCAACGCGGAGCTCAGGAAAAGAATTGACCTTATAAAAACGGACAAGGCTTACATGGAAAAAATAATACGGGACGAGCTGGGGATGATAAAGACCGGTGAAAAAATCTATCGATTTAAAGAATAAGATAACGTATTCGAACTACCTTCTCGGCAAGGTGTTCACGGTGCTCCTCTCGGTGCTGGTTGTAGTGCTCCTGCTGAGGGATAGTCTCCGGTCCCTGAACGCCTTCTCCATACTCGCATTCCTTCTTCTGATTCCGGCCGCGGCATACAAGCCGGTGAATTTAATAAACTCCGGCCGCAGCGAAATCCCGCTCCAGGACCGTCTCGAATTCGCGCTCCTCTTTACCCTCGTTTTCGAAGTGCTGCTCGAAATATTCGGCAACGCCTTTTTCCCGCTTTCCTACATCATGGTGCCCCTTGTAATTCTGTATTTCGGATGGGAGGCGGGCCTCCTGTCCTTTTTCGTCGTGGCCATGCTCCAGGCGGTGCAGCGCCCGGGCCCGTCCCTCCCCGCCGAGCTTCTTTTGCTCCTCGTTTCGGCGGCGGTATTCGGATTTCTTCTCAAGGGAGGCGGTGAGCGCTTCCCCGCGGGATTTCTCAGGAAAAACAAAAACGATAACCTCGTCCTTCCGGGTTCCATTTCCGGCGCCCCGTCCAGGGGCCCGGACGACGATTCCCTGGGCATGGTCGAGCTCAAGAACGAGATAGCGAATTCGCTCAGGGTTCTCGGCGAGCTCGTGCCCGGGCACAGCATAATCCTCTATCTCAAGATGGACGACGGGCTCTTCGGCATCGCCGACTTCGTCTCCAAGAGCGGGAATTACGTCGATAGCGGACAGAGGCTCAACTTCCGGGGCGGCTACCTCGGCTGGGTGTTCAAAACGAAAACCCAGGTTCATATAACGAGCATAAAGAACGTCAGGAGGAATCTCCTCTACTATAATCAAAACGTTCCCGTAAAATCGCTTCTCGCGACCCCGCTTCTCCTCAAGGCCGGGAAGGGTGCGGACGAATCCGGTAAGGAAGTCTTCGGCCTCCTCATAATCGACAGCCTCCACCAGGACGCCTTCGGCGACAAGGAGAAGATGATAGTTTCCCTCGTTTCCGACAGAATCGTCGAGATGATAGACAGGTTTCAGCTCTCCGAAAAGGTATACCTCAGCTCCCAGGAGCTTAATTCCTTCTACGATTTCGCCCAGAGACTGAGCTCCACGAGCGACATAGAGGTCATCTTAGACCACGTGGTCGATACGTTCGGAAGGATATACGAATCCGACCTCATAGGCATATCGCTCGTCGAAAAGGATAGCGGCGTAAGCCGCCTCAAGAGAACGAGCGACGGCATGAAGGGGCACCTGGAAGACATCGACATAACGCACGGCGATACGCTCGTCGGCCTCGTCGCCGGCACGGGCGGCGCATTTCACTTCGAGGATCTCTCGTCGAGGTCCCGCTACAGGAGCGTCTTCGGGAAGGAGATCGACTTCGGCCTCGGCATAAAGAATCTGAAGTCCGTCCTGATATGTCCCTTCCACGAGACGGCGCAGGGCATGGAAGGCGACGAGCGGACGGTCCTCGGGTGCGTCGTCATCGGGCGTAAATCCAAGAGCCCGTTCAACGAGGGCGAGATAAGCCTCGCGAAAATCATATGCAACGAATCGGCGAAATCCATGACGGCGTCCCTCAACTTCCAGAAGGTAAAGGAGCTCGCCATAAGGGACGGTCTTACGGGTCTCTACAACCACAGGCATTTCCAGGAGATGCTCTCGTACACGATATCCCACTCCGACAGGTACTCCACCCGCGCCTCGCTCCTCCTGATCGACCTCGACAACCTGAAGACCATAAACGATTCCTTCGGTCACCAGGCGGGCGACAGGGTGCTGACGGCCGTCGGCGACGTTCTGTCGAGCTCGCTCCGCAAGATCGACATACCCGCCAGGTACGGCGGGGACGAATTCGCGGTTATACTTCCCAATACCGACAAGGACGGGGCGCTCGCGGTATCCGAGAAAATTCGCGCCGGTCTCTTCAGGGTGCCGCTTAAATCGGCCGACAGGGATATCGAGGTTTCCCTCAGCATAGGCATCTCCACGTACCCGGTCTCCGCCTCCGACAAGGATTCCCTCATCTCCAGGGCCGACCGCGCCCTTTACGAATCGAAGAACCACGGTAAGAATAAGGTCACCCATTTCGAGGACGTTCCTTTAAAAGAGCTCGGAAGCTGAACGGCGGGCGGGGCGCGTGCTTCGACCGTGAGCCGCTCCGGCTAGCCGGTTCCGGCGGCGTCCTCACCTTACCCTTGATGAAAAATGGCTGAAGAAAACGGAAGCGAATTTAAACCCAGGGACTATTTTTCGGCCGAGAACGCCCGGCCCAGCAAAAGCCTCGGGCAGAACTTCATCACCGACAAAAGGGTCATCGAGCGCATAATGTCCGAGGCCGGCATAACGTCCGACGACGAGGTGCTCGAAATAGGCCCGGGCCTCGGCGCGCTTACGTTCGCGCTCGCCCGTAAGGCCGCCCGCGTCGTCGCGGTCGAAAAGGACGCACGCCTCGCCGAAAGGCTCGGGGGGGTTCTCGCGGGATGGCCCAACGTCGAGCTCATCTGCCGCGATGCGCTCGACGTGGACTTCGGGGCCCTCTACAAGGGCAGGAGGCTCAAGGTCACAGCCAACCTTCCCTACAGCGTCTCGTCGCCGATTCTCATAAGGCTCCTCCGGAACAGGGGCATGTTCTCGACGCTCGTCCTCATGCTCCAGCTCGAAGTCGGCGAAAGGATATCCTCCCCGCCCGGCAGAAAAGAATACGGCTCTCTCTCTGTCCTCGTTCAAACCTACTTCGACGTGAAGCTGCTCTTCCGCGTGCCGCCCTCTTCGTTCTGGCCCGCGCCCAGGGTCGATTCCGTCGTACTGAAGCTCACCCCCCTGTCCGAGCCCCGCGTCCCGATCCCCGACGAAGCCGCGTACGAAAAAATACTACGGGCCTCCTTTTCATCCCGGCGGAAGATGCTCGGGAACTCCCTCGGCTCCTTGCTGAAAAAAGGCGCCGCCGACAAAGTCCTCGCCGCCGCCGGTATCGACAGAACGCGCCGCGCCGAAACCCTCTCGGTCAAGGAATTCGGCGCTATCTGCCGCGAAGCCGTAAAGTCGGGCGAGCTCGCCTGACACTGGCCCGCGCCGCCCCGTTGCCCGGACAAACTTACGGTTATATAATTCACTCTACTCACCGTTCAACGGAGACCGCGATGAAAAAATACGCGTTCCTTTTATTTCTTTCCATGTTACTGTCGGTGTCCGCGTCCTATTCGAAGGACTCGGATCTCGGCGGCGTCTGGTACCACGACGGCAGGGAAACCCGCATAAGCGTCAGGGATAAGAACGACGTCGTCTTCGTCAACGAGAACGGCGACAGGGCGACGGGATACTTTACGGACCCCTGGCACGTCAAGGTCCCCAAGTGGAACGTCACGGGTGCGATAAAAGAGGGCGGGAATTCCATCTCGTGGTCGAATAACACCGTATGGACCCGGCAGCCCGGCGGCGAAAAGACGCACATTAGCGGCAGGTGGTACCACGATAACAAGCCGACGTGGATCGAGGTCCACGGCGACGGGTGGAAGTTCACTATCACGAACGAGCAGGGCCGGAAAAGCAGCGGCGAGGCCAAAAGCGCCCGCGAGCTCTACATACCCTCCCTCGGGATCACAGGTCACGTGAGCGGCGACGGCAATAAAATTAAATGGAGTAACGGCACCGTATGGACGCGCTCGCCCTCTGGGTCGGGTCCGCTGTCGGCGCCGCTCGAATAATCCGGGCGGTCGCCTCCTGGATCGGGCGGGATATTCTATTCGGCGGGCGGGGTGTCCGACGCGACGACCATCAGCACCGTCCCGGTTTCTATGGCGTCCCCTTCCTTGGCCATTACGTTCCTCACCTTCCCGGCTATGGGCGACTTGAGCTCGCTCTCCATCTTCATGGCCTCGATGACAACGACGCCCTCGTCCCTCTTAACCTCGTCCCCCTCGCTCTTCAGCACCTTCACCACCCTGCTCGGCATCGGCGCCTTTATCTCCTGCACGCCCGATGCCGCGAGCGAAGACTTCCGCTGCTCCCTTTCGGAAATGGACTCGAGGTCGTAAAGGTCACCGTCGAGGAACACCTGTATCTTCTTTCCCTTCTTGAATACACCGAGCGTAACGGACCGCCCGTCGAGTATGATAGAATAAAGGTTGTCCTCGATTTTTTTGTAATCGACGGGAATCTTCTCCCCGTCGATCTCTACCTCTATCTGGCCGTCGCTCTCTTCGAGCGTTATTTTGAATATCCGGTCGTTAAGCTTAAAGGTGTATGTCATGCGAGCGGGCTCCTCATAATACCGGATCTCCTTGCGAAGAGCTTCCAGCTCGACGCGGCTGCCGTCTGCGACTGCGGGCCGCTCGCGGTGGAATTTTCCATGGCTATCGCCGCGGCTATAAGCGCGGGCCTGAGGTCGCGCTCCCCGGGGCTTATGAGCTCGGGATGCCTTTCGATGTAGCCGGTGTCTATCTTGCACTGCCTGAATTCCTCGTCGGCCATGACGCGCCTCAGGAACCCTATATTCGTCTTCACTCCGAGCACGATATATTCCCTGAGCGCCGAAGCCATTTTATCTATCGCCGCTTCCCTCGTGTCGGCCCACACTATGAGCTTCGACAGCATGGGGTCGTAAAACGAAGTGATCTCGCATCCGTTGTATATCGCCGAATCGTCCCTGATGCCCGGGCCGGACGGCGTGCTCAGGTACTCGATGGTCCCCGGGGACGGCATGAAGTTCGTTCCGGGGTCCTCCGCGTACACCCTGCACTCGACGGCGTGCCCGTTCATCTTTATATCGCCCTGCTTGAAGGGGAGCTTCTCCCCGGCGGCGATCCTTATCATCCACTTCACGATGTCGAATCCCGTGATCATCTCCGTCACGGGGTGCTCGACCTGGACCCTCGTATTCATTTCGAGGAAGTAAAAATTCTGCTTCTGGTCCATTATGAATTCTATGGTCCCCGCGCCCTTGTACTTTACGGCCTTGGCGATCTTTACCGCGACGTCGCCCATCTTCTTTCTGGTCTTCGCGCTGATGAAGCCCGAGGGGGCCTCCTCGATAACCTTCTGGTGACGCCTCTGTATCGAGCATTCGCGCTCGAAGAGATGAAGCACGTTGCCGTAAGAATCCGCAATGAGCTGTATCTCGATGTGCCTCGGCTGCTCGACGAACCTCTCGACGTACACCGATTCGTCGCCGAACGCCGACCTCGCCTCGCTGCGGGCCATGCGGAGCGCGCTCTCGAAGTCTTCCTTCGACCTCACGAGCCTCATTCCCTTTCCGCCGCCGCCGGCCGACGCCTTTATCATGAGCGGGTACCCTACCTCCCCCGCCACGACGGACGCCTCTACGTCGCTCACCGCCCCTTCCGAGCCCGGCACCAGCGGCACCTTGGCGTCGTATGCGATCTTCCTCGCCGTGATCTTGTCCCCCATGAGCCTTATGGCCTCGGGCGTGGGCCCGATGAAGACTATCCCCGCCTTCTCGCACATCTCGGCGAACTCGGCGTTCTCTGACAGAAACCCGAATCCCGGGTGAACGGCCTCGGCCCCGGACTTACGCGCGGCGTCTATGACATTTTCCTTCTTGAGATAACTTTCGCCCGGCGCGGATCCGCCGATGTGATAGGCCTCGTCGGCCAGTGCAACGTGGAGAGAGCGCCTGTCGGCGTCGGAATAAACGGCCACGGTGCTCACGCCGAGCTCCCTGCAGGCCCTTATGATCCTTACCGCAATCTCTCCCCTGTTCGCAATCAGAATCTTTTTGAACATGAAGCGTCCTTTAATTTTATAGTGGTATGTTCCCGTGTTTCTTCGGGGGATTCGTCTGTCTTTTGCCGTCGAGCATCTCGAACGCCGAGATAATGCGCGGCCTCGTGTCCTCGGGCCTTATTACCTCGTCTACAAACCCGAGGTCCGCCGCCCTGTAGGGGTTCGCGAACCTCTTCTTGTAATCATCGATGAGCCTGGCCCTTTCGGCCTCCTGGTCCTCGGCCTGGAGTATCTGGGCGCGGGATATGATGTTCACCGCACCGTCCGAGCCCATGACGGCGATCTCCGCCGTCGGGTACGCCATCACTATATCGCCCCTCACGTGCTTGGACGACATGACGTCGTACGCGCCGCCGTAGGCCTTTCTCGTTATGACGGTCACCCTCGGGACGGTCGCCTCGCTGTACGCGTACAGGAGCTTCGCCCCGTGCTTTATGATTCCGCCCCACTCCTGCGAGGTCCCGGGGAGGAATCCGGGGACGTCCTCGAACGTCAGTATCGGTATGTTAAAGCAGTCGCAGAACCTGACGAACCTTCCGGCCTTCAGGGATGCGTCTATGTCGAGGCATCCCGCGAGGACGTTCGGCTGGTTGCCGACTATCCCGATGACGCGCCCCGCGAGCCTCGCGAACCCGACTACTATATTCTGTGCGTAAAGCTCCTGCACCTCGAAGAAATACCCGTTATCGACGACGGCGGATATGACGTCCTTCACGTCATACGGCTTATTCGGGTTTTCGGGGACTATCGCCCGGAGTGCCGTCGCCTTTCTGTCCGCCGGGTCGTCGGTGGCGCCCCTCGGCGGGTCTTCCATGTTGTTCGAGGGAAGGAAGCTCAAAAGCTCCTTTATCAGTGCGATGCATTCCTTGTCGTCTTCGGTCGCGAAGTGCGCGACGCCGCTTTTCGAGTTGTGAAGGTCGGCCCCGCCGAGCTCCTCGGCGTTAACCTCCTCGTGCGTTACGGCCTTTATGACGTCCGGCCCCGTGATGAACATGTAGCTGGTGTTTCTCACCATTATCGTAAAGTCCGTTATGGCGGGGGAATAAACCGCTCCGCCCGCGCACGGGCCCATGATAGCCGATATCTGCGGCACTACGCCCGACGCGAGCACGTTCCTGCAGAATATCTCCCCGTAGCCCCCGAGGCTTTCGACGCCTTCCTGTATCCTCGCGCCGCCCGAATCGTTAAGCCCGATTATCGGCGCGCCTACCTGCATCGCGAGGTCCATGACCTTGCATATCTTCTTCCCGTGCACCATTCCGAGCGAGCCGCCGAATACCGTGAAGTCCTGTGCGTATACGAACACCTGCCTTCCCTCGACCTTCCCATACCCCGTGACGACGCCGTCGCCGAGGAACTTCTTATTGTCCATGCCGAAGTCCGTGCACCTGTGCACGACGAACTTGTCGAGCTCGACGAACGTGTTCTTGTCGAGAAGGATATCTATCCTCTCCCTCGCCGTAAGCTTGCCGCTCTCGTGCTGTTTTTTTATTCTGGCCTCGCCTCCTCCTGCCTCGGCTTCTTTCTCTTTCTCTTCCAGAATTGCAATCTTTTCCTTCATTATCGGCTCCTTCGGAGGTTCTTGGGAATCCAAAAAAATACTATGTAAATACCTATTATGCAAATTGGGCGAGGGTGGGCGAAAGGGTGTCTCGGACGGCGATTACCCTCCGCATGAATGTACCTGCATGCACCCCGGCGAAGGGCGGAGAACCGCCGCAATATCGTGTGGAACGGCTCTGGCGTTTTGGCGTCCGGGCCCGAACGGCGCTCTCTTATCCTTCCCGGATTATCTCCTCCCAGAGCTTTTTCACCTCTGCCTCAGTCTCCTCTTCCGTGCCGGAATTATCTATAATGTAATCCGCGTGAAGGGCCTTCTCCCCGGCCGGCATCTGCGAGCCTATCCTCGCGAGCGCCTCCTCCCGCGTATGCGCGCTGCGGTTCATGAGCCTCTCTATCTGCGACTCCTCGTCCGCCGTCACGACAATAAGCCCGTCGAGAAATTCCCTGAGCCCCCCGCTCTCGACGATAAGCGCAGCCTCTATTACGACGACGGGAGCGTTCTCCTCCCTGTACCCGGAGAGCCTCTCCCTGACGGCCTCCTTTATCCTCGGGTGGGTTATGTCCATAAGCAGCTTTCTCTTGCCCTCGTCCGCAAATACGATCTCGCCGAGCCGCCGCCTGTCCACCGTACCGTCCGCGCCCAGTACCCCCGGCCCGAATTTTCTCACTATATCCGCCCACGCCGGCTTTTCGGGCTCGACGACCTCGCGCGCTATCAGGTCTGCGTCGATTATACGGGCCCCCGACCTCTCCAGCATCCGCGCCACTGTGCTTTTGCCCGATGCTATGTTTCCCGTAAGTCCCAAAACCTTCATTGCCGGTATTTTAATTCCCCCGCGTGCTTCTTTCAAACGCACACGGGGCCTTTTCACGGGCCGTCCGCCGGGGTCTTGATAAAATTACCCATAAGGTATAATTAACCCAGACTTCGCAGTTGCGAATAAAACAGGAGGGCGGTATGTCGAAAAAAGTCGAAGACATAAAAAGGGTAGGCGTCGTCGGAGCGGGCACCATGGGTTCCGGTATAGCTCAGGTAGTGGCGTCCAGCGGAAGGGAAGTGGTGCTCGTTGACGTATCCGACGCGGCGCTCGAAAGGGGCCTCAAGGGCATAGGGAGCAGCCTCGGAAGGCTCGTAAAGAAAGAGACCATAACCGAGGAAGAGAGCGGCGCAATATTTTCCCGTATATTCAAAACCACCGAATTTGCGGATTTAAAGGACGTAGACCTCGTTGTGGAGGCCGTTTTCGAGGACATGGGCGTAAAAAAGGACATATACAAGAAGCTCGACGAGGCCGTCGCGCCCGACGTCGTCCTCGCCACCAACACCTCGTCCCTCCCTATAGTCGAGATCGCGGTCGGCACCAAGAGAGCCGACAAGGTCGTCGGCATGCACTTCTTCAACCCGGCCCCGGTCATGAAGCTCGTCGAAATCATAAAGGCGCTCACTACGTCCGAAGAGACGCTCCAGTTCGCCTACGACTTCGCAGTTGCTCTCGGAAAGGACCCCGTAAAGACGATCGACCACCCCGGGTTCATAGTCAACAGGATTCTCGTCCCGATGCTTAACGAGGCCGTCTTCGCCTACTCAGACGGCGTCGGCACCCCTGACGATATCGACAAGGCCATGAAGCTCGGCACCAACCAGCCCATAGGGCCGCTCGCGCTCATAGACCTCATAGGCCTCGACGTTACCATAAACATAATGGACGTATTCTACGAAGAGTTTCAGGACCCGAAATACCGCGCCGCACCGCTCCTCCGCCAGATGGTAAGGGCAGGCTGGCTCGGCAGGAAAACCGGAAAGGGATTCTATCAATATTAATAGCTTGGTTTGCGGGACAGGCTTAACGGCCTGTCCTTAACGCTATGGAGACTCGGAATCCGCCGTTTCGAGCGCAGCGAGAAATCACCACATTTCTGTCATCCTGAACTTGATTCAGGATCTCGTTTTTAGATTCTCTAAAAACATTAACAGAAAACGGATTCTACTTTTCTTTGACCAAAAGTAGCAAAAGTCACGGGCCGGGGACACGTAGTGTCGTTTTCGACGTAGCACCGAAGTTGCTGAAACCATTTGAAGCGCGGCTGGTGGCAATAGCAGGGCGATGCCACTTCGAATTCCAGTGGGCGTGGCCCACCTAAAAATCATCGTTCCTTCGCTAAATCTTCCACCCACCCCATCCCCTGATAAGATTTTTAACGCTCATCCACTCGATTATCTCGACGGGGCAAGACTGGTAATTAAACAGTATAGACAACCGGCCAATGCTATAAATTATCAACCCAACTACGTCGATTTCCAGCGGACGTTGTCCGCCCAATTTTGACGTCCCGGAAAGGTATCGCTTCGCTGCAATAGCAGCTCGCAATATGAAAGGTATTACTACGGAGAGTCAAGCCGGTCCATCATTTCTCGCTACGCGAGAAATCTCCTTAATTCTTGTCATTCCTGCAACGAATGCGGGCAAGTGAGTATTCGGACGCCCCCGGCCGACTGCAATTAAGTACCTCCGGTACAGCTCGAAAGCGGCTCAAATCAAAATAGCAGGAATCCATTCAGTTTATCCCTCTATTGTCCAAACCTATTAGAATCAGAGAACAATGCCGAGCGAAGTAAGAAATTTATTTTTTAGGTTTTTACCACGGATTGGACTGTTTCGGATTACCCCTTTTCGGAAATATATGCGACGGCCCTTCCGAGTCTCTTCAAGACCTCTTCCTTCCCCAGTATCTCCATCACCTCGAAGATGCCCGGGCTCACGGTCCCGCCGGTAAGCGCAACCCTGACTGGCTGCGCGACGGCCCCCATCTTCATTCCCCTCTCCTCCATTATCTTCTCGAAGGCGGCGTGAAGCCCGTCGCCCGTGAACTCGCCCGCCGCCAGCCTTTCCGTAAGGTCCCTGAGCGCCTCGCCCGTTTCCGGGGTAAGGAACTTCGCCGCGGCCTTCTCGTCGAAAGTAATCTCGTCCGCGTAGAAGTATCCGATCGAATTCACTATATCCAGGAGCGTCTTCGCCCTCTGCCCGAGCTCCTTTACTATCATCTCCAGCTTCCGGCCGGGCTCGGCGTTTATTCCCCTTTCTTTCAGCATCGGCAGTACGAGCGCCGCTATCTCCCCTGCGGGCCTGTTCCTTATATACCACCCGTTAAGCCAGTCTAGCTTCTCCATGTTAAAGACGGCTGCCGACTTCCCGACGTTATCCAGCGTGAATTTCCCGACGAGCTCCTCCCTCGTGAAAATCTCCTGGTCCCCGAACGACCACCCGAGCCTCGTGAGGTAATTTACGAGCGCGTCGGGAAGGTATCCCTGGTCCCTGTACGCGATGACAGACGTATCCCCATGCCTCTTGCTGAGCCTCTTTCCGTCGGGGCCTAGTATCATCGAGACGTGCGCCATCTCCGGCATGTCGAGCGAGAGCGCTTTATATATCAGCGCCTGCCTCGGCGTGTTGGTGAGGTGGTCGTCCCCCCTTATCACGTGCGTGATGTTCATTTCCGAATCGTCGGCGACGACGGCGAAGTTATAGGTCGGAAACCCGTCCGTCTTCAATATGACGAAGTCGTCTATGTCGGCCGCGTCGAAGCGGACGACGCCCCTCAGCAAATCCGTGACCTCTATCGCCCCCTCGTCCGGCGTCCTGAGCCTGACGGCATAGGGTTTTCCCGGCGCAGCGTTCACTTCCGCCCATTCGCGCCTGTACCTGAACACCTCGCCCCTTTCCTGCGCTTCCTTTCGCCTGGCTTCTAGCTCCTCTGAGCTCACGTAACACCTGTACGCGTCGCCCGATTCTATGAGCTTCCCGGCGAGCGACTTGTACACG
This sequence comes from Candidatus Dadabacteria bacterium, assembly GCA_020849425.1. Lineage (GTDB taxonomy): Bacteria > Desulfobacterota_D > UBA1144 > Nemesobacterales > UBA2774 > JADLGH01. The sequence goes on from JADLGH010000057.1 coordinate 19,158, forward strand.
TCCAGCCTGTCCGACTGCCTGAACGGCCCCTCGTCCCAATCCAGCCCGAGCCACGTCATCCCCGCGATTATCTCGTCTATGGATTCCTCGGTCGAGCGCTCGCGGTCCGTGTCCTCTATCCTGAGGACGAACGCCCCCCCGTAGTGCCTCGCGAAGAGCCAGTTGAATATGGCGGTCCTTGCGCCGCCTATGTGTAGCGAGCCGGTCGGGCTCGGTGCGAAACGGGTTCTGACTGTCATGGGGGTTTAATGTTAATTTAGAGTCCGGGGTCCGTCAAATACGGCCCCTCCGGCCGGGGAGGCTTCATTCCTGCGGTTCTTCTCCCCTTAAAAGCGCGTCGAGGGCGCCGCTTTTTTCGAGCTTCGAAAGCTCGGCGAACCCGCCTATGAACCTCTCACCTACGAGTATCATCGGAACCGTCCTCCAGTTGTGCTTCTTTTTGAGCCCGGCTTTCCGCTCGGGGTCCGAGGTGAGGTCTATTTCGGTGAATTCGACGCCCATTTTCCCGAACAGCGCTTTTGCGGCGCGGCAATACGGGCATGTGTCGATTGTATAAACGGTTATACTGACCACTTCTATTCTGCGCCCCTTGCGCGACGGGCGCCCCATAAGGTTTAATATGCTTGGTTTCCCGGGAGATTCAAGTAAGATTGAAATCCCCGACGGCCTCAAATCTGTATAATGTACGGATTTGGCTGTATCTTTAAGGTTCGTATGTCATTTTGTCCTATGAAAAAGAACATTGCCGCGCTCACGCTCGCGCTCCTGTTTCTGACGTCATGCTCGCTCACTAAATTCGTGGGCTACTACAGGTCGGCGGGCCAGGAAGACAGCGGGAATCTCAGCGGTCTCGTCTACACCACGGACGACACCTCGTACAAAATCGGCGAGCTCCCGCCCGGCTGGTCCCGTGTCGATATAAAAGGCGGCGACCTCGCGTTCGGCGACGCGTCCGGCGACTCGACCATCACGGTCAACTCCACCTGCGACGAAAGGAAAATGCGCTACAGCTTAAAGGCCCTCTCCGAATCCCTCATAATCGGCATCTCGGGGAAGGAAGCCGAGTCCCGCGAGCCGATAACCATAGACGGGCAGGAGGCGCTCCGGACGATATACACTGGCTCCCTCGAAAACGTCCCGGTGAAAATAGACGCACGTGTTTTTAAGAAAGGAATTTGCATATATGATTTCACTTACGCATCGTCGCCCGAAGGCTTCGGTGCGGGAGAGGCTGCATACGACAGCTTCGTCTCACAGTTCAGGGTCCTTTGACTATGGTCGCGAGCTACATAACCAGGTTCGGAGATTACTTCATATCCCTCATCGAGCAGATGGGCGAGATCGGTCTTTTCATTTACAGCGCCGTGGTCGCGTCCGTGACGCGCCCTTTTAACTTCCGTCTCGTCATGGAGCAGATAGACGAAATCGGCTTTAAATCCATTCCGATAGTAATAGCCTCCGCCATGGCCATAGGCATGGTCATGGTGGTCCAGCTCGCCTGGGGATTCGCGTGGTTCGGGGCGAAGGGCATAGTCGGCCCGGTGGTTTCCCTGTCGTTCGTAAGGGAGCTCGGCCCCGTGGTCGCGTCCCTTCTCGTCGGGGGCAGGGTAGGCTCCGGTATAACGGCGGAAATAGGCTCGATGAAGGTGACCGAGCAGATTGACGCGATAAGAACCCTCGGCGCCGACCCGGTCCGGAAGCTCGTCGTCCCGCGTCTCATCGCTTCCGTTATAGCGTTCCCGTTCCTCACGGTTATAGCCGACTTCACGGGCATCTTCGGGGCGCTTTTAATGTCCATGATCGACCTCGACGTTCAGCCCCGACTCTTCATTTCGAGCATCCTCGAATGGGTGACGATAAACGACTTCATAAGCGGTATATCCAAGACCTTCTTCTTCGGGATTATAGTCGCGATAACGGGCTGCTACATTGGCATGCGGGCCGACGGCGGCACCCAGGGCGTCGGCAGGGCGACGACCCAGACCGTGGTCGTATCGCTCCTCCTCATCATCATAGGGGACTTCCTTCTTACGAAGCTCTTCCTTCTTTTACCCTAAGATAAACGGGGTCAATCGGGTGGGGCGGACTTTACTGCTCTACCTTCCCGAATCGAGCTTTATCCTGAGCGCCTCTTCGTATTCGAGATATTTCCTATAGGCCTTTTCCGCGTCGCCCGTCCTTCCCTCGTTTTTCGCCGCGGCGTACTCGTTCTTCCAGTACTCGCTGCTACGCCTGAGCGAGTCCGCCGTGCTTCCGCCGGCGAGCCTGTAAGCGCCGCCGTTCTCCCCGCCGCCGTCCACGGCTCCGTATGTCTGGCCCCATATAGCGCCCTTGTGCGGGCCTTCCGGAGTAGTCTCCTCCGGCCGTGTGGGCTTTAAGCTCGCGTACTCCCGCCTTTCGCCCCGGGGTTTGGACGGGGTTTGATAAAAGGCTTCGTCCGGCATGTCGGTTTTCGAATCCGACGTGTAGGTGACCGGAGCCGTTTCGAAGACAGAGGATAGTATGCCGTTATCGACGAGATAAATCGTCCCGGCAGCCGATCCGAATATAGTAAGAATGGTTATGCTCAGTATCTTCCCTATAGTCTCCATTGCACACCTCTCAAGGTTTTCGAACCCCATGAAAGGCCTACCCGCCCCTTCCCCATCCTTCCTTATCCGGCCCGACGAGCCGCTTAAAATATTCTACCCTATTTTAGATATTTGGAGACATAAATTGACTCATCTTCGCATCTACGGGACAATTAATTTAATAAATAAAGTAATCTGTGACAAATACTAGTCAATATTGCGCAAATTGTCAATAAAGGCAAATATTGCCCACGCGCACCTAAAATTGCCAACTCGCTCATAAATAAGGATTTCTTCACTCCCGGCCCGCGTGAAGTTATACTACCTCCAGGGGTAAACTACCGTCCATGAACAATAACCTTTCAGAAGGAATACTATTTACAGACCAGTACCAGCTCACGATGGCCCAGCTTTACTACAGGTTCGGGCTTCATGACATGCACGCACAGTTCGATCATTTCTTCAGAAGCTACCCGGACTACGGCACGCACAAATCCGGCTACTGCGTGAACGCCGGGCTCGAATGGCTCCTCGACTGGATGAAGGAATCCCGTTTCGGCGAAAACGAGATCGCGTATCTCAGGTCCCGCAAGGGAAGCTCCGGCTCCCCCATATTCGGCGGCGACTTCCTCGCCTGGCTCCAAAAGAACGGCGGCTTCGAGGGCATAACGCTCCAGTCTGTCCCCGAGGGCAGGGTAGTCCATCCGAACGTCCCGATAACGGTAATCCAGGGGCCGCTCCCTATGGCCCAGATACTCGAATCCCCTCTCCTTAACAAGCTCAACTACCAGGTACTCATCGCGACGAAAGCGGCGAGGATAAAAGAGGCGGCGCGCGGCCGCCCGATACTCGAGTTCGGTATGCGCCGCGGGCACGACAAGGGCGTAAACGCCGGCGTCAGGGCCGCGCTCATAGGCGGGGCGGATTTCTCCTCGGGCGTCGGCATATCGGCGGTCCTCGGCTTTCCGCCCAAGGGCACCCACGCCCACAGCATGGTGCAGGTCTTCATGGCCTTGGGCGAGGGCGAGCTCGGGGCGTTCAGGGCCTACGCCGAGGTCTACCCCGACGACTGCCTCCTCCTGGTCGATACGATCAACACGCTCGAAAGCGGCGTCCCGAACGCCATAAAGGTCTTCGAGGAGCTAAGGCGCAAGGGCCACAGGCCCGTCGGCATAAGGCTCGATTCGGGCGACCTCGCCTTCCTCTCGATCCAGGCCGCGCGTATGCTTAACGAGGCCGGCTTTCCGGATACGAGCATCGTCCTCTCGAACGAGCTCGACGAGCTCGTCATATGGCAGATAATCACGCAGATCGAAGAGGAAGCCCCCCGCTACGGCGTCGAGCCCGACAGCCTCGTAAAAAGGCTCGTCTACGGCGTCGGCACGAGGCTCATCACGTCCAGGGGCGACTCCGCCCTCGACGGCGTATACAAGCTCGTCTCTGTGAAGGAAGACGGCAAATGGGTGCCCGCGATAAAGATATCCGAAACCCCCAAGAAAACCCTCAACCCCGGCAACAAGCTCGCCTGGCGCATATACGACAAGAGAGGCAAGGCCACGGCCGACCTCCTGACGGTGGACGGGGAAGAAGTCCGCGGCAAGGACGTCCTTAAGCTCCGGCATCCGTTCGACATCTCCAAGTTCAGGATCCTCCGGGGGGGCGACATAAGCGCCATCGAGCCGCTCCTCGTCACTGTGCTCGACGAGGGGAAGCTCGTCTGCGACCTCCCTTCGATAGAAGAGATGAGGGCGCGCAGGATATCGGACATCGAGCGGCTCGACCCCGGCGTAAGGCGGATAATGAACCCCCACTTCTACCACGTCTCCCTCTCGGAAAAACTCTGGAGCTTAAAGCACGACCTCATACACTCGGTCGAAAGCGGCGAGGGCAAAACCATCCCCTAGGCGGCCCGGCGTGCTTTGTACCCGCACCGGGCCCACCGTCATGTGATTTTTTATCGGAACGATGCTATGTAAGTGAAACGTATAAACGCGTCCGTGCTCTATTTCGCCGCGTTTCTCTCGGCCGCCCTGGCGGCCGCCCCGTTCTTCCTGGCCGGCGCCGCCTCGGGCTCCTTCTCCGGCTTCCCGTCCCGGGACGGGTCGTAACCCTCGATTTCTAGCCTGAGTATGTCGGGACGCGAGAAATGCCCGACCCCGTCTATGACGGCCTTCGCCCTTATGATGAGGCTTGGGTCTATCTCCGCGTAAACGATGTCTTCCTTATCGTATATCGGGCCCGCGAGGTAATCCCCCCTCGGGCTTATGATCCCTGTCCCGCCCGGGAAGTCCCAGGGCGTATGTTTCTTTAACGGGAAGCTGTCCGGGACCATGTCTTCCGTTATGTAGGCAGCCGAGGCGATGACGAAGACCTGGCCCTCGAATGCGTACTCGCGGCTGGCGAAATCCATCGTCGGCTTCACGAACCCGTGCCCGGCCCAGAGCCCCGCGTGTATCTGCTCTCCCTTTAAGAACATGGCGGCCTTGGCCAGCGTCATGTGGTGCTCGTAACAGAAAAACCCGCCGACCTTCCCCAGGTCCGTGTCGAACACGCCCAGGTCCTCGGCCGTGCCCATGCCCCATATGCACTTCTCGCTGTCGATGGACATCAGCTTCCTGTGCCTGCCGAGTATCGTCCCGTCCTTGTCTATATACAATATAGTGTTGTATAGGGTGCCGCCCTCTTTCTCGTTCACCCCGATGACGACGTACGCTCCGGCTTTCTTCGCCGCCTTGCAAAGCTTCTCCGTGTCCGGGCCCGGTATCTCGACCGAGTTCCTGTGGAGCTCCACGTATGCGTCCAGGATGAGCTTCCTCCCTTCCGCCGATCCCAGGTCCTTGGGCCAGTAGGGATAGGTCGGGATAATGGCCTCCGGGAACACTATGATGCTCGCCCCGTTCCCGCCCGCCTCTTCAATGAGGCTTACGACCTTTCCTATCGTTTCGGCCTTGTTGAGGAACACGGGGGACATCTGAACGGCGGCCGCCGTGAATTTTCCTGTTTCGTTATTCATATTGGTGCCTCCCGACTCTCCCGATGCGCGGGAGCTGTTGTTATCGCTCGCAAAGTCAATTATCGCACGACTGCAAACGAAGTGTCAATCAAATAACTATTATACACACTCGCTGCGGTATCCAGCCGCGACCCCACATTTCCGTCATCCTGAACTTGATTCAGGATCTCGTTTTTCGTCTTTCTTGTTTTAAAAACTGGATTCCCGATTAAGGCGCTCGGGAATGACGCACTTAGGAGCACTGACAAATCATAATATTGCAAGCCGTGCGAGCGGCGAAGCAATACCCCTCCGGGCCGTCAAAATTGGCGTTAAGAAAATCGAGAGGATGAGCGTTAAAAATCTGACCAGGGGATGGGGGAGGTGGAAGATTTAGCGAAGGAACGATGATTTTTAGCGTAATTTTTCCCGGCCCGTGATTTTTGCTACTTTTCATCTAGGAAAAGTAGAGAACCCTTTCTCCATATCTACCAGCTACCACAGAACGTCCCCCGCAAGGCCGCCAACCCCGCAGACTCTACCAGCTTTCGAAGTAGCAGCACACTGCTACTACCACCAGCCGCGCTTCAGATGATTTTAGCAACTTCGGCGCTACGCCGAAAACGACACTACGTGTCCCCGGCCCGGCGGCTCGCAGCCGCTGGCAATCGAAGTAGCCACCTTCCGCTATCACCTCCAAACGCGCTCCCGATGCATATGTTTCCGAATGTGATTCGTCGAGAAACACACGTACGTGTGTGTCATTCCCAACGATTTCGAGCGAGCGAGGAATCGGACGCCACAACCATGAAGCGCAAGCGCTCATCCGGTACTGCTCAGAACCCGCCTAAATATCGGGGATCAAGCTTTTGCTTTTGCCTTCTTCCTCCCTTTAGAAAAAGGGGGGTACGGGGGGATTTAATCTTTTGCCTTATCTTTTAATGAAAACAAGCGGAGAAAAAACTACAGCACCTCCTCCCTCAAAACCCTCATAGTCCTGAGCACCCCTTCGAACTCCCCGCTCAGCACATAAAGTATAAGGTGCTCGACCCCTGCCTCCCTGTATGCTTCGATCCCGTCCCTTATCTTTCCGAGCCCCCCGCGGAGCGTCTCTCCGTCGCCGAATTCCCTTCCCTCGTTTATCTCGACGTTTCGTCTCAGGGATATGACGAAGCTTTCCTTTTTATCGTCCGGAAGGAGGCTCCTCACCTCCCGCGCCTTGGCCTCCACCTCCCCGGGCCCGAGCCCTACGGGATGCCATCCGTCCCCGTGCCCGGCGGCCCTCTCTATGGACTTCGGGCTCTCGCCCCCCACCCATATCGGCGGGTGGGGCTTACGCCCGGGCTTGGGCTCGAACCTTATCCCCGAGAAAGAGAAATACTCCCCCTCGTACGACGGGCTCCCGCTCGTCCAGAGCTCCTTCATTATCTCTATGTATTCGTCGGTCATCCGGCCTCTCTGGTTATAATCGACGCCCAGCGCCTCGAACTCTCCCCTTAGCCACCCCGAGCCGACGCCGAGCACGACCCTCCCGCCCGAAAGGGCGTCCAGGCTCGATACGGACTTTGCGAGAACGAGGGGGTTTCTGTACGGAAGCACCAGGACACTCGTCCCGAGCTCTATCCTGCTCGTGACGGACGCTATGAACCCGAGGGAGATGAGCGGATCGTAGAAGACGTCCCCGAAGACGTTGTGGGAATCCGGCACGACCACGTGGTCGCTGACCCAGACGGAGTCGTACCCGAGCGCCTCGGCGGCGAGGGCGGCCTCCAGGATTTCGTCCCTGCCCGCGTATTTCCCGAATATGGGGAGGGCTATTCCGATTTTCATGGCTGGATGGCGGGCCCGTCCGCACGAATCCGCGCGAACGGGCGCTTAATCCGATTAACCCTTTTTGGCAAGTATAATGCTTTCTTCTTCGAGATAGCTCTTGAAGCTGAGCACCTTATTTACGTACCGGGTCGGAATGTCGTTCGCGTTGAGTCTCTTTTCGAAATTCGAGGGGCCGTGATTGTATGCGTTAAGCGCGCTCTCCACGTTTTCGTACCTCTCTTCCAGAGACGACAGGTAGCTGATTCCGAGCTTCACATTGATAAACGGATCGTAAAGAGACTTCCTCCCCCTGTACGATATACCCATTTCCTTTGCAACGTACTCCCCGGTCCCGGGCATAACCTGCATCAGCCCTATTGCACCCCTTTTCGATACGGCGACAGGCGAGAATTCGCTTTCGACCTTTATCACGGCCAGTATGAGATAGGGGTCGAGGTCGTGGCTCTTGCACTCCCCGACGATTATCTTCGCCAGCTTCCTGGCGTTCATCGTCGACATTCCTTCCGAGAACCTGAGCACGAAAAGAAACACCTCGGCCTCTTCGGGCGTCATGTCCTCTATGTCCGCCGCCTGGACATCGGCGTCCGGCCCCTGGTTCAGCGCGTTTTTAATATTCTCCGTATTTCCGGGATTGGTCAGAAGACCGGCATACGCCGGCTTGTCGGATATTGTGAAATCCTTCGATTTCATGAAGAACAACATTCCAAAGCAGAACAGGAAAACGAAAAGCGAAACCTTTACGGCACCCACAACGAAAAGCATCGTGAAGTCGTAAACAGTCTTTAACATGATTGTCACCCCATTGTTAACAAGGAAGCGTAAGGAAGCAGAACTGCGGCAGGCGGACTACACTATCTGGATTTGACCGGCTTAACCATTTTTTCTGACTTCTCTCTAACACAGCCTTCCGGTTCACCCGATCCGCTGAAATCGTATTCGGAGATCGTGCACTCGTGCACCGGACTTCCTGTTATTATCTGATAGTCATAAAAATCTTTAACCTTAAGCACATGTACTTCGGATTTGTGTTTCACTAATTATTCCCGCTAACTCCAGGATTGTCTATACAAATTTAATCCGGGCTAATACTAACAGGCAGGGGCCGCTTGTCAAGGATTCTCTTCGCGTTCGCGATATCACAATTGGTTGAAATCTTTGACGTTTTCAAATTTCCGGTCCCTCACTGTAACGCATTTGCTAATGCTTTCCCTCTTCCTGCGCCCCGAAAACAGAGGGCGTTTCGCGGCCCTGGGTGTCGTACAAAACGGCTTCAACCATGCATTTCCTCATAAGTCGGGTATATTTCCAGATTGCGGTCAGGTGCGGAAATCGTCCGTTTTTCCCGTTCTTGACCGTCAAATCTTTTCGTGTTAGCTTTTAGGGCGCATTATGAAAAGGACTTATCAACCACACGTTAAAAAGAGATTAAGGACGCACGGATTCCGCGAGAGGATAAGCACCAAGGCGGGCAGGCGCACCCTCAAGAGGCGGATAGCTAAGGGCAGGCACAGTCTGACTGTGCAGCGCTGGAAGAAATGAGCTTTGACTTGAGTTTTTCTTTCCCAAAAGATTTAAAAATCCGAAGGACGTCTCAGTACGAAGCGATTTTTGGGAAGAGCAGAAAGCTCAACGGAGAACATTTCCGAATACTATACGTCCGGAATTCCCTTGGACACCCGAGGCTCGGCATGGTCGTTGCCAAAAGAAGCATTCCGGGCTCCGTCGAGAGGAACCGCGTCAAGAGGGTGCTCCGCGAGGTCTTCAGGCGGAACAAGTCCCTTTTCGGCTCGATGGATTTGATCATTATAGCCAAAAAGGGGAGCGAGGAGCTCGATTATGCTCAGGCTAAGGGAGAGATCGAGGCGGTAATCGGGTCCAGGTTCTCATGACATCCAAACTTCTCGTATACCCCGCATTTCTTCTGATAAGAGCTTACAAATATTTCATATCGTCGCTGCTGCCCCCTTCGTGCAGGTTCTATCCCAGCTGCTCCTGCTATGCGGAGGACGCGCTCCGGAAGTATGGATTCATCAAGGGCTCGTGGCTTGCGATAAAGAGAGTGTCTAAATGCCATCCGTTTTCTGCGGGCGGCTACGATCCGGTCAGGTAAAGGACTATTGAATGGGCGACAACAAGCTGAACTACGTAATATTCCTTATATTATCTATAGCCGTTATCTTCGGTTATTCGTATTTTTTCACGGGGCCCCAGCCCCCCGGGCCCGAAGCGCAGGTCCGGGGCGGCGCGGCGTCTCCGGCCCCGGGCGCGAGCCCCACGCCCCAGGCGGACGTATTCGACGGGGGTGTTCCCACGCAGTCCGTCGAGCGCGAGCCGGCCGGCAGGGTGATTACGATAGACACGCCCCTCTACACCGGAACGATAGACACGACGGGCGCCCGCATATTCAAATGGGATCTCAAGAAATATAAAGCGAGCACGAAAGACGACTCGGGCCCCGTCGACCTCTTCGAGGGCGCGCCCCTCGCGTTCAGCACCCTTCTCAGGCTCGACGGCTACGACATCCCGAGGAACATGCCGTTCGAGTTCGGCGGCCCCGACATGGTCACGGTCAACGACGGCACGAAGGAGATAACCTTTTCCTGGACTTCTCCCGAGGGCATCGTCGTAAAGAAGATTTACGAAATAAACGCCGCCTCGTATGCCCTGAAACAAAGATTCGAGGTCACGAACCCCACTTCCGCTTCCCTCCGCGAGAAGCTAGACATCGTCTGGGACGGGCACATAGAGCACCACGACAGGGGAGGGAACACGATGAGCTTCGTCGCTCTCGTGTCGAGCGACCTCGAGAAGGTAGACAAGAAGCCCAAGTCCGAAAACCGGTATTCCGGTGTCGTGGAATGGTTCGGCTATTCACAGAAATACTTCATATCGACGTTCCTGCCGGAGACGGGGGCCGACACGACATTATCCGTGGACGGGCTTTCCGAGGAGGGCCTCGTAAGGGCCGTCTACAGCTATCCCGAAGACACTATACCGGCCGCCAAAACGTCGACCCGGAGCTGGGAGGTTTATCTCGGCCCGCTCGAGTACGACATAGTAAAGGCCGTCGGCTACAACCTCCAGGAATCGGTGAATTACGGATGGGTCGAGTTTCTCGCAAAGCCGCTCCTCGATTTCCTCAAATGGCTTAACGGCTACTTCCATAATTACGGCGTCTCCATCATCGTCATAACCATAATCATAAGGCTCGTCTTCCTCCCGCTCACTATAAAGAGCATGATCTCGATGAAGAAGACGCAGTTCCAGATGGAGAAGCTCAAGCCCAAGATGGACGCCATCAAGGAAAAGTTCAAGGACGACAAGGCGAAGCAGAATGCGGAAATAATGAAGCTCTACACGAGCAGCGGCGTCAATCCCCTCGCCAGCCTCGGCGGATGTTTCCCGCTCCTCATCCAGCTTCCGGTCTTCATAGCGCTCTACGACGTTCTCCTTCACTCGATAGACCTCAGGCACAGCTCGTTCCTCTGGATTCAGGACCTTTCCGAGCCTGAAACGCTGTTCGACATACCGGGCATCGGGATTCCGTTCAGGATACTCCCGCTGCTCATGGGGGTATCGTGGTTCATATCCCAGAAAATGACGCCCATGACGCCGGCTGCGGGCGGCGAAAACATGCAGCTCCAGATGAAAATGATGCAATTTATGCCTATAATTTTCACTGTGATGTTCTGGGGCCTGCCATCGGGCCTGATACTCTACTGGACTGTGAGCAATATACTCTCCATATTCCAGCAGATGTACGTGAACCACAAGGTCAGCAATTTGCAAGGAGTATCATAAATGGCAATCAGTATAGAGAAAGAAGGCAAGACGGTATCCGACGCCACCATAAGCGCCTGCGAGGCCCTCGGCGTCGCCAGGAGCGAAATAGAAGTCGAAGTCCTAGACGAGGGCTCCAGGGGCGTCTTCGGCATAGGCAGCCGGAACGCCAGGGTCAGGGCCACATTGAAAAACCAGAATCTCAGCGACAAGGGCCTTAAATCCAAAAAAGCCCTCGAAGACATTCTCGGTTACCTGATCCCGACGTTCCAGGTGGGCCTCCGCGAAAACCAGGACAGGATAAGGCTCGAAATCCGCGACACGAACGACAAGGGCCTCCTCATCGGCAGGAGGGGCGAGATGATAAAGTCCCTCGAATACCTCGTGGGAAAAATAGCCGCCAGGGACTGCGAGACCGGCAAGGAAAAGAGGGTCTCCATCGACATCGACGGTTACAAGAGCAAAAAGGACAACAAGATATCCGATCTCGTCAGGGAAACGATAGAAAAGGTAAGAAAGACGAAAAAGCCCGTATCCCTGGGCCCGCTCTCGGCGGCCGATAGAAGGACGGCCTATCTTACGCTCAAAAGAGAAAGGGGCGTCAGCTACGAGACAAAAATCGAAAACGATGAAAAAACCATAATAATCACGCCGTCGTCCAGGGGCTGAGAACCGTCGGCGCTTAGGGCGCGCGCCCGGATACATGTTGAACGGATGCAAATCAGGAGATCGAGATGAGCGACAAGCGTAGCAAACCCGAAGAAGAGTATTTCGCCAAGGAAGAATCGGAAAAAGCCAAGAGACTAAAAGAAAAGCTCAAGGAAGAAACAGAGGCCGAAGAAAGGGAGCGCATAAAGGCGGCATGCTACATGAAATGCCCCAAGTGCGGCGGGCAGCTCCACGAGGTCACGTTCCGCGGCGTCAGCATAGACCGCTGCAGCTCCTGCGGGGGCGTATGGCTCGACGCGGGCGAGCTCGAAAAGCTGGCGGGCGAAGAGGACAAGAGCGTAATAACCGATATCCTCGGATTCTTCAGCGGAAAGAAATAATTCACGTATCCCTGGCCCTGAGAGTCCTGAAAAACTCGCGGAGGAGGGAAGAGCTCTCTCCCTCCAGGACGCCCTCGCGCCATTCCACCCTGTGGTTAAGTCTCTCGTAATCCGCGGGGTTCATCACCGACGCGACCGCCCCCGCCTTTGGGTCCCTCGCCCCGAAAACGAGCCTTCCTATCCTAGCGTTTATAATCGCACCCATGCACATCATGCACGGCTCCAGCGTAACGTAGATAGCCGCTCCCTCGAGCCTCCAGCTTCCGAGGGTGCGCGAGGCTTCCCGTATTGCAATTATCTCTGCGTGGTCCGTGGGGTTTTGGGAGGATTCCCTCATGTTTCGCCCGGTGGAGAGGACTCTCCCCGAGCCGTCGACGATTACCGCGCCTACCGGAACTTCGCCCATGCGCCCGGCCTCCTCTGCTTCCGCGAGGGCCAGACGCATGAGCTGTTCGTCTTTTTTCAATATCATCGGTTGCGAGCGGCGGCCCGATGAAAGCGCCGCGCCGTTCGTTACTTCCTTGCGCTGAATTTAAGCCCGGCTTTCTGCCTGTCCCAGGTCTTGTCGGTGATTTCCTTTATCTCGGCGACCTTGATTTTCTGCGTCGCCGTCACCGGGAAGCCGTCTTCGTAGACCTCTATAAACCTCGGGACCATCGCGACCATGACCTTCTCGGCCATCCACTTCGAAAACTCCACGGGATCGAAGGTCGCGCCCTGCTTTAAGGTCACGTTCAGCTTTATCTCGTCGTCCGATACGTTCGGGAGCCTTATGCCGACGGCCACGGCCTCCTGAATTGCCTCGTACTGCATCGCCACGTCCTGAACGGCGATTGGGTCAACGTTCTCGCCCGAGACCCTTATCCTGCTGAACCTTCCGACGAAGTAATACCTGCCGTCTATGCCCCTCGCGAAGAGGTCGTCCGAATTAAAGAAGCCGTCGTCGTCGAAGGCCTCCCTCGTTCTCCTCTCGTCCTTGAAGTATTCGTTAAGCGTGGTGTGCGGTATGAGCGGCTTTATGTAAAGAAGGCCCTTGGCCTCGTCCGGCGGAACCGGGTTCTCGTACGGGTCCCAGAACGGCCTCATTACCTGCGACGGATCGGCCGGGTCCCTGAGCTCTACGTAATACCCCTCCATGGGGAATCCCGAGGAGCCCGGGCGGTGGTCCTCCGGGTCCTTCCAGAGCACCATTCCCATCTCGGTCGAGCCGTACCCGTCTATAACCCTGACGCCGAACCTCTCCTGGAACTCCGGGAGGTTCCTCGGCGCCGGGGAGCCGAGCATTATTCTTACCTTGTGCTTCTTGTCCCATTCCGAAGGCTCCGCGGCCCAGAGGTATTCCGCGACTGCCCCGAGCATGTTGATCGACGTCGCTCCGCAGCCCGCCGCCCATTTCCAGAAGCTCGACGCCGAGAACCTGGGGAAAAACACTGCCGTCGCCCCTGCGCCCATAGCGCTGAAGAGGCACATCACCTGGGCGTTTGCGTGCCCGAGCGACAGTATGCTCATGAGAACGTCCCCGCTCCTTATGCCCTGCTGCTGGAGATACGAGCGCACCGTCAGCACGACGCCGCCGTGGTTTCTCGCGACGCCCTTGGGCATGCCGGTCGTTCCCGACGTGAACATGCACCTTTCCATGTCCTGCGTCGTCACCTCTACCCCGGTGTTATTGCCCGAAAACTTGTCGAACGTCGAGAACGGGAGCGTCTTTATGCCGCCGATCTCAGCCGGCACGGCCGCCGGGTCGCCGGTCATGAATATTACCTCGAGGCCCGTTAAATCCTTTCCTATCTCTTCTATAAACGGCACGCTGCCCGGGTCCATGACGAGCGCCTTCATTTCGGAATAATTGATAACGTATGCGAGCCTTTCGCCCTTTTCGTCCTTGTTTATCGGTACCGGGACGGCCCCGGTCTTATGTATTGCAAGGATGGATACCACGTATTCGGAGCAGTTCAGCATGTACATGCCTACCTTGTCGCCCTTCTTTACACCGAACTCGTCCTTAAGACCGTTAGCCACCCTGTTGGCCCATTCGTTCGTCTCTTTGTAGGTATAGCTTTCCGTTATCTCTCCCTCGGGGTTGCCGACCCTGAACATGGTCTTCTCCGGGAAACGTTCGGCTCCTGCTTCGAGGCACTTGGTTATAGGCTGCCATTCGGACGTATCCTCGAATTTTCCGAAGGGTAGGGTGCCCTCGCCGAGGTACATCGCATCGCGGGGTTTAAACAATAAAAGCATAGTACTCCTCCTTTGGTGGCTTCATTTTTTGGTCTTTTCCTGTCTCAGACTTATTACAATAAGAAAGTCGACAAAATTTGTCAACCTGAAAATAATCAAAAAATGTAATGTTTAGTGGAGATTGGTGAATTATCTAAGCATCTATATGCTTGCCCCTCTCCCGCTTTCTAACCACCCCCCGGTATCCGCCGCGTCTCCGCAGGCGCCGGTTTTAAGGAAAAGTTTACCTCGCCCTGAACTTTAACCCCACCTTGTTTCTGTCCCACGTCTTTTCCGTTATCTCTTTAATCTCGGCGACCTTTATCTTCTGGGACGCCGTCATCGGAAACCCGTTTTCATAGATTTCTATAAACCTCGGCACCATGAACACCGGGTTTCGCTCCGCCATCCACTTCGAAAATTCGACCGGGTCGAACTCTGCCCCCTTTTCGAGCGTTACGTTCAGCTTTATCTCGTCGTCCGATATGTCGGGGAGCCTTATGCCGACCACTATGGCCTCGTGTATGCCCTCGTACATATTCGCCGCGTCCTGAACGGCTATGGGGTCCACGTTCTCGCCCGAAACCCTGATCCTGCTGAACCTCCCCTGGAAGTAATACCTTCCGTCTATGCCCCTCGCGAAGAGGTCGTCCGAATTAAAGAAGCCGTCGTCGTCGAAGGCCTCCCTCGTTCTCCTCTCGTCCTTGAAGTATTCGTTAAGCGTGGTGTGCGGTATGAGCGGCTTTATAAACAGAAGCCCCTTGGCGTCGTCGGGCGGTCTCGGCGATTCGCCCGGGTCCCAGAACGGCCTCATGACCCTGCTCGTGTTCTCGGGGTCCCTGAGCTCGAGATAATATCCCTCCATCGGGTATCCCGAGCCCCCGGGGCGCGTGTCCTCGGGGTCGTTCCAGAGCGCCATCCCCATCTCGGTCGAGCCGTACCCGTCTATGACGCGCGTGTTGAAACGCTCCTGGAATTCCTTGAGCTGCTTCGGGGCAGGCCCCGAAAGGACCATTCTCACCCTGTGCCTCTTGTCCCATTCGCCGGGCTCGGCCGCCCACAGGTATTCCGACACCGCTCCCAGCATGTTAACGCACGTCGCCTCGCACTCCGCCGCCCACTTCCAGAAATTGGACGCCGAGAACTTCGGATAAAAAACTGCCGTCGCGCCCGCGCCGATGGCTGTAAACAGGCACATCACCTGGGCGTTCGCGTGCCCGAGCGTAAGGACGCTCATAAGCACGTCCCCGCTCCTTACGCCGTGCTGCTGTATGTATCCCCTGACGGTCAGTATCACACCGCCGTGGTTCCTGGATACGCCCTTCGGCATGCCCGTCGTCCCTGACGTAAACATGCATCTCTCCACGTCCGACACCTTCACGTCCACGCCCGGGTTCCCGCTCGAATATTCGTCGAATACGGAAAAGGGGAGGGCCTTTACGCCGCCTGCGGATTCCGGAACGGCGTTCGGGTCCCCGGTGACGAATACATACTCTAACTTATCCAGATTCTTTGCTATTTCGTCCAGCATTGGGATGCTCTCGGGGTCTACGACGAGGGCCTTCATCTCCGAGTAATTTATAATGTAAGCGAGCCTGTCGCCCTTCTCGTCCTTGTTTATGGGCACCTGCACCGCGCCCGCTTTATGTATCGCGATTATCGAAATGACGTACTCCGACGAGTTCAGCATGTATATGCCGACCCTGTCGCCCTTCCTCACGCCGTAATCCTTTATGAAGCCGTTCGCAACGCGGTTGGCCCATTCGTTCGTCTCGCGGTATGTCTGGGTGTTTATGAGATTCCCGTCCCTGTCCGCGACGCGGAACATGTTCTTTTCCGGGAATTCGGCCGCGCCCTGTTCGAGGTATCTGGTAATCGGAAGCCATTCCGACGTATCGTCGTAGCTTCCGAAAGGCAGGTTTCCCTCTCCTATATATTTCTGGTCACGCGGTTTGAATAAAAGCAGCATTGGAATTCACCTCGGTTGATTAAACGGCTTTAGGAATATATAAATTACGGCCTGAAATGTCAAACCGAGGCGCCCCGTGCGGGGCTTGTAAGATGCGGCTCGGAGGGGAATACGGGGGTCAGCCCCCGGCCCTTTCCCGTGCAAGGTTTATGAAATTCCGGAGTATGTCCTTACCGTGCCTGGTGAGTATGGATTCCGGATGGTACTGCACCCCTTCCATCAGGTGCTCTTTATGCCTTATCCCCATTATCTCCCCTTCGTCGGTCCACGCCGAGACCTCGAAGTCGTCCGGGAGCGTCCCCTTATCTACAAGTAGCGAATGGTACCTCGTCGCCTCGAAGGGGTTCGGTATATCCTTATATATACCCTTCTCGTCGTGCCTTATGGGCGACGTCTTCCCGTGAAGGAGCCTCCCCGCGCGCACTATCTCCGCCCCGTAGGCGTACGCCATCGACTGGTGCCCGAGACAAACCCCCAGTATCGGCGTCCTCCCGGCGAACTCCTTTATCACGTCCACCGAAATCCCGGCCTCCCTTGGCGTGCACGGCCCGGGCGAAACGACTATTATCTCCGGGCCCATCCTTCCCACGTCCTCGAGGCTTATCTTGTCGTTACGCGCCACGGTAACTTCCTCTCCGAGCTCCGAAAGATAATGGACCAGGTTATAGGTGAAGGAATCGTAGTTGTCTATCATCAGTATCATGATATTTCTCCGCCCGGGTCAGAGTCCCGACTTGGCGACCTCTATCGCCCTCACTAGGGCCTTCACCTTGTTCACCGTCTCCTGGTATTCCTTCTCCGGGTCCGAATCGGCCACTATGCCCGCCCCGGCCTGAACGTAGATCTCGCCGTCCTTTATGACGAAGGTCCTTATGGTTATGCATGTGTCCATGTTCCCCGAAAAGCTGAAATACCCCACCGCGCCGCCGTACGCCCCCCTCCGCGAAGGCTCCATCTCCTCGATTATCTCCATCGCGCGCACCTTCGGCGCCCCCGAGAGCGTCCCCGCCGGGAACGTCGCCTTTATGACGTCGAGCGCGTCCCTGTCCGGGCGGAGTTTCGCGATTACGTTCGACACTATGTGCATTACGTGCGAGTATTTTTCGACGATCATGAGCTCGTCCACCTTCACGGTGCCCGTCTCGGCGATTCTCCCGAGGTCGTTCCTCGCCAGGTCCACGAGCATTATATGCTCGGCCCGCTCCTTGGGGTCGGCCAGGAGCTCGTCTTCGAGCTCCGAGTCCTCCGCCTCGTTCTTTCCCCTGGGCCGCGTCCCGGCTATGGGCCTGCTCTCGACCATCCCGTCCTCTACCCTCACCATAACCTCGGGCGACGATCCCACGAGCGTTTCCGAATCCGTTTTCAGATAGAACATGTACGGCGAGGGGTTTAAAACCCTGAGTGCGCGGTAAAGATCGAACTCGTCCACGTCGAGCTTCGTCTTCCATCTTTGTGATATGACGGCCTGTATTATGTCGCCCGCGTTTATGTATTCCTTCGTTTTCTCTACGGCTTTTTTGTAGTCCTCGGGCCTGAAGTTCGACACCAGCTCCGTCGCCGCTCCGGCTTCGGACTTGCCGTTCCTCTCGTAATATTCACCCGAAGGTTTTCTCAGCCTCCCGATGATCGTATCTATCTTTTCGAGCGCCGCGTTATATGCGTCCCCGGCCTTCCCGGCGTTGGGCACGAACGCGTTGCAAATGATTTTTATTTTGTGGTTGACGTTGTCGAACACGAGCACCGAATCCGTTACCATGAAAAGCGAATCCCAGAGCCCGAGCTCGTCCTTTCCGGTCTCCGGCAGGTCCTCGAAGAACCTCACAATGTCATAACAAAAATACCCTACCGCGCCACCGTGAAACCTCGGGAGCTCCTCCTCGACAACGGGCTTGTAACGGGACAACAGCTCCCTCAGGGTGTCCGTCGGGTCGCCGTTCTTCTTCGTCGTTACGCCGTCCTCTATAATCTCGATATCCCGGCCGCGAGACCTTATAATCACCGAAGGCTCCGCCCCTAAAAAGCTGTACCTTCCCCACTTCTCGCCGCCCTCGACGCTTTCGAGAAGGAACGCGAAATCGCCCGTCTCTATTTTTTTAAACGCCGAAACGGGCGTGTCGAAATCGGCGAGCACCTCCCTCCATACGGGGACGAGGTTGCCCTTTTCGAGTTTCTTTTTGAACTCCTCGAACGTCGGGAAAATCATCGAAACTAGAATATAAGGCGGCCTGTCAATGTCAAGAAACGGGGGAGAAATACGGCGTTCCCCTCGCGCTCCACTTCCGGTATCCGTCTTCTTGAAGCCGGCCCTTTACTTATGCGTCGCTCCTTGCCTTTGAGCGAATTTAGGCAATAGTATTGAATCCCCGGGAGCTAAAAGGTGCATTCGATGAAAACGATAAACCCCGCTATATTCCGCGAATACGACATAAGGGGCGTCGTCGACGCCGACCTCGACGAAGGCGTCTACGAGACGATAGGTAAGGCGTTCGGCACATACGTAAAAGACCACGGCGGAAAGGTCCTGTCCCTCGGCCGCGACTGCCGGCTGAGCTCGCCCGGCTATGCCCGCGCGATGACGAGGGGCATAACCTCTACGGGCATAGACGTCGTGGATCTGGGAATGGTAACGACGCCCATGCTCTACTTCTCCCTCTACAACCTCCCCGTTGACGGCGGCGTCATGATAACCGCGAGCCACAACCCCGGGGAATATAACGGCGTAAAGCTCTGCCTCGGCCGTGACTCCGTCTTCGGAGAAGAGATTCAAAAGATAAGGGAAATCGCCGACAGGGGCGAAGTCCACACCGGGGCCGGAACGGCGGCCGAAACATCTATAGAAGAAAAGTACGTCGAGTTCTTAAAATCCAACGTCGAGATAAAGCCCGGCCTACGCCTGGCCGTCGATTACGGGAACGGCATGGTCGGTGTCATAGGCCCCCGCGTGTTCGGGGAGTTCGGCTGCGACGTAAAAGAGCTCTACGTCACTCCCGACGGCACGTTCACGAACCACCATCCGGATCCCACGATCGAGGAGAACGTCGCCGAGCTCGCCGAAACGGTGGTCGGCGAGGGTTTCAGCCTCGGGATAGGTTTCGACGGCGACGGCGACAGGGTGGGCGTCGTGGACGGGGAGGGCCGCATAATATGGGGCGACATGCTCGTCCTCATATACGCGAGGGACGTCCTCTCCCGTAAGAAAGGGGCTGAGATAATAGGCGACGTCAAATGCTCGAACCGCCTCTTCGAGGGTATCGAGGCGGCCGGCGGAAAGCCCGTCATGTGGAAGACCGGCCACTCCCTCATCAAGAACAAGATGAAGAAGGACGGCGCGGCGCTCGCCGGCGAGATGAGCGGCCATATATTCTTCGCCGACAAGTTCTTCGGGTACGACGACGCCCTTTACGCCGCCCTCCGCCTGCTCGAAATCATCTCCTCCTCGGGAAAGACGATCCCCGAGCTCCTCGAAGGCGTCCCCCCGGCCGTATCGACGCCCGAAATAAGGCTCGACTGCCCCGAGGCCATCAAATTCCCGGTTGTCGAGCTCGTAAGGAAAAAGCTCGGCGAGAATTACAGGGTAATCGACATAGATGGGGCGCGTATAGAATTCCCCGACGGGTGGGGGCTCATAAGGGCGTCGAATACGCAGCCGGCCCTCGTTCTCAGGTTCGAGGCCCGGAGCGAAGAAAGAATGGCCGAAATCCGCTCTATCATAGAGCAGGCGCTTGCATCCGCTATGGAAGAATTATCCCGGGCAGGATTGGAACGGATGTGATTTCTCTTTCACTTTTCTTTTTCCCCGGTGGAAGAGGGGCATACGGGGATTTATTCTTTTTAGTCTGTCATTCCTGCAACGATTCCGAACGAGTGAGGAATCGGACGCCCTCGAACAACTAAGAGGAAGGCCATCCAGTGCCGCTCGAAAGTAACCGAAATTAAAATAGCAGGCACCCATTCAGTCTTCCGCCAGCAATCTGTCAAGAATTCCTTGACATCTACAATTGCGAGGGAGCGCCCCACGCGACCGCGGCAATCTTCTTTTAATCCGCAATCCTTATAGCGTGTCATTCTCAGCAATTCCGAGCGAGCGAGGAATCACCACCCTTCTGTCATTCCCAACGGTTCTGAGCGTGCGCAAGAACCGGACGACTACGCCCTGAAGCGCAAGCGCTCATCCGGTACAGCTCAGAACATACCTTCTTTAGTATCAATGCCTGTATCGGGAATACATTACCGCCAGCAATTAATCAAGTGCTTTTGTCATTTCGACCAACGATTTCGAGCGAGCGAGGAATCGGACGCCCTGGACTGATTGCAAGAAAGCATATCCAGTACTGCTCGGAAATACCTCAAATCTAAACAGGAGAAATCCATCCTTTGTCTTTATAAGAAGGGTATGGGGGTTTATTCTTTTATCCGACGGGGCCGGGATCAGACGACGTTTTCCTTCAGAACGTCCCTGTCCTCGGCCTGGTTCTTTAAAGAGTAGTAAATCCGTTCGAAGTCCTGGCGCGGTATGACGCCTTTCTGGAAGAGTGCCCCGACGAGGGTCCAGGTAAAGCTCTTGTCGTCTATCTCCACCCCGCTCTTTTTCAGGATGGCCAGTATCGCATCCACGGCCTCCTGAGCCGAGAACTCCCCGTACTCGTCCCTGAAATTCATCACCCGACCCTCCTTTGCATGGCCTTCAGGCATTCTCCCTTGAATTGGTTTATATAACGTTTCGATAGTAATGTCAAGGAGATAAATATGGGGAAGTACCTTGTTCGGGCTGTAAAACGGGCGGATAAAGGGATAACTTTCCCGATAGCCGCGCGGCCGAAACGTTGTAGAAGGAGGCCTCTTCTACTCGCCCGGCCGCCCGCCCGCCCGGAGCGCATTCAATTCTTCGAGAAGCGCCTCCAGGCTCTCTGTTTCTATTTCGTACTTTTCCGAAATCCTTCTGAGCTCGCCCGGCGAAAGCTCCGCCGCCCGGGCCGCACCGTTCCCCGTCCCGGCTTCCGGCTCCCATCCCTCGCTCCTCACCTCCAGCCGCGCGATGTCCCACCTCGAATAATGCCCAAGCGAATCGAACACGGCCTTCACAGCCTTTATCTGGTTCGCGTAACATTCGGCGTATAGTATTGCGTCCTTCTCGAAACTGGGCTCGGCCAGGTACCTCCCCGCCGGGTTTACTATCGAGCTCCCGCCGCAGGCCCATCCGTAATTTATATGATCGCCGTCCCTTATGTAATGCCACTTCTCGGGAAAGTCGTCGGAATCCAGGTACCCGCACCCGCTCAGGACGAACGCCCCCGCCTCGAACGCGTGGACCTTGATCAGCGACTGTAGATTGCACATCGCTCCCCCGGGGCTCGTATCCGGGTCGAGGA
This sequence comes from Candidatus Dadabacteria bacterium, assembly GCA_020849425.1. GTDB lineage: Bacteria > Desulfobacterota_D > UBA1144 > Nemesobacterales > UBA2774 > JADLGH01. The sequence continues at coordinate 40,940 of JADLGH010000057.1, forward strand.
GGCTGTCGGTCCCCCTCTTCCAGTTCCCCGGCCAGACGGCGACGTGAAAGTCCTCGCCCCTGTGTATCATGGCCGCCCGCAGCAGCGTCATGTGGTTCTCCCAGCATATGAGCCCGCCGATGCGCCCTATGTCCGTATCGAAAACCCTTATGTCCCTTCCGTCTCCCTTCCCCCAGTACAGCCTCTCCGTGTAGGTCGGCATCGTCTTCCTGTGCCTTCCCAGCACCTCTCCGTCTTTCCCTATGAAAAGAAGCGTGTTGTAAACCGTCCTGCTTCCGGGCCTGTCGGCGAGCTCGTTACAGCCCATGACGACGTAAGCGCCGGCGTCCCTGGCCGCCTCACCGAGCGCCCTCGTGTCCTCGCCCGGTATGGAAATGGAGTTATCCTGGAGGGCTATCATGTAGTCGGTCCACTCGTGGGCCGGCGTTTCGTATCCGACGGTGTAGTAAGCGGGGTACGCCGGGATGAAGGCTTCGGAGAACGTGACCAGCTCGGCCTTGTTTCTGCCGGCCTCCCTTATCAGGGCGCACGCCTTCTCGACCGTCCTCTCCCTGTCCATGAAGACAGGCGACGCCTGAACTACGGCTACCTTTACGCTTTCCCGCCCGCCGAGGGGTCTGGTTGTCGCTTCCATTCCATGCTCCTCACGGTGTGACTATCGTGCCGCCCGGAGGGCCGCCCTGTCCCGACATCTGCTCCTGGGTCTTGAGAGCCCTTTTCTCGATGAGGCTTAAAAGCTTGTTCTTGAAGTCCTCTTCGTAGGCGCATACCGAAGGTATTATATACCCGAGAAGGGCGATCTGAAGAAAGTACTCCGTATTGGCCCTCAGGTAATCGTCCTCCAGCTTGTTGCCGTAAACCTGCGACAGGTTCGTATATATGTTGTGCCCGAGCTCGCCCGAAACCTCCGTTATGCTCTTGAGCCCGCCCGACTGCTGGTGATACGAAACGCCCAGGTTAAAGGCCATGAGTATAGAGCTCTGGAGCTGGGTCAGCTCCTGCATCTGTCCCGCTCCCTGCGGGTTTCCCTCGTCAGACATATATCTCCCTCCTTGAATTTTGAGCTTATTCTAACACATATCGGGTTTAAAGCCGAAGGCCGCCGCCCCGCCGGCGTCTTTTTTTATTTGCGCCGGGATTTTCAAAGGTGTAAAAGTATAGATAAACGGAGGTAAGTCCATGGTCATGTCAGAGGGCGGCCGTCTCGTCGCGAGAACGCTTCACGAGCTCGGCGTAACCGATATATTCTCACTCGCCGGGGGGCACATCAACCCCGTCTACAGGGCCTGTCCCGATTTCGGCATAAGGATAATCGACACGCGGCACGAGCAGGGGGCGTCCATGGCCGCCGACGCCTACGGAAGAGCGGGCCGAAGGCCGGGGGTCTGCCTCGTCACGGCGGGGCCCGGCTTCACGAACACCCTCACGGGCATGGCGGCGTCCCGTCTCGCGAACTCGCCGCTCCTCGTAATATCCGGCAGGTCGGGCGTCGAGGAAAATGACAGGCTGTCGCTCCAGGAGATAGACCAGGAGGGCATGGCGGCCCACGTCGCCAAGTGGGCGAAGACGGTCTACGACACGCGGCGCATCCCCGAGTACGTCTCGAACGCCTTCAGGATAGCGTCCTCGGGGAGGCCGGGGCCGGTATATCTCGGCATGTCCTACGAAGTCCTCTATCCTTCATGTTCCGAAGAAGAAATAATTTCCTACGACACTTCCATCCACTCCGTAAGAACGAGGCCCTCCGAGGACGCCGCGGCCGGCCTCGCGCGCCTCCTCGCCACGGCCGAAAGGCCCGTTGCCATAGCCGGGAGCGGCGCGTGGTACTCCCGTGCCGAGGAGGACCTACGCCTCTTTTTAGAAGCCGCCCCCATGCCGCTTTTTACGCTCAACGCCGGGCGTGGAATAATCCCCGACGGCGGGCCGCTTTCCTTCGGGGCGGCAGGCCCCTCGGCCCCGAACGGCTTTCGCGAAATCACGCAGTCGGCCGACCTCGTCATCCTCATGGGCGTTCGGCTCTCGATATACATCGGCTTCGGGCGGACGTTGAACCCCGAAGCGAAGATAGCCCAGATAGACATCGACCCGGGAGAGATAGGCAGGAACCGCCCCGCCGACCTCGGCATCGTCTCCGACCTCGGCGGCGCGCTCTCTGCGGTAACGGGATATCTCCGCGAAAACGATATAAGGCCCGACTACTCGGGCTGGGTGAGCGACTGCAGGACGGTAAGGGATAAAAGACTGAAGGAATCGGAGCCGCTCAGGCTCCCGAAATCCCCGATGCACCCGGTCGCAATCGCCGCCGCCGTCGAGGACGTCCTCGGCCCGGACGGCACGCTGGTCGTCGATGGCGGCGATACGCAGGCGTGGGTGGACGGTCACGTCCGCGTCAGGCGTCCCGGCGGCTACATCAAGTGCGGCCCACTCGGGTGCATGGGCGTCGGCGTGCCGTTCGCCATCGGTGCGAAGGCCGCCCGGCCCGGCAGCCCCGTCGCGCTCATAACCGGCGACGGCGCAATGGGGATGAACTTCATGGAGTTCGACACGGCCTTACGGCATAATCTGCCGTTCGTCGCCGTCGTCTGCAACGACGCCGCCTGGGGGATGACGAAGCACCAGATCGAGATAACATACGGCGAGGGGGCGAAAGCCCCGGGCGTCGAGCTCGGCCGAACGCCCTTTCACGAAATCCTGAAAGCGCTCGGAGGCCACGGAGAATTCGTCGAAAATCCCGAAGGCCTCGCGCCCGCGCTCGAAAGGGCGTTCGCTTCGGGGAAACCCGCGCTCGTAAACGTCGTCTCCGACCCCGGCGCCGTAAGCGGCGCGACCCGCGCGATTACCGAAATGATGATGTCCGCGAATAAAAGATAGCCCGGGCGGCGGGACCGCTCAGGTCTTAAGGACCGCGAGGAAGGCTTCCTGCGGTATCTCTATCTTCCCGATCTGCTTAAGGCGCTTCTTTCCTTCCTTCTGCTTTTCGAGGAGCTTCCTCTTTCTCGTGACGTCCCCGCCGTAGCACTTCGCCGTAACGTCCTTTCTCACGGCCTTTACGGATTCGCGGGCGACGATCCTGTTCCCGATCGCGGCCTGTATCACGACCTCGTAGAGCTGCCTCGGTATAAGGCTCCTTAGCTTCGCGATAAGCTCCCTTCCCCTCTCGAACGCCTTCTCCTTGTGGACGATTATCGAGAGCGCGTCCACCGGGTCGCCGTTCACGAGAACATCGAGCTTGATGAGGCTTGACTGCAGGTACCCGATGGGCTCGTAGTCCATCGACGCATACCCGCGCGTGGCCGACTTCAGCTTGTCGTAAAAATCGAACACTATCTCGGAAAGCGGTATCTCGTACTCGATGATGACCCTGTCCTGCGTTATATACCTTATATCCTTCTGTATGCCGCGTTTCTTTATGCAGAGGTCGAATATCGCCCCCAGGTAGGTATTCGGCGTATGTATCGATATCTTTACGTAGGGCTCCTCGATCATCTCCGTCTTGTCGGGCGTCGGGAGCTCGCTCGGATTGTTGACGTACGTAACCTCTCCCTTCTTGCTTGTCGCCCTGTAGACGACTGTCGGCGCGGTCGTTATGAGCTCCAGCTGAAACTCTCTTTCAAGCCTTTCTTTTACGATCTCTAAATGCAGGAGCCCGAGGAACCCGCACCTGAATCCGAACCCGAGCGCAATCGACGTCTCCGGCTCGTATACGAGCGACGAGTCGTTAAGGCCCAGCTTTTCGAGAGCCTCCCTCAGCTTGTCGTAGTCCCCGGGGTCTATAGGGTAAAGCCCGCTGAACACCATCGGCTTCATCACCCTGAATCCCGCTAGCGGCTTCCCGGTGGGCCGCGCCGCGCTCGTTATCGTGTCGCCGACCTTGGCCTCGCTTATGTCCTTTATCGACGCCGACACGAACCCGACCTCGCCGGTCCCGAGCTCTTCCACCTCGACGGCCATCGCCGAGAACACCCCGAGCTTCTTCACCTCGAAGGTCTTCCCCGTGGACATGAACTTTATCTCCTCGCCGAGCCTCATCTTCCCCTCGTACACCCTTATCAGCATCACGACGCCCTGGTACGAGTCGAACCAGCTGTCGAATATGAGGGACTTCAGCGGCAGGCCCGACTTGTCCTCGGGAGGGGGTATCCTCTTCACTATCGCTTCCAGGATATCCTTGGTCCCCGTCCCGGCCTTCGCGCTGGCCGGTATCGCGTCCTCGGCGCTTATTCCTATAACGTCCTCTATTTCTTTCTTGACCCTCTCCGGGTCGGCCGAGGGGAGGTCTATCTTGTTTATGACCGGTATCAGCTCCAGCCCCTCGTCGGCGGCGAGGTATGCGTTCGCCACTGTCTGTGCTTCGACGCCCTGCGACGCGTCCACGACCAGGAGCGCCCCCTCGCACGCCATCAGGCTCCTCGACACTTCGTAGCTGAAATCCACGTGCCCGGGGGTGTCTATGAGGTTAAACTCGTACCTTATTCCGTCGTCGGCCGTGTAATAGATCCTCACGGCCTGCGCCTTGATCGTTATGCCCCTTTCCCTTTCGAGGTCCATCTTGTCGAGGAACTGCTCGGTCTTCTCCCGCTCGGACAGCGTCCCCGTGAATTCGAGCAGCCTGTCCGCGAGCGTGGATTTCCCGTGGTCCACGTGCGCAATAATAGAAAAATTCCTTATGTATCTGGGTTCCATAAAATTGAGCTGAGAACAGCCGCCTCTCGCGGCGGAAAAGAGCTAGTATATAGGAAAAAGGAGCATATTCAACCGGGGGATGGAAATGCCGGCGGGGTCTGCGCCCGGCGCCGTGGCCGCCCGCCCTTTCAGGAGTGCGGTCGGGGTATCAATGCCCCCCGCCAAGGACCTCGTACAACACCCTGCTCAGCTCCTCTATGCTGTAGGGCTTCGTAACCACGCCCTTAAATCCATACTCGTCGGACTTCGCCATGACGGGGTCGTTCGAATAGCCGCTCGAAACTATGGCCCTTACCCCGGGGTCCATTTCCAGAAGCCTCGCGAACGCCTCCTTCCCTCCCATGCCCCCCGGCACTGTAAGGTCGAACATAACGGCGTCGAAGGGCTCTCCCGCCTCTTTGGCTTCCAGGTATTTCGTTATTGCCTCCTGCCCGTCCGCCGCCGCTTCGACCCTGTACCCGAGGCGCTTCATCATATCCCCGGCCACCTGCCTCACCGTCTCCTCGTCGTCCATTACGAGGATCTTTCCCTCCCCGTTCCTGATGCCGCTTTCGCCGTCCATGAGCGCGGCCTTTCCGGCCGCCGCCGGCAGGTCTACGTCGAACTTCGTCCCCACCCCGATCTCCGACTCCACTTCGATCCGCCCGCCGTGGTTTTTCACTATCGAATACACGGTCGCGAGGCCGAGCCCGCTTCCCTTCTGCTTCGTCGTAAAGTAGGGGTCGAATATCTTCTCCACGAGATCGTCCGTCATGCCGATCCCGCTGTCGGCGATGGATATCTTTATGTGCTTGCCGTCCTCGCCGCCGTCCGGCCCTTTCCGGCCCGTGTTCGCGGCGCTTACGGTTATGACTCCGCCGTCCGGCATGGCCTGGTCCGAGTTTATAACGAGGTTATGTATAACCTGGCTTATCTGCCCCCCGTCCACTTCCGCCGGCCAGAGGTCGTCGGCTATATCGAAGTCGCATCTCACCTTCGACCCGCTCACCGCGAACGAGGCCGTGTCCCTTATGAAGTCCCCCAGGGTATGCACGTACTCCTTCACGGGGGCCCCGCCCTTCGAGAACGTCAGGAGCTGCGAGGTGAGGTCCCTCGCCCGCGCGGATGCGTTCTCCGCCTCCGTAAGCCTCGTGAATATCCTGTCCGAGGGCTTTAAATGCATCTTCGAGATCGAGATATTCCCCAGTATTACGGTAAGCAGGTTATTGAAGTCGTGGGCTATCCCGCCCGCGAGAACGCCAAGGGATTCCAGCTTCTCCGCCTTGAAAAGCTCGTCCTCGTATCTCTTCCTGTCGGTTATGTCCCTCAGCACCCCTACGTACCTGAGCTCCCCGGCCGCGGTTTCGAACGCCCTTCCCGAGCTTTCGAGCCATCTCCACGTCCCGTTCCTGTGCCTGTATCTGAATACCGTCTTTCCGGGAGAGCGCGTGCTTATTATCCTGCTGAATTCTTTCATCGTGTTCGGGGTGTCGTCCGAATGGACGTTTCCGAACATACTCTTTCCGAGCAGCTCGTCCGGGTCGTAGCCGAGCGATTCCCCGAAGTTGGGGCTCAGGTAAAGGAATTCCCCTTCCTCGCTCGATTCCACTATTATGTCGTAATTATTCTCGACGAGCGTTCTGTATCTCTCCGCGCTTTCGAGCAGCAGGTCCTCGGCCTTTTTAAGGTCGGTTATGTCTATCATTATCCCCTTGAGGCTGACGGCCTTCCCGTCCTCGACGCCGACGCTGACTATATCCCGCACCCACACGACCCTCTCGTCGGCCGCGATCATCCTGTATTCGACTACGTGGTCCCTGAGCGATTCCGTCGAAGCCCTGCAGTAATTCACCACCCTCTCGCGGTCCTCCGGATGGAGCTTCTCGGTCCAGAATTTATCGTTCCCGAGCCACTCCTCTGCGGTGTATCCGAGTATGCGCTCGGCCTGCCTGCTTACGAACGTGAACCTGAAGGACCCCGGCTCGGCCTCCCAGACTATACCCTCGACCGTATTGACGAGGTTCTCGTACTGCTGCTGTGATTGGAGGAATGCTATTTCCGCCTTCTTCCGCTCGGTCATGTCCTCGACGACCGACATCCCGCCGATTATGTTCCCCGATGCGTCGCGGAGCGGGGCGGTCGAAACCATTATGTAAAGCGAGACATCCCCCGTCGTAGACCTGTAAAATCCCTCCCTGCCGGCGCTTTCGCCGCGTACGGCCTTCTCGTGTATCTCGTTGAACGACTTGTCGATGAGGTCGTTTACATCGAGCCCGATTATCTTCTCCCTGGAAGACTTCATTATCTCCGCGTGGCGCTCGTTGGTGTGCGTGATGACGAGGTCCTTGCCGTATGTGTATACGCCCACGGGGGTCTGCTCGAAAAGGGTCCTGTATCTTTCCTCCGATTCCTTGAGCGCCTCCGCCTGCCTCGCGTTGTTGACCGCTATTTCTATCTGCGAGGCTATGAGCTTAAGAAGGTTGAGCTCTTCCTCGTCGAAGGCGTTCGTTCCGAGCGAATTGATATTGATGCAGCCTATGGTCTTCCCCATGTACTTTATGGGCATCGAGGCATAGCTCTTGGTGCCGGCCTCCCTCCCCGCCGCCCCGATAACCGTATCGTTTTCTACGTCCGGGCAATATATATCCTCCCCCTCGATTATCGTCTTCCACGTAAAGCCCAGGGGGTGGGGTATCCTCTTCATCTTCTCCGTGAACCACTCCGGGTAGCCGCAGTGGGCCTTGATCACCGCTTCGTTTCCCTCAGCGAAATAGATGGATATGAAGTCCGTTCCCTCGATGCTCCGGTGCATGGTATCGACAGCGTTTTCCATGACCTGCTCCAGGTTTATCGAGCTGTGAACGCTTCTGGTTATTGCGCTCAATATCTCCTCGTACTTCTTTTTCTTCGACAGCTCGCCGAGCTTCTGTTTTATATCCTCCTCGGATTTCCTGAGCGCTTCGGCCTGCCTTGCGTTGTTTACCGCCACTTCGAGCTGCCTCGCCACTATCTGCAGCATGTCGAGGTCTTCGACGGAGAATGCGTCCTTTTCCTGTGAATGTATGTGTATGCATCCGACGGTCCGGTTGTCGGACCATATGGGCATCGACAGATAGCTCTTCGTCCCGAATTCCCTTCCGGCCGGGCCGATCGCCTCGTCGAGATCCGTGTCGGGCACGTATCTCGCGCTCCCGTCGAGAATCGTTTTCCACGTGGCCCCGACGGGATATGGGATACTCCTGACCCTCTTCACGTACCAGTCCGCATGTCCCCTGTTGGCCTTCATAACGGCGTCCGCGCCTTCCACCATGAAAATTACGACGTTCGCCGCCCCCTCCACGTTCCTGTTGAGGGCGTCTGCGGCGTTGTCGAAAACATTCCCGAGGTCGAGCGACCTGTGAACGCTTTCCGTTACCGCCCTTATGATCGATTCGTACCTGCTCTTTCTCGACAGCTGCTCGACGTGCTGCTTAAGCTCCTCCTCCGTCTTTTTGAGGTCGGTCACGTCTATCACGTTCGCGACAAACACGCGGAGCCCCTTATAGTTCGACAGCTGGATATACGCCTCGACCGGGTACCCGGCGCCGTCCTTCCGTCTGTGGACGCACGTGAACCTCATCTTCTCCCTTCCGCCGTGAACGAGAGGTTCCAGCTTCCTGAAAAAATCCGGCGTAAGGCCGGGGTTCAAATCCTCCGGGGTCATCCTGCTCAATTCCTCGCGCGTATACCCCAGGTTATCCCGCGCCCCTTTATTGACCTGGAGGAACCTGAAAGTCCCGGCGTCGAATATGTATATCTCGTTAATGGCTTCTTCGAGTATCTCGGCGAAGTGGGTGACCATCTCCCGTGCGCCCGTTCTTTCTATCGCTATCATCGCGAGCCTTACCGCCGTATCGACGAGGACCGTCTCCCCCGCGGCAGGCGAGCGCGGCTCCCTGTAATACATCGCGAACGTTCCGAGGACTTTGTCTTCGGATGACATAATCGGTATCGACCAGCACGCGCGGAGCGAATGTTCGAGGGCAAGGCGCCGGTAGTCGTCCCAGAGAGTGTCTTCGGCTATGTCGGTCACTATAACCGGCTCTTTTCTGTATGCGGCGGTGCCGCACGAGCCCGTTGCGGGCCCTATCTCCGAGCCGTCGATGGCTCTCACGTATTCTTCCGGGAGGCTCGGGGCCGCACCGTGCCTGAGGCGCTTCCCGCTTTCGTCTATAATCAGGAACGAGCAGAGCATTCCGTTTGCCAGGCCCTCTATCTCGCTGCATATGAGCTCCAGCGTTCGGTAAAGCGGGTCGTTTCCGGCCATGCTCTCGAACACCTTCTTTTCCATGCTCAGCATCGAGAGGGCCAGTTTTTGCTCCGTTATGTCTTCGCCCGCGATCCTGGTGAATACCTGTCCGCTATCGGTTCGGACGGTCCTGGCGTTTTCCCTCACCCATATAACGCTCCCGTCCTTCCTGATATTTCTGGCCTCCCACCTGTACTCGACTCCGTGGTTTTCGAAGGAAGCCCCGAGCCTCTCCGCCGCCCTTTCCCTGTCGTCCGGGTGAAATATGTCCAGTATCGGTTTCCCGGCGAGCTCTTCCTCCGAAAAGCCGAGGCCCCCCGGGGCGGAATTCATGCCGACGATTATTCCGTGGCCGTCTACCGTGACGTGCATTAACGAGCCGAATTCGTAAGAGGGTTCGGAGGAGGGGTCCTTATCGGCATGGAATTCCTTCCCGGGAGGAGTCTCTCCCGCCGCCGGTCCCGAAGATGAAGCCGGCTTTCCCGGCCGCTCTGTAAAGGGTTTCCTCATATGTACCGTCTGACATTAAGACCCCGCGAATTCGCCGGCGGGTATGGGGATGATGGTCGTCGGTCGGTATGAGCCGGCTTTTTGGAGGATCCCGGTCTCCTTATGCCCGAGTGAGCTTTCTCTTTACCCCTGTCGGCCTTATGCGGGCGCCCGCCCTATGGACACTTCTACTAATTCTATGCCTGATACTGTCCCGTTTCAATACTAATTATGCCGTTGTCGGCTCCGGGGGAAGTCGCTGCCGGGCGTGTATAATTATCACGGACAATGAAGGCATCTCGTTTTCGAAAGATCGCGTATCCGATTTTCGTGCTGATGCTTGCCGCGCTCCTTCCCGCCGCGGCCCGCGGCGAGGATTCCGGTCCCCTCTGGCGGCCCTCCGAGGGAGCCGAGCTCATAGGCAGGCCCGCGCCCGCCCTTTCCGGCCTCACGTGGCTCAACTCGGAGCCCATCGGCCTCGAAGACCTGAGGGGCAAGGTCGTCCTCATACGCTTCTGGCTTGTCGGCTGCCCCTACTGCGTGAATACCGCTCCGGCCCTCGCCGGGCTCTACGAAAAGTACGGCGGCGAGGGGCTCGTGGTCATAGGGATTCATCACCCGAAATCCGAAAGGACGAAGGACGACGCCCTCGTCCTCAAAGCGGCGAAGGGTCTCGGATTCGAATTCCCCATCGCCCAGGACAGGGACTGGAAGGTCATAAACGCGTACTGGCTCGGCGGCGCACGGCGCTCCTACACATCGTCGAGCATACTGATAGACAAAAAGGGGATTATAAGATTCGTCCACGACGGCGGGGAATTTTACAGGAGCGAAGACAACCCCGACGCCGACCTCGCGTACAAAACCATAGACCGCAAAATAAGAGAGCTCCTGGCCGAAGACTGATGCACTGTCTTAGCGTTTTATCCCCTTTGGAAAAGAGATGCACAGTTTGCGTTGACACCTGACATCGCAGGAGACTTTGCCATTCTGATCCCTGCGCGTCCCTACCTTTAATCTCTTTCCTCACCTCTCATGGGGAGGACCAAGATGGGGGTTGCCTCAAGCGCTGTCATTCCCAACGATTCCGAGCAAGTGAGGAATCGGATGCCGCCACCTTGAAGCGCAAATGTTTATCCAGTCCCGCTCGCAACTTACCATCTTTAACATAAGGCTTGTATCGGTAATCCGGATCAATCCACAGTCGCGGCTCTGCCGCGACTCCACCCTTCCGTCATTCTTCTAGTCTGTCATTCCCTAATGCTTGTATAGGGAATCCACTTCCGCAAGCAATCCATCAAGAGTTTTGTCATCCCGAACAACGATTTCGAGCGAGGAATTTCCACACTTCTGTCATTCCCAACGGTTCTGAGCATGCGCAAGAACCGGACGACTACGCCCTGAAGCGCAAGCGCTCATCCGTACAGCTCAGAACATACCTTCTTTAGTATCAATGCTTGTATCGGGAATCCACTTCCGCCAGCAATTCATCAAGCGCTTTTGTCATGCGAGCGAAGCGAAGCAATCTATCCTTTAATCCGTCATCCAGTACCATCTTATAAGAAATAAAGCCGGGGTAATGGTGCGTCTCGCCCTTCGGTTTTCGCCGCCATCCCTACCACGACCCTCCGCCCCCGCCTCCGAATCCTCCTCCGCTCGAGCCGCCCCCTCCGAGCCCGCTCCCGCCCGACTTCCTCGGAGCCGAAGCGAACGTGCTGTTCATCACCCCGAGGCTCCTTCCGATGTCGGCGGCGAAAATCCTCGGTGTAAAGGAATTCGTATATCCCGGCGACGAATACCAGCCCGGCGGCTCCCTGTATATATCCTTGAACGCGTCGGCCCACTTCTCTTCGAGCCCGAATACGAGCGCAAAGGGCAGGACCCTGTCGAAGAGCGTAGGGTCGTCCTTCGCCAGCGCCTCTATACGGTTTTTCTCGGCCTTGTCGATGAATTCCTTAAAGCCGAGGAGCTCTTCGTTCGCGAGCGTCCCCTCCCTCGTCTTTCTCGGCATGAATCCCGACCACGCGAGTATTATCACCCCCGACAGGGCGATAGAGATCTTGAGCGGAAAGTTCGTGAAGAGGGCAAAGCCTATTATGATCAGTATGATCCCCGCCCACTTGTAAATCCCCTTCACCTTCTCCGGGTCCCCGGGGAAGTATCCGCCCCCGACCAGCTCGTCGTAAAGGGACTTCTTTATCCCGGGAAGCTCCCTGTAGAACTTGTTCCTGAGGTCCGATATCTCGACCTCTTCCCCGCCCTTGAAAATCCCGTTCAGCACCCTGACTTCGTGGGGCTTGAGCTCCCCCGGCCCGGGCTGCTTCGTCTTTATGAGCTTGTAATCCCTGTCCGAGAAGAAAAAGAACTTCGTCGAAGCCTCCTCCTCGATTCTGAGATACCCCCTCACGGCCAGGTCTATGACTGTGGACGTTATGTCGGCGACGTCCGCCCTCTCGTCTATGAGCGTCCCGGCTTCGGCCGGGGTGAATCCCTCGGGCGGGCTG
>JADLGH010000058.1 GCA_020849425.1 Candidatus Dadabacteria bacterium
GTGGCTCACGTCGAAGAGGCCGGCCGACGATCTTACGGCCCTGTGCTCCTCCCTTATGCCCTCGTACTGAAGGGGCATCTCCCATCCGGCGAATTCGACTATCTTCGCCCCCAGCTTTTTGTGAATCTCGTACAGGGCCGTCCTGCTCATGGTAATTGTTTAACAACACAAACGGGGGTTGTCAATAACGGCGGGGGGAATGCCGGGAATCGGGAGCGGGCGTCGATAAATACCCGTGAGAAGACAGACGCACCCAAAAGAAAATCGGGAGAAAAAAGGACGGTTACCCGGAGCCCGGGTACGGGGAAGTCGTCCGGGCTCAGTCGCCGGGAATTATCCTCACGTTTTCGCGCCTGGCCGTCGGCACGAGGTCCATGTCGTTCACGTAATTATCGACGCCGTTCTCGTCGGTCCAGACGTAAATCGTCCCGCCCCCCGACGGCCGTCCGGTGGGGTTGTACGCGCCCGGGGCATGATCGGAATATACCTCGACGTCCTCGTAACTCCGCGTGCTATCGGGCAGCACGGGTTTTGCGAGCCCCCGGTTGACCTCGATGTTACTTTCCCGGGAAAGCGTCGTGCCGAGCGTGGTGCCGTATCCGAGAGGGTGCTCGGGATCGGAGTAGGAATAATCGTTCGGATAGTAATACCCGTAATAGCCGTATACGGGGAAGAGAGGATTGGGGAAATGGGGAGACTTTTCACGACGCCCGTGACGGCCCTCCACGTGCCTGCCGCCTTCCTTCTTATGCCCCTCACCCTTACTTTGAACCGACCGGGTTTTTCCTGTAGGCGCGGAGGCCTTTTCGGACTTTCCGGATTTCATGCCTATCCTGCCGCCCGCGTCGGCGGCGTGAAGCGCGCCGCCCAGCGAAAAGGCCATCAGAAACAAAAGGAAATAATATCCCATCAGGCGCCCCCGGAAACAGTATACAGCGCACGGAACTGTAAATGAAATATTTATCAACCGAATGAAGGATGTATCGCCCGTCGTGTGGTGTATAATCATATCAGCGCTACTCCGGTCAATTCATTATTCAGCATTAATCGCCATCTTTCACGAGAGCGAAAGTATGATCTATACCCTTATATTTTTAGCCGCAGCCCTTCTAATAACGATCATCGGAATAATAACGGCCTGGCGGAGGGCCCCGGACGTCACCGGGCTATTCGCTTCCAACCCCGAAGAAACCGCGTTCATGAAGTTTCGAAAGGAAAGGGGCGGCAAAATCAGGCAGACCTGGGTCGGGCTCTCCCGTATATCGCCCTATCTCGTCGAATCCGTCATCATGGCGGAGGACAGGAATTTCCTAACTCACCATGGTTTTTACTGGGAGGAGATGTGGAGCTCGATGCTGAAGAATATAAGAAACAGACGGATTCTAAGGGGCGGGTCCAGCATCACGCAGCAGCTCGCGAAGAACGTCTTCCTCCTTCCCGAGAGATCATTCAGGAGGAAATTCAGGGAAACGCTGATAGCCCTCAGGCTCGAAAGGGATATCCCGAAGGCGAGGATACTCGAAATATACCTGAACGTCATAGAATGGGGCGAGGGCATATACGGGGCGGAAGAGGCGTCGCGCCATTACTTCGGAAAGCCCGCGTCACTCCTCGGCCTTTCGGAAGCGATACGCCTCGCGGCCTGCGTCCCTAACCCGAGGGTGTTTTCACCCCTCGACCCTTCGAACGGCTACCTCAACGAAAGAGAGATTCACATACTGAGGAGCCTCGAAAAGCACGGGCGCATCAGCCGCCTGAAATCGCTCCGGACCATGCGTGAGCTAAGGGACTTTTACGAATCGGGGCACGAGCCGCCGCGAACCGTCCCCTTTTCGGGTGTGGACGCCGGGCTCGAAAAGCCGGGATTCTGGACGTCCCGCATAAAAGACCCGGACAGCATCGTAATGAGCCCCGGGGAGATAAGGGAGTTTAACCTCCGGGCGAGGCGTATCGCGGCCGGGGTGGACATATTCGGCCTCCCCGAACGCCTCCCCGCCCGCGAGGTGAGGGATAAGGTAATCGAGGCCTCCGGCCTCGACATACACGAAAGCCCGGGCGAGGGAGCCGTCCTCATTTCACTGCCCCCCTCGTCTCCCGTCAAATACGGAGGCAACGGAACCCCGCTTTCGGCCGGCTATTATGCCGGGGTGGTCCGGGACCTCGGCACTGCCGATATCGCCTGCGAGGTAGAAGTCCGCTATGCAATCGCGGTGAGGCATACGGAAATCTACTGCTGGCCGTCCGCCGAGCGCGTAAGGAACGGGAAACACGACCACGACTTCAACCGCGGCCTTTTGGATTCGCTCCTTCCGGGAGACAAGGCGGCCGTCGTGCACGCGTCTCCGGACGGGGAGTGGCTGTTCGTTATGGCGGGCTTTATCGACGGCTGGATAAGGGCCGTAGACGCGGCTTTTGCGCCGAGGGAAGCCGTCCTCGAATATCCCGGAATGGATTTTCTCGTCGTGACGTCTCCAGGCGCAGCGACCGAAAACGGAGCCGGGCTCGGCATGGGAACGAAGCTTCCGCTCTCGGCCCGCGGGGACGGCTTATATACTGTCAAGCTCCCGTCTTCGGACGCGGACGGAAACCTCGTTTTTACGGACGACAGTGTGCGGGCCGGCTTCGTCCACGAAGGTTTTTTACCCTATACCAGGGCGGGCGTAATCGAAGCCGCTTTCAAATTCCTGGGGACCGCATACTCGTGGGGAGGAGGAAAGGAAGGCGAGGACTGCTCTTCCTACCTCAAAGCGGTATTCGGCATGTTCGGCGTCGAGCTCCCGCGAAACTCGTCCACCCAGTCCGCCGTGGGGAGGATAATTCTGAAAAATACGGTCATCGAAAAACCGCTAAAAGCCCGCCGCGCACTCGCGAAGGAGTGGGTGCCCGGGATAACCCTCCTGAGACCGCCCGATCACATAATGCTCTACATCGGCGAGCACGACGGGCGGCGCTACGCGATTCATTCGGTGTGGGAGATCTCGTCGGACGGGGGCCTCGTCCGCATAGCCAAGGTCGCGGTTACAGACCTCGAGCTCGGGAGCAGTTCCGAGAAAGGCGCACTCTTCGAAAGGATTAACGAGGTCTCGGTCGTGGAGCCGGAGATTCCCGGATTCAAGGGACTATGGCGCGACTTCGTCTTCGCCCTGGAAAACCACCCTTGGCGTCACTTCAAATTCTGAAATGGGGTTGCCGCTCCCCAGACGGCCGTTTTCCGGCCCGTCCATTTACAGCGCAGTAACCGAAGCCCGTTCGATATGTATGTGCATTTTCGTCCCGTCCGGTAAACATCCGAATGCTTTCGCCGGCCCGGGCGTATAAACATTATGGCGGGCTCACCCGGGGCAGGCTCGGGGGAAAACCCGGCGAGCTTTCTTCAGGGGGTGCGAAAAGGGCAATCTTCTCGAATGATTCATGCAGCTTAAGAATGTTTGAATGAATCTGAAACCATTTCACGATCGTACTGGTTTATAGGTATAAGATCAGACGAAACGGGCGCTTAAAGTATCCCGTCAAGGACGAGATGACCTGAAGGAGGCCAACGATGCTAAAAAAGCCTGAATTTTCCAACATGTTCGACGACTACGGCCATGGTCAGGCCGAAACGATGACAGACGATTTCGGCGGAGACGAGTTCGAGGAAATAGACGATTACCTCGAAGAAGAAGCCGAAGAGACCGCCGAGGCGGAGGAAAACGAAAACAGCAATGCTAAAACCAACAGAGAAGAGGTAAATCAGGATCTCCGGCTGGTAAACGCTTATTTTAAAGAAGTCAGCACGGAGACGCTCCTCGCCCCTAACGAGGAAGCCCACGTCGCGGCGAAGATAAAGTGCTGCGAGGACAGGGCGACAAACATACGTAAAAGAATAGAAAAGCTTATAGGCAAGAGGCTGGGCAACGAGCCCGAAAGGCTCGACGATGCAATAAGCGGGTTTTACGACCGCGACATCCAGACCATGACGGCAGACGAAAGAAAGGAGCACGCCCGGGTCTGCGGACAGCTGAGCACGCTTGCAAGCCTTCATAAGGTATATCAGAAAAAGGGATTCGAGCTCAGGCACAGATTTATAAAAGCCAACCTCAGGCTCGTGGCCAGCA
>JADLGH010000059.1 GCA_020849425.1 Candidatus Dadabacteria bacterium
ACTTCGATATCCTGCGGGCGTGGCCCGCCTAAAAATCATCGTTCCTTCGCTAAATCCTCCACCGGCCCACAGCCCCAAGTCGGATTTTTAACGCTCATTCACTCGATGTCTTCGGTGGGGCAAGTAAGGTGATTAATTGGAAGAGACGACCGGGCGGTACTATGGATTTCCAAAGCTGCTACGTCGGATTCCGGCACGCGTGGCGTGCGCGAATTTTGACGGCCCGGGAATGTATTGCTGCGCCGCGTCCGGCTACGCATGGCTTCGCCGCGACAAGCGGCGGCTTGCAATATGATAGTTTATCCACCGACTTTGCATTTTCCGTCATTCTGAACTACGATTCCTCGCTCGCTCGGAATCGTTGGGAATAGCAGAAAAGAGAAAATCCCATCTACCCCCATTTTCAAAGGGGGATAAAAAGAAAACGAAAATATAAATATTCATGAACCCTTTTTGATTTGAAAGATTCTTGATGGATTGCTGATGGAAGTGGATTCCCGATTAGCAGGTCTAGAGCGGTACTGGATAAGCGTTTGTGCGTGAAGAATTAACGGCATCCAATTCCTCACTCGCTCGGAATTGTTGGGAATGACAGAAGGGTGGTGATTCCTTGCACGCTCGGAATCGTTGTTCGAGATGAAAGATTAGAAAAGAGAGATTTCTCCCTTCGGTCGAAATGACGGGATTAAAGGCGAGATCCTGAAATAAATTCAGGATGACTACAAAAAAAGGAAGGATAAGAGCTGGATTCCCGGCCCGGCTTTGGTTCCACCTTTGCTGAGACGGACCTTTTCCTAAGTGGGTGAAAGGCAAAAACTGGATTCCCTATATTGGACTCCGCCTCGGACTTCGCCAAGGCTTCCACCTTTGCTGAAGCTACGGTGGACAAGTCGACCGATAAAAAAGCTTCGCCGCGGCAGGTACAAGCATTGATACTAAAGAAGGCAGGGCCTGAGCAGTACCGGATAAACGCTTCCGCTTCAAGGTTGCGGCGTCCGATTTCTCGCTCGCTCGAAATCGTTGCAGGAATGACACACACGGAGTGTGTTTTCGCTAAAACCGCGGAGGCCCGTCCGGGGGCAATGGCAATGCGTTGCTACTTCGAATTCCGGCAGGCGTGGCCGCGGGATTGCCGCGGTCGCTGCGCTCCCTTGCAAGGACGGAATGCAGGCGGGCGTCAGGAAAAGAGCGCCCTTACGGCCGCCTCGGATATGAAGAGCGCTATGGCCCCCCATAGGAAGTAACGCCAGAGCTCGCTGAACACCTTGACGAAGCCGGGCCGGCCGGCTTCCGCCGGGGCCGGGCTTTCTATCGTAATCCTGGAAAGGTCGGACTCTGCCGGATCGACGTTTACCGAAAAGCTGTAGAGGGGCTTGCCGCCTTTAAGGACCGTGTATATGCCGGGTGTATCGGTCCCTGAGAAGACGGGCTCCGCGCCGGAAAGGGGCGTCTTTACGCCGCCGGGAGCCGATACCTCCACCCTTTCGGCGCCGGGAGAGACGTCGATGGCGGCGATCTCGCCGGCGAGGTAGCTTCTCTTTCTTACCCCGGAGTTACCGCTCGTATCCATGAGCTCCTTTACGACGGGGAGGAAGACGGGGGATATCGGAAGGTCGTTCCAGCCGGTATCGGCCGTGGATGCGAAGAGGTAGACGCTCCCGCCGCCGAGGCCCTTACGCAGGAGGAACGGGTCGCCCGAGGCGGTGGAGAGTATCGTCTCCGACCCCTCTTCGGGGTATATCGAGAAATGCCGGCTCACGCGGACGCTTTCCAGCCTTTCGCGGACGTCGCCGGAAAAGGCGCTGCCGTCCCCGGGGCTTATGGATGTGCCCGCTTCCTGTATCGTGAGGAGCTGCCCGGGAAGGAGGTCCTTCAGGAGTGCGTTGTAGGAAGACGGCCTTATCCTTTCGCCGGGGAATATGACGAGTGTCCCGCCTTCGGATACGAATTCCCTTAGCGCCTCGGCGCTCGACGGGAGGACGTCGCCGACGTTTGCGAGAAAGACGACTCCGTAGGGCGAGAGGTCCTCCGACAGGAACGCCTCGTTGTCCTTGATGGATACGGGTGCGCCTGAAATCTCGGATATCGTTTCACCGGCGCGGGCCAGGTAATACGCCTCGCTCAGCCTCGCTTCCTCGCGGGGGTCGCCGTCTACTATGAGGACGCCCGAGCCTTCGCCGCCCGAAAGGACGAAGTAGCGGGTGTCGTCAATCGGGAGGCCGTCCTTTTCGATGCTCGCGGTACCGTGGCCGGGCGCGGCTGCATCATCGCCCAGGGGAAGAGTGAACTCCCTCACGGCCCTTTCGCCGGGCCCGACGTCGAGGTGCGAAGTCACCTCGTGACCGTCCAGGCCGACGCTCGCGAGGAGATCGCGCGCCTCGTCGGGCGAGAAGTTGGACACCGCTATTTCGAGCGCCGTCCCGCCCTTGCTGCGGCTCGCGGAGGCGGAGCTCAGTGCCCTGTTGGGGGAGCTTTCGCCGCCGGTGACATCGACGACGCGGAGCCAGTCGCGGGGGGGCGGGGATTCGCGCCAGCCGTTCTTCTGCATATCCGTGAGGAATATCACCTCTTCCTTTTCCGGCGGAGAGTCGGAGAGGGCGGCGTATACCTCCGCGAGGCGCTTTTCGTTGTCGGCGTAGGTCGCGGTGAGCTTTATATCGCCCGCGGCCTGCCTGAGGCCGGCCATGTCGCTCGACGGGGAGAGCCTTTCGCCGGGCTTTGCGACGAGGGGCGCTACGATGGCGAAGCTCCCGTCGGGGAGGGAGGAGATCGTATCCCTCGCCGTTTTGACCGCCTCGCCGAAGCGCCCGCCGTAGCCCATGCTGAAGGAGTTGTCAACGACGACGGCGATGGAGCGGGGCCCTTCTACGCCCGCCGGGGCGAACGAAAACAGGGACGGGCGCGCAAATACCAGAACGAGGAGGGCTATGACGAGGGCCCGGAGCAGTAGCAGGAGGAAGTCCTTTAGCCTGGACCTTACGGCGCTGTCCCCTCGCGAGGCGAGGAGGAAGGTTATGGCCGGGAACTTCTTTACCGCGCCGCTCTTGCGGGAGATAAGATGCGCTATTACCGGAAGCGCCAGGGCGGCGAGTCCTATGAGGAAAAATGGGCTAAGGAAGGAAAAATTCAAGAAGCTTCACTCTCGTTATTTGTCTGCTATGAGGATTAGGGGCTCCTCGACGGGCCTTGAAGCAGGAGCGAATACGTAGCGCGATTCGTATTCGTGGCACGTCCGCCTGAGGGTGTCCATGAACTGCCTCATCCTCTGAATATAATTATTTCTGACCTCGCCCGCGTCTACAATGACCCTATGGCCGCTTTCCATGTCCTCGAACTCGAAGGAGCCCCGGAAGGAGAACTCCGTTTCGTCCTCGTGGAGGACGTGGAAGAAGACGGCGTCCCTGCCCGCGGCGTTAAGCATCTGGAGGCATTTGCGGAAGTCGGCTTCGTCCGTGAGGAGGTCGGAGACTATGACGAAGGCCGAGTCCCTCCTGTAGACCTCTAGTGCGCGGGCGACGGGCGCGGAGAGCGCAGTCCCGCCGGCGGGGGAAGCCCGGCCGAGCATGTCGAGTATGGGGGCTATGGAAGGGTTGCCTGCGCGGGGCGGGATGACGTCGAACCCTTCGCCCGAGAAGACCCCCGCGCCGACCGCGTCGCCCTGCCGGAGGAGCAGGTATGAAAGCGTGGCGGCGAGCCTTCGGGCGTAGTCGAGCTTCGTCGCCCCCGGGGCGCCGTAGCCCATGGACGCGCTCGTGTCGACGAGGACGCACCAGTCGAGGTTGACCTCGTCCTCGAACTTCCTGACGTAGAGCCTGTCGTGGCGTCCGTAGAGCCGCCAGTCGACCTGGCGGAGCTCGTCGCCCCGGTTGTACTCTTTATATTCCATGAAATCGGGGCTTATGCCCCTGTAGTAGCTCTTGTGTATTCCCGCCTTTCTCCCCCTTACGCGTGAGGGGGAGCGGAAGAAAAAGCGTCTCAGCCGCGAGGCGGTTTCGAGGTCGAGTAGGGAATTGAAATCCGTGCCCGGCATCTGGAAAGTATAACCGGGAGGAGCCGGGGATTCATTAATTTCGGGGATTTCAGGGATTATCAGGCGAGAAGGTTTTCTATTTCTTTCGTCACGGAGTCTTCTTCGAGGTTCTTGGCTATCGAGATTTCCTTTACGAGAAGGGAGCGCGCCGTGTCCATTATGCGCTTTTCGCCGAAGGAGAGGTCCTTGCCTTTTTGGAGGAGGCTTATGTCGCGGAGGACGAGCGCGACCTCGAATATGTCGCCGCTTTTGAGCTTGTCCGAGTATTCGCGGTAGCGCTTGTTCCAGCTTTGGCCGCCGTTGTGGTGGTTGCCGTTCTTTTCCTTGCTTTTGAGTATGTCGTAGATCCTGATGATCTGTTTGCGGGTGATTACGGGCCGGAGGCCCACCGTCGCCGCATTGTCCGTCGGGACCATGAGGGTGACATCGCTGTCAACGACGTGCAGAATATAAAAATCCCTTATGGTGCCGCATATTTCCTTGGATTCGACCGCCCGTATCTGAACAACCCCATGAGCAGGATAAACGGCTTTGTTGCCTACTTTGAATGCCATGATTCAGGAAACTCCTATGTGTGTGAAAAAGTGGCGCCCCACGAAACAATCTATCACATTTCGGACCCCCGGTCAAATCGCGGGAGCGCGGCCACGAGGCGGCGGACGGGGCGCACGAAGGGCTCCGGATGCGCGTAGCCGGGGAGTAATTTTTTCTTGAAATCGAATGCGGCATGGGATAGAGTCTCTTTTTCTACTCTTTCACATCTCGGAAATTACCGGAGGTACCGTTCATTGGGACGTATAACCGAAAAAGAGCTTTTCGAGCGCCATGGTATAAAAGATCCGGGGAACGTGTATTACAATCTCCCGATCCCCGAGCTTTACGAGGAGGTCGTCAGACGCCGGGAGGGCATGATAGCCGAGGGCGGGACGCTTGTCGCGTACACGGGCTCGCATACGGGCCGGTCGCCGCAGGACAGGTTCATCGTGAAGGAGCCCGGGAGCGAGGAGGATATTCTGTGGGGGGCGGTCAACAGGCCGATAAGCAGGGAGAATTTCGAGTCCCTTTACGGGAAGATAGTATCGTATTTCGAAGGGCGCGACATATTCGTGAGAGACCTCTACGTATGCGCCGACGACGATTACAAGATGCCGGTGAGGGTTATAAACGAGTACGCCTGGCATAATATTTTCGTCAATAACCTTTTCATAAGGCCCGGTCTCGAGGAGCTTCCGCATGAGCACGTCGGGTTCACCGTCATTTCCGCGCCCGGCGTCATCGCCGACCCGGAAACGGACGGCACGAGGACGGGGACGTTTATAGTCCTCAACTTCGAGAAGAGAGTCGCCATCATAGGGGGGACCCAGTACGCCGGCGAGATGAAGAAGTCGGTCTTCACGGCGCTCAATTTCCTTTTGCCGATGGAGGGGGTGTTCCCGATGCACTGCTCGGCCAACGTCGGCAAGGACGGGGAGGTCGCCCTTTTCTTCGGGCTGTCGGGCACGGGGAAGACGACGCTGTCCGCCGACCCGGGAAGGGCGCTCATCGGGGACGACGAGCACGGCTGGCACGAGCGCGGGGTGTTTAATTTCGAGGGCGGCTGCTATGCCAAGGCGATAAGGCTCAGGCCGGAAACCGAGCCCGAGATATATGACGCATCGCTCCATTTCGGGACTGTGCTCGAAAACGTCGAGATATCCCCCGACACAAGGGAGATAAACTTCGACAGCGACATATACACGGAAAACACCAGAAGCGCCTACCAGATAGATTTCCTGAAGAATATAGTCCCGTCGGGGACCGGCGGAGTGCCGAAGACGATATTCATGCTTACGTACGATGCGTTCGGCGTTCTGCCGCCGATATCGAGGCTGACGCCGGAGCAGGCGATGTTCTTCTTCACGCTCGGGTATACGGCCAAGGTGGCCGGCACCGAAAAGGGGGTCGCCGAGCCGCAGACGACGTTCAGCTCCTGCTTCGGGGCCCCGTTCCTGCCGCGCACGCCGCTCTTTTACTCGGGGATGCTCAGGGAAAGGCTCGAAGAGAGCGGGGCCGAGGTGTGGCTCTTAAATACCGGCATAACGGGCGGGCCCTACGGCGTCGGAAAACGTATGCCGCTCGGGGATACGAGGGCGCTCGTTACGGCGGCCGTCGGCGGGGAGCTCGGACAGGGGGAGCTCAGGACGGAGCCCGCGTTCGGCCTTAGCGTGCCGGCTACGTGCCCCGGGGTGGATAGCGCGCTCCTCGACCCGAGGAAGACGTGGCCCGACCCGGCGGAATACGACGCCAGGGCGAAGGAGCTTGCAGAGCGCTTCCGGGCCGAGTTTGCGAAGCACAAGGCCTGACCGGGGCCCGATGATATAGTTTTTGCCGCATCGAACCCGCCCGGTTTCTAATCCCGTAAGACTATAAAAGAATCCGAAATTATCCTTCCGTTGCGCCCTTTTGTATAAATCATTATTGGTATATAAATCATTTGTATTTGCAAATCTTTTAGTATATTATCGCTCACAAGGACTAAATTCCCGGTTTCGTCGCTGCCGGAAACCAGACTGGAGCTTCCTCCTCATCATAAAAGAAAAACAGGCAGTGATGCGCACCCGGACAAACAACCAGTGACAAACAACCAGTGGGGAGGAAACCATGCTTACGCGAATAGTGGCGGAGCCCGGCGTAAAAACTGCGGCCGGGGTGGAGAGGGGTTTAAAACCGGGAGCGCTTGTTCTCGCGGCACTACTGATTGCAGTGTGCGCCGCCGTATCCAGCGCGGCAGCGCCCGCACCATCACCCGCGAACGGCGACGGCCTTAACGACGGTTCCACGAAAGCCCCTTCGACACTCAAGAAGATCGACAGGGCCGCTCTTCAGGCGATGGTGGACAAGACCGCCACGGAGCTCATGGCGCCGGGCGCACTCGTACTCCTCCGGACGCCGGAGGGCGATTTCACTGTTTCCTACGGCACGACGGAGCTGGGCGCTGCAAGCCCGCCGACCGCCGACACCCATTTCAGGATCGCCTCGAATACGAAGACGATAACGGCCGCTTTGATCATGCTGCTGGCGGAGGAAGGGAAGCTCCGTCTCGACGATCCCGTGTCGAAGTACGTCCCCGGCGTGCCCAACGGCGACAAGATAACCATCGCCGAGCTTTTGGAAATGCGGAGCGGGCTCTACAATTACACCGCCGCCCCCGAATTATCGGAGAGCATGGACCGGGACCCGGCCAGGGCCCGGACACCGGCCGAGCTCCTGGCGATAGCGTTCAAGCGCCCGCCCGGTTTTCAGCCGGGAGCGGAGTACGAGTACAACAACACCAACTACGCGCTGCTCGGTCTCATCGTCGAGAAGCTGAACGGCAAGCCGCTCGCGGAAGTGATGAAGGAGAGGCTGTTCGAGCCGCTCGGCATGAAGCAAACCTACCTGCCCGAAAGCGCCGACACCGCCATTCCAGAGCCCTACACTCACGGCTACGGGTACGGGAGCGTCGCGGCCGTATTGACGGACGACGCGCCCTACCCGCCCGACATCGTGGCCGCGGCCCGGGCAGGCACACTCAAGCCCAAGGATTTCACCGGCCTTAACCATTCCTTCGCCTGGGCGGCCGGGGGCGTAATCTCGACCGCGAACGACATGGCCACGTGGATCGAGGCGCTGGTTTCGGGAAAGGTGCTCGACGCGGAGTATCAGCGCAAATGGTTAGGCGGCTTTAAGCCCCAGGACCCGGACAAGCCCGACGGGCAGCAGTATGGTTACGGCATAGTCCGGCTGAGCTGGGGACCGAACACGATTTATTTTCACGGCGGAGAGACCGTGGGCTATAACTCGAAAATCAGCTACGACCCGGCCAACCGGACGACGCTCGTAATATGGACCAGTCTGGCCGTATCGCTCGACGGACAGCAGCCGGCCAATACATTGATGGTGAACGTGCTCGATCAGATATACGAGCTGTCGCCGCTGGCGGCCCCCGCACCGGGTGGAAAAAACGGACGGTGACGCGTGAGCAGGCAAACAAGCAAAATGAGGAGGGGCCATGCATTTACGCAAGGTAATCGAATTCAGGAGGACGGCCGCCGTGATTTTCGCCATGCTGCTACTGGCAGGCGCGGCGGGCTGTAGCGACAATAATAACGACGAGAATCTGCCGAGGTTCGAGGATGCGGATTGCTCCGAGGTGGTGCCGTACGGGGAGAAGGGGCTGCCCACGCCGGAAGATATCGCAGTTTCGCGGTGCGGCTTTCTGTTCGTGCCCGAGAACCGCGCCGAGCGGACCGGGCGCTCCATCCGTCTTGCCGTCATCATAGTGCCGTCCGTGAATCAGCCGCCTCTTCCCGATCCGGTCGTGTTCCTGGCCGGCGGCCCCGGCGGGAGCGCACTGATTGAAGTCGATTCGCTCACGGCAGCCGGCGTGAACCGGGACCGCGATCTCGTACTCATGAGCCAGCGCGGGACGGTGTTCTCAGACCCCGAGCTGATGTGCCCGGAGCTGGATGAATACTATATAGAGAGCCTCAACTTCCCGGTGGACTCCCGGGAGAACCGGGATGCACACGACGCCGCGTCGGAGGCCTGCTTTCTTCGCCTGTCCGGGAGCGGGATAGATATAAGCGCCTACAACACGGTCGAAAACGCCGCCGATTTCGCCGACCTCCGGAGGGCGCTCGGTATCGCGGAATGGAACGTGTTAGGGGTTTCGTACGGCACCTACCTTGCACAGACGCTCATATACCAGCATCCCGAGGGCATCCGCACCGTGACGCTCGATTCCGTGGAGCCCCTCGATGACGCCACGATGGCCGCCTTGATGGCGCCCAACGCCAAGGAGGGCCTCGACAACTTTTTTGCCGCATGCGAGGCGCAGCCCGCGTGCGCCGCCGCATATCCCGACCTCGCCGGGACGTTCACCCGGCTCGTGAACGAGCTCGAGGCGGATCCGGTTACAGCGAGCGTGGAGGTTTCACCGGGCGACCCGCCGGTGGACGTCTTGCTCGACGGGGGGGCGTTAGTGAACGGGATAATAGACAACACCTTCAATACCCGGAGCTTCCCGAACGTGCCCGCGTGGATCGACGAGCTCGACAACGGACAGCCGGAGAATATAGCCAGGACCCGCGCCGTACCAGCGTTTACCCCTCCCGACGTACTCGCCTATGGCATGACATTCGGTATGCTTTGCAGCGGATACATGGCCGAAGACAGCGAAGAGAACGTGCTGGCGCTGGGGCGGCTGGCCTTCCCGGACTATCCGGACACGGTGCTCGCGCCTGCCCTGCACTTCACCTATGCGCTCGACGACTGCGAAATCTGGGATATCCCCAAGACGCCCAAGGCCCTTCGCACCGCCACGGGGAGCGACATACCGGCGCTGGTCGTATCGGGCACATTCGACGCCGTTACGCCGCCGAGCACGGGTGTGGAAGGCGCCGGCCCGCTCACGAACTCCATCGTGCTGGCATTCGCCGGGGTGGGGCATGCCGTGATCCAGTCGAACGGCTGCGCACAGGAGGTGTTCGCTTCCTTCCTGGCCGATCCTGAAGCGCCGGACACGTCCTGCGTCGCCGTGCTGGAGCCTGCGCCGTTTAATGTGGGAGAGTGAGCCCGCCGAATTTCCAGCGCGAATAAACATCACGAGTCGAAGACGGCCGCCCCGGTCGAAACGAATCGGACCCGGGCGGCTTTGTAAAATTTCTTTTCCGTAGTAAGATTGGGAAGGATACAAATTAACCCCGCCGAAGGAGAAATCTCATGGATTTTTTGAAGAGGGAAGACACGGTTCTGGTAGTCATCGACATGCAGGAGAGGCTTATGTCGGCGATGCCGGACATTCACTCCCGCGTCGCTGTGAGGAATGTCCGGGTGCTCATAGAAGCCGCGAAGGTGCTGGGTATCCCGGTGCTTGCGACGGAGCAGTATCCGAAGGGACTCGGGCCGACCATAGAGGACGTGACGGATTCGCTCGGCGAGGGCGTGAAGCCGATTGAAAAGGTGGTGTTCAGCTGCGCGAGGGCGGAGGAGTTCGGCGACGCCGTGAAGGAGCTGGGCAGGAGCTCTTATATCCTGGCAGGTACGGAGACGCACGTTTGCGTGCTTCAGACGGCCGTAGACCTGGTGAACGAGGGGTATAACGTGTACGTGCCTGCCGATGCGGTGGTGTCGAGGAACGACCTCGACTGGCAGAAGGGGCTCGACCTCATGGGGAAGGCGGGGGCTACCGTGGGCACGACCGAGGCGTTTCTGTTCATGCTTTTGGAGAGGGCGGGGACGGACGAGTTCAAGGCGGTTTCGAAGCTGGTGAAATAGAGGGAAAAAGATAGGTTTCTCACTATTTTAATTTGAGGTATTTCCGAGCAGCACCAGATATGCTTTCTTGCAACCGGCGGAGGGCGTCCAATTCCTCGCTCACTCGAAATCGTTGAGAATGACACACATGAAGTGTGATTTACGACGTAGCGCAGGAGGCGTCGGGACTACCTCAAGCGCGGCTGGTTGTAATGGCGTAATGCTGCTACTTCGAAAGCTGGTAGAGGCTGCGGGGTTGGCGGCCTTGTGGGGGACGGTCTGTAGTAGCTGGTAGATATGGAGAAAGGGTTTCTACTTTTGACTGACCAAAAGTAGCAAAAGTCACGGGCCGGACACGTAGTGTCGTTTTCGGCATAGCGTGATAGTTGCTAAGACCACCTGAAGCGCGTCGGGTGGTAATAGCCGAGCGCTGCTACTTCGATATCCTGCGGGCGTGGCCCGCCTAAAAATCATCGTTCCTTCGCTAAATCCTCCACCGGCCCACAGCCCCAAGTCGGATTTTTAACGCTCATGCACTCGATGTCTTCTGCGGGGCAAGTCAGGTGGTTAAAAGGGATAGACGACCGAGCGGTGCTATGGATTTCCAAGTCAGCTACGTCGAATTCCTGCACGCGTGGCGTGCGCGAATTTTGACGGCCCGGGAATGTATTGCTTCGCTGCTTACGCAGCTTGCAATATGGTGGATTGGGATGAGGGTATAGGGGTGCTCTTCAATCAAAT
>JADLGH010000060.1 GCA_020849425.1 Candidatus Dadabacteria bacterium
GAAATGATGGATTTGGTAGTGAATAGAGAATCAACGTCTTTGATTGTAAGTACGACCGTGGCGCATTTAAGATTTCAAATTAAGTTTTCCATACCTGAATACCAAAATCAAATGATATTCCGTTTGTAAAGACGCATTCATTTGATTTTCGACCCAAAATGTACGATAGTCTCTAAAAACGTCCGGGCCCCCGGACTTTTACCCGGCGGAGGTAAGACATGTTTATGCCATCGAGATTTTACGCGGCGCTGCTCGTAGCCCTTCTGTGCGTATCGGCCGCAATCCCGGCACATGCACAGGACAGGTACAAGATAGTCACGGAGGAGAGCTTCTACGTCGTAAAGCCCGAAAACACGGATAAATTCCTCGAGGTCTACAGGGAAAAGCTCTACCCCTTCTGGAGCGAGATGCAGAAACGCGGCGTCATAGTGGACGAATTCAGGCTCTATTCCCAGAGGGTCCACACGCTGAGCCCGCTCTGGACGTACAAGACCGTAGTAAAATTCAAGGATTACGGATCGATAGACAAGTGGCTCGGCCTGAGGGACGAGGTTTACGATTCGCTCTTCCCCGGGGAGGGCGGGTACGCTGCGCCCAGAAAGGAGATAGACCTCATAACCGAGGGGCACTGGGACGAGTTCATAAGGGAGATACCCCTCTCGACGAAGTAGCTATTCCGAAAAGAGCCCCTTCTGCATGCGCGGCATGGGGAAATCGAGATGCTTGTAGGCGAGCGGGGTCGCCGTCCTCCCGCGCGGTGTCTTGACGATGAGACCTTCGCGTATGAGGAACGGCTCGTAGACGTCTTCGAGCGTGTCCCTGTCCTCGCTCACGGCCGCGGCTATGGATTCGATGCCGACCGGGCCGCCGCCGAACTTCGTTATAATCGCCCCCAGTATCGCCCTGTCGAGCCCGTCGAGCCCGAGCGCATCGACTTCGAGCATTTCGAGCGCGGCGGACGCTACGCCGCCGTCTATGACGCCGTCGGCCCTTACCTCGGCGAAGTCCCTCACCCTCTTTAAGAGCCTGTTCGCTATACGCGGCGTCCCCCTGGCGCGGCAGGCGAGCTCGGCCATGCCGTCTTTGGTTATCCCTACGCCGAGTATGTGCGCCGAGCGGGCGAGTATGCCCTTTATTTCGTCCCCGGTGTAGTAATCGAGCCTGAGGTCCACGCCGAAGCGGGACCTTAGCGGTGACGTGAGGAGCCCCGTTCTCGTCGTCGCGCCTATGAGAGTGAACCTGCTTACCCCGACTTTCATCGACTTCGCCGTCGGCCCCTCTCCTATCATAATGTCTATCTTGTAGTCCTCCATCGCCGAGTATAGGTATTCCTCGACTATGCGGTTAAGACGGTGTATTTCGTCGATGAAGAGGACGTCCTTCTCTTCGAGGTTCGTTAGTATGGAGGCGAGGTCGCCTACCCTTTCGACGACGGGGCCGGAGGTCGAATGAATCCTGACGCCGAGCTCGTTGGAAACGATGTGTGCAAGCGTCGTCTTCCCGAGCCCGGGCGGACCGTAAAGGAGGACGTGATCGAGGGCCTCTTTCCTCCTCCGGGCGGCCTCGATGAATATGCCTATCTTTTCCTTCGCCCTGGACTGGCCGAGATACTCCGAGAGCCGCTCGGGTCTAAGATTGACCTCGAACAGGGACTCTTCCTCGCGGTCCCCCGGGCTTAGAACTCTCTCGGGCATTTACAGTCTCCTCCGGTAGCTGGGTTTATTATAAACGACTTCCGTAGCGTGGGGAAAGAGACCCGGCGCGGCTCACATCTTTTTCATGATGCGGAGTGTCTGACGGAGGGCGTATTCCATCTCGGGCTCGCCGGCGCAGACCTCTTCTATCTCGGATAGGCGCTCGTCTATTTCGGCCTTCTTGTACCCGACGTTGAGGAGCGCGGATACGACGTCCTCGAGCATCCCGGCCTCGCCCGGGCCTTCGGCCGCGATCCCGAGCGCGGAGATTTTATCCTTGAGCTCGGTGACCAGGCGCGATGCGAGCTTGGGCCCTATGCCGGGTATCTTCTTCCTGGCGAGCTCGCCCGACGAAACGGCGGAGACGAATTCGGAGGGGGAGATGTTGGACAGTATATTAGTCGCGAGCCTGGGTCCGACGCCGGCGACGCCGATAAGGAGCGTGAAAACGGCCCTCTCGTCCTCGGACAGAAAGCCGAAGAGCTCTATAGCGGTGTCCTTGACGCTCGTGTGTATCCTGAGCTCGGCCTCCTCGCCGACCGCGCCGAGCCTGTAGTACGTCGAAAGCGGTACAGTCACCCCGTAGCCGACGCCGTTTACGTCTATTACCACGCGGCCGAGCGGCTTTTCGGCGATCTTTCCCCTAAGAAGAAATATCATCGAGTGTAAAGCGTCTCCTCTTCCTCCGGGGCTGGAGGAATTCCTTTCCGAGCTTCTGCTCGATGCGCGAAAGATGAATGTGGCAGAGCGCTATAGCCACAGCGTCCGAGGCGTCATCGGATTCGAATTCCGGGACGTCGAGCAGCATCGTTATCATGCGCCTTACGTCCGACTTCGTGGCGCGCCCGCGCCCCGTCAGCGCGAGCTTTACCCTGGTCGGAGAGTATTCGCAGACGTCGAGGCCGGAATTGGACGCCGCGAGCAGCGCTATGCCCCTCGCCTCGCCGAGCGTAATCGCGCTCCGCGCATTTTTCGAAAAGAACATGCTCTCGACAGACATTATGAGCGGGGAGTGGCTTTTTATTATGCCGAGAAGCCCGTCGTATATTATGGAAAGCCTTTTGGAAACCGGGAGCCCGGGGGAGGCCGTTATGCAGCCGCTTGCGATGTGCGCCACCCCGCCGTTTACGGACTCCAGAACCCCGTACCCGCAAACCCTGGAGCCGGGGTCGATTCCTATAACCCTCATTTTACGATGCAAGGCTCATCATGAGCTCTTCTGAGACGTCGAAGTTGGAATAGACGTTCTGAACGTCGTCGCTGTCTTCGAGGGCTTCCATGAGACGGATCATGTGCTCGGCCTCCTTGCCCTCTATCTTGACGCTGTTCTGCGGGATCATCGTCACTTCGGCGTTCTCGTATTTAAGGCCGGCGCCGTCTATGGCCGACTTTACCGTCTCGAGCTCCTCGGGCGGCGTGATCACCACGAGCTCGCTCTCTTCCGTTACCACGTCCTCGGCGCCTGCTTCGAGCGCTATCTCGATGATGCGGTCTTCGTCCGCCTTATCCTTCTCGAAAGCGATGCGCCCCTTCATGTGGAACATCCACGAAACGCAGCCGTTCTCGCCGAGGCTCCCGCCGTGCTTGGTGAATATGCGCCTTATGTCGGATACGGTCCTGTTCCTGTTATCCGTAAGCGCCTGAACGAGCACGGCGCTCCCGCCCGGGCCGTACCCCTCGTAGGAAAGCTCCTGGTAGTCGTCCCCGCCTATCTCGCCCGTGCCGCGCTTGATGGCGCGGTCTATGGTGTCGTTGGGCATGTTCTGGTTCTTGGCGGCGGCAATCGCCGTTCTCAGCCTCGGGTTGGCCTCCTGGTCGCCGCCGCCCTGCTTCGCCGCAACCGTGAGCTCGCGTATGAGCTTCGTAAACGCCTTGCCCCTCTTTGCGTCGACCGCAGCCTTTCTATGTTTGATATTAGCCCACTTTGAATGTCCTGACATGGCGGTTCACCTCGCGTCCAAGTATCCAGATTTAATGAAGATATTAACGCTATCCATAAGATTTTATAATATCCGGCGGAAACTGGCAAGGGCGGAGCGGACCGTTACTTCACCCTCCTCACCGTAACCGTAAGGGGCTGCGCCCCGCCGATTTTCGTCGTTATGGTCGATACGGTGGCGCCCTTGTTTATCTCGCCCACGGTAAGAATCTTCGTCGAAGGGTCTATCACCTGCCCCGAAAGGGAGCTGAAGTCGAACCTGATCTCGGCGTCGTCCGGAAGCCCGAAGACCTCGGCCGTTATAGGCGCGGGGGAGCCTATGTCCGTCTCGGGAACTATTATATTGTATCCCCACGCCGGGATGTCCGAGTTAAAGAACGTTCCGCCCGGCTTCTTGAGGCTCGCCCTCATATTCCCGGAGGAATCGACCACGCTTCCGGGAAGGTCGATGAACTCGACCGCCGCCTGGTCGGACTTCATGGCTATGATGTTCCCGTTTATAAAGCCGTTGTCCGTCGTGTTCAGGATTCCTATCTCGTACTTGTCGGGCTCGAGAACGTTCTGTGAGGGGAAGGTCAAAGTCGTGTTCAGGTACCCGAATTCGATGAGCACTTTCTTTATGGTGCCGAGCTCGCCGGAAGAGGCGGGGGGCGGTGCCCCGGGCCTGGAGATCTTGAGTATGCCGTTCGCTCCCGAAACTATGACGCCGTAGGAGCCGGACGCCGCCGCGGGAAGGCTGAACTTCCTCCAGCCGCCCGTCATGGCCCTTACCTCTATGTCCACCTTCTGTCCCAGAAGCCCGCTTTCGTTTATCGTCCGTACGGACGTGATTTTCCCCGTGTAAAGAGGGTTCACGTAAATCTCGCCGCCGAGAGACGTGAACTCGATTTCCGTATACTGCGGGCCCGACACCGAGCCGGGTCCGTCGTCTGCATCGTCGCCCGCCTGGGCCAGGACGAGTCCCTCCGCGCCTGCCTGGCGGAGGGCCCCCGGGCCGGCCGCAAAGCAAAGCGCGCCGGCTGCGAAAACGGCCAGCGGCAGAATGGCGAGCCACGTCAATACGTTAAATGTCCTTGTCATAAGTCCCTCTTGCTCATATCTTTTTATCGATGGCCGGATAATGCGCCCCCCGGTCGGCAAGTTCATTATAGCATAAAGGAGTCCCTTTGTTTAAGCAGCCCCGGAACCCTGCAGACGCCGGAGCGTTATTATTCCCGAAAATACTCACTTGACAAATTACTCGTTTAACGTGCATAATAAAGATGTCTGAAACTTTTATCGCAACTCAAAGAGAACTGACACTCATTTCCGTACATTCGTAGCGAGACATTTGCATTAAACTCCTAAAAAATCACACGAGGGCAAGGACCAGGAACATATGGCTAGAGCAACCAAATTACGGGAAAAGTCCGAGGATAAAGAAACCATCCAGGAAGCACATTTCCTTAATCTAAACGACATAAGAAACAAGAAGAACGTAGAGCTCATGAAGATGGCGAGGGACCTCGAAATCGAAGAGACCTCCCGCATGACCAAGCAGGATATCATCTACGCGATACTCAAGGCACAGAGCGAAAAAGAGGGTGTGATATACGCCGAGGGCGTACTCGAAATCCTCTCCGAGGGATACGGTTTCCTCCGCTCGCCTAAGTACAGCTACCTTCCCGGCCCGGACGACATCTACGTATCGAAATCGCAGATAAGGTCCTTTAACCTGAAGACGGGCGACACCGTGGGCGGGCAGGTTCGTCTCCCGAGAGAGGGCGAGAAGAACCTCGCGCTCCTCAAGATAGAAGAGGTCAACTTCGACTCGCCCGAGGCCTGCAGGGAGCGCGTCGCGTTCGAAAACCGCGTCCCCCTTCACCCCGAGGAGAAGATAGTACTGGAGCACGATCCCAACGAATTCTGCAGCCGCGTTCTCGATCTTTTCATCCCCATAGGCAAGGGGCAGAGGGGTCTCATAGTCGCGCAGCCGAGGACCGGTAAGACGATACTCCTCCAGAGAATAGCGAACGCAATAACACAGAATCACCCCGAAATAATGCTGATAGTCCTCCTCATAGACGAGCGCCCCGAAGAGGTCACGGACATGGACAGGTCAGTAAACGGCGAGGTCGTGAGCTCGACTTTCGACGAGCCGCCGCAGCGCCACATACAGGTCGCCGACATGGTCCTCGAAAAGGCCAAGAGGCTCGTCGAGCACGGTAAGGACGTCGTCATTCTTCTCGACAGTCTCACGCGTCTCGCACGCGCCAGCAACACCGTAACCCCCGCCAGCGGAAGGGTGCTCTCGGGCGGTATGGAGGCCAACGCCCTCCAGAGGCCGAAGAGGTTCTTCGGCGCCGCGAGGAACACCGAAGAAGGCGGGAGCCTCACAATCATCGCGACGGCCCTCATCGACACGGGCAGCCGGATGGACGAGGTCATCTTCGAAGAGTTCAAGGGCACGGGCAACATGGAGGCCTACCTCGACAGGAGGCTCGCCGACAAGAGGGTCTTCCCGGCCATCGACCTCCAGCGCTCCGGCACGAGGAAGGAAGAGCTACTTCTCGACGCGGACACACTCAACAAGGTATGGCTCCTGAGAAAGGTGCTGAGCCCGATGAACACCGTCGAGGCGATGGAGTTCCTGCTCGATAAGATGAGCGGCACGAAGTCGAACAAAGAGTTCTTCAACATGATGAACTCCTGACGCGATCGCGGATAATACGAATAAAACCGGCTGTTAAAAACCCGGGCCGCCCGGGATACGGAAGGGTTCCGCCTTTCACTTGCCCCCGGCCCCCCGGCCCTTTAGAATAAGTTCAAGCTCTTGAACTACTTCAAAAGGGATTCGCTCACTTTATGCGCCGCGCTTCTCGTAGCGGCCCTGCTCACGGCGTTCATATCGCCCGTGACGGCGAGCCTCCGCGCCGCGGACCTTCCGGGGCCCGCCCGCGAAGCTATATTCCACCCCGTCTACGCCCGGAACGGAATGGTCGTGTCCGAGGAGAAGCACGCGACCGAGGCCGGGCTCAATGTCCTGAAGGAAGGCGGGAACGCCGTAGACGCCGCCGTGACGGTCGGCTTCGTCCTTGCCGTGACGTTCCCCCGCGCCGGTAACATCGGCGGCGGCGGATTCATGCTCGTGCGAATGGCGGAAAAGGGCGAGGCCGTGGCTATAGACTACAGGGAGAAGGCCCCGCTCGCCGTGACCGCACGCACGTTCCTCGACGAGGACGGCAACGTCGATACGGAGAAATCCCGGTACAGCGTGCTGTCGGCCGGGGTCCCGGGGACAGTCGCGGGGCTTGCGCTCGCGCTCGAAAAATACGGCACTATACCGCTCGAACGGGCGATGCGCCCGGCGATAGAGCTCGCCGAGAACGGCTTTCCGGTGAGCGAAGGGCTCGCGGCGTCGCTTAACGACGCCAGGCTCCGCATGGAAAAAGAGCCCGAGAGCATGAGGGTGTTCTTCAAGGAAGGGGGCGAGGCCTACGCGCCGGGGGAGATCCTGGTGCAGAAAGACCTCGCGGAGACTTTAAAGCTCATTTCCGAGAACGGCTCCAATGCGTTTTACGAAGGCGAGATAGCCGTCAAAATCGCCCGGTTCATGAAGGAGAGGGGCGGGCTGATAACGGAAAAGGACCTGGAGGAGTACAGCGCCGCCCTGAGAGAGCCCGTCCGCGGGACGTACAGGGGGTACGAGATTTACTCGATGCCTCCCCCGAGCTCGGGCGGCGTGCATCTTATAGAAATGCTGAACGTGCTGGAGGGGTTCCCCCTCGGCGAATACGGTCACAACACCGCGAGGACCATAAACCTCATGGCCGAGGCGATGAAGTTCGCCTACGCCGACCGCTCGGAGCATCTCGGCGACCCGGACTTCAAGAAAGTGCCGGTCGAAGCGCTCACGTCTAAGGAGTACGCCGAAAAGCTCAGAAAGAGAATGTCCCCCGGAAGGGTTACGCCGTCCGTCCTCGTAAAGCCCGGCAAAATGCCCCCTGGAGAAGGACGGAATACGACCCACTTCTCAGTCGTCGATTCGGCCGGCAACATGGTCTCCAACACCTATACGCTCAACTTCGATTACGGCTCGAAGATAACCGTCCCCGGGACGGGGATACTCCTCAATAACGAGATGGACGATTTCTCCATGAAGCCGGGCGAGCCCAACGCCTACGGCCTCTTGGGCGGGCAGGCCAACGCCCCCGAGCCCGAAAAGAGGATGCTGAGCTCGATGACGCCGACCGTAGTTTTAAAAGACGGCGAGCCGTTCCTGGCCACGGGGAGCCCCGGCGGAAGCCTCATCATAACTACGGTCCTCCAGATAATCACGAACGTTATAGACTTCGGGATGAATATCTCGGAGGCGACAAACGCGCCGAGGGTGCACCACCAGTGGCTGCCCGACAAGCTCCGCGTCGAAAGGGGCATCTCGGGGGATACGCTGCGCCTTTTGACGGAAAGGGGCTACACGATCGACACGAGCAACACGATGGGGAGCGCCCAGAGCATCATGAAAAAAGGGGAATTCCTTTACGGCGCTTCCGACCCGAGAAGGCCGGGCGGCCTTGCGGAAGGATACTAAACGGTTATTTCCAGCATCCTGTCTATGGATTTTTTGGCCAGCCTCGCGGTGGCCTCGGGGACCCTTACCTCGAAGATATCTTCTTCGAGGGACTTTAAAACCTTGTCCAGCGTTATCATCTTCATGAACCTGCAGACGGCGTCTTCCCTCGCCGGGTAAAACGTCTTGTCCGGATTGGCTTTACGAAGAGGGTGGAGCATCCCGGTTTCGGTAGCGATGACGAACTCCTTTGCATCGGAAGTCACGGCGTGCTTTATCATACCGCCAGTGGACAGGAACTTGACGTGTCCGTTGCCGTTACCATTGCCGTTGCCATTGGCGGAGACGTTCATGCTCTCGTACATGAGGCTCGTCGTGCACCCGCATTCGGGGTGAACTATCATCTCCGCCCCGGGGTGATGGCTCTCCATCTCCTCGAGGTCCCGGGTCCTTATGCCGGCGTGCACGTGACACTCGCCCGGCCATATGTGGAGCTTACGTCCTGTGACCCTGGCGGCATAGGCGCCGAGGAACATATCGGGGAGGAAGAGTATTTCCTTGTCTTCGGGTATGGACTGCACGACCTTTATGGCGGTCGAAGACGTGCAGCAATAATCGCTCTCGGCCTTTACCTCGGCGGTCGTGTTGATGTACGAAACGACGACCGCGCCCGGGTGCTCGCTCTTCCATGCCCGGAGCTGATCGGCCGTTATGGCGTCGGCGAGCGTACACCCCGCCTCGAGGTCAGGGATGAGCACCTTCTTTTCGGGGGAGATGATGGAAGCGGTCTCGGCCATGAAGTTAACGCCGCAAAAGACGATAACATCCGCCTCGGTCGTGGCCGCCATCTGCGAGAGGGAGAGGGAATCGCCGGTGAAATCGGCTATATCCTGCACCTCGGGGATCTGATAATTGTGCGCCAGGATGACAGCATTTTTCTCTTTCCTGAGAAAATCTATCTTCTCCGCAACGCTCTTGCGCTCGGTCATTCCTTCCTCAAGCTTCTTATGCACTGGAGAAGTTAATTATACCAGATAGAGACCTATATCTAAAGCCGGGGGGGAGTGCGTGACGGCGCCGATGGAGATGAAATCGACCCCCGTTTCTGCGACTTCCCTTATATTTCTGAGCGTAATCCCGCCCGAAGCCTCGACCAGCGCGGCCCTGTCGATGAGCCTTACCGCTTTTTCCATCTGCTCGACATTCATATTATCGAGCATTATGATGTCGGCCCCGGAGATAAGGGCCTCCTTTACCTCTTCGAGATTCGAGGCCTCGACCTCTACCTTGAACTTATTCCTGTATTTCTTCCGCATTATCTGGACGGCGTTCGAGATACCGCCGGCCATCCTGATGTGGTTGTCCTTTATGAGAATCCCGTCATAGAGCCCGAAGCGGTGGTTGAATCCCCCCCCCACGGCGACCGCGTACTTATCCAGCACCCTTAAGCCGGGCACGGTCTTTCTCGTATCCAGCACCTTCACGGGGAGCCCATCGACGGCCTTTACGTACTTTGCGGTCAGCGTCGCTATACCGGAGAGGCGCTGCATTATGTTGAGCGCGAGCCGCTCACCGGAGAGAAGCGCCCTCGTCGAGCCGTTTATCTCGCAGAGGACGTTCCCCGCCTTTATCTCGTCGCCGTCGTTCACGTTATCGACGCATACGACCGTATGGTCGAGCTTCTGAAATACCCTCTTCGCTATCGGAAGCCCCGCGACTATGCCGCGCGCCTTGGCGCGTATAACGGCGTTACTGTCGTCGCCTTCATCCGCGAGGGCGTTCGTCTTGATGTCGCCGTCTCCTATGTCTTCCCTGAGCGCGTATTCTATAAGCCTGTCGACACGTGTAAAATCGAGCTCTGCTTTCCTCATCTTTTCTTCTGCGTTCTCCTTACTCTTCGACCGGTACGAGCCCGGGCTCGCCGCCCTTTCTCATCACTATGTGCTTTCTCCACGAAGGGTCTTCTTCCGGGAAGTCCTCCCGGATGTGGACCCCGCGGGACTCTTCTCTCATGAGAGAAAAGGCGGTTATGAAGCCGCACACCTCGAGTATCATTTCCATCTTGAGTTTATAATAACCTGAGAGCTTCTCAAGAAGGGGTGTAATGCCGTCGAGATCTCGTCCGGCCGCCGCGAGCCCTTCCCCGCTCCTTACTATCCCTACGCTCCGGTTCATGATCCGTGCAGCCGAGGCCTTGAGCTCCCCGAAGACCTTCTTCTCGGCCTCGGCAGGGTTATGCGCCACGGGGCCGCTCGGCCTCGACGAAGGATCGAACCCCGCGCCGTCGTAATCGACGGCCCCGTCGACGGCCCGTTTTCCGAATACGACGCATTCGAGAAGGGAGTTGCTGGCGAGCCGGTTCGCCCCGTGGACCCCCGTCGACGCGACCTCGCCGCAGGCGAAAAGGCCCTTTATACTCGTCTCGCCCATGAGCCCCGTTTTCACCCCGCCTATCATGTAATGCGCCGCCGGGGCGACGCGCACAGGATCCCCGGTCATGTCTACCCCCGCCGCGAGGCAGGCCTCGTATATGTTGGCGAAGCGGGATTTGAGGTAGGCGGAATCCAGGTGACGCATGTCGAGGTAGACGAAATTCCTGCCGGACTTTTCTATTTCGATAGATATGGCGCGGGATACGATATCCCTCGGCGCGAGCTCGCCGAGGTCGCTGTATTTATACATGAACCTCTCGCCCGTGCACCCGAGGAGATACGCCCCTTCGCCCCTGAGGGCCTCGGTTATGAGGAAGCTCGCCCCGTTCTCGTTGTAAAACGCCGTCGGGTGGAACTGGAGGAACTCCATGTCCGAGATCGCCGCCCCGGCCCTGAAGGCAAGCGCAATGCCCTCGCCCGTCGAGCTCTCGGGGTTCGTCGTCCTTTCAAAGAGAGCAGACGCCCCGCCGGTGGCCAGTATCGTCGATTTCGCGAGGAACCGTATCGGCTCGAACCCGCTCCCCAGCGCCAACGCGCCCGAGCACGATATACCGTCCGAAAGGAGCTCGACGACGCCCGTGCTCTCGAATTTCTTTATCGATGGGTTCTTCTCGACGGCGGCTATCAGGAATTTAACCATCTCCCTGCCCGTCGAGCTCCCGCCGGCGTGCAGGACGCGCCGCTTCGTGTGGCCGCCCTCGAGGCCGAGCTCGAGCCCCGTCTCGGACGAATCGAACTTCATCCCCTTTTCTATGAGCTCTATAACGCGCTCACGCCCTTCGTTGACGAGCACCTCGACGGCCCCGGGGTTGTTGAGCCCCCTCCCGGCGCGCATGGTGTCCTCTATGTGAAACCAGGCCGAGTCGTCGGGATCGACGACGGCGGCTATGCCCCCCTGCGCCCAGTAGGAGTTACTTTCCTCTACCGTGGACTTCGTAAGGAGCGTTACGCTCCCGAAACCGGCCGCGTAAAGGGCTGCGTAGAGCCCGGCAAGGCCGCTGCCTATGATTAGAAAGTCGGAATACATTTCAGCGGGCGTAGTCCCGCCGGCATCTTTATCGCTCATATGATGTTACCTTCGTCATCGGGAGACTCAGCCCTGGCCCGGACCTATGGATTCGAGGAGCGCCGCTTTTATCTCGGCGATCCTGTCGGGGTCGGTTATCTTCTTCCGGTTCATGTCCACGACGTAAAACGCATCGACCACCTGGTCGACCTTGGTCGAAATTTTAGCGTATTCGATCGAGAGACCCAGGTCCTTGATGGTCTTCGTTATGTCGTAAAGGAGCCCGGACCTGTCGTATGTGTAAATGTCGATCACTGTCGCCGCGTCCGAGGATTCGTTGTCGAGCATAACCCTCGACGGGTATTTCTGCGGTATGGCCTTGCCGTAGAGGGGTTTTTCGAGCTTCCTCTTCGCGACGAGCTCGCCGACGTCGATCTCCTTCGCGAGCACGCGGCTCATGTTGTCCCGGAGCCTGAGCCACGCCTCGTCGTCGACACCGACCGACGAGCCGAGGCGGTTCAAATAGAAAACGTCGAGTATCCTGCCGTCGCTCCTCGTCGTGATCCTCGCCCCGAGTATGTTAAAGCCCGAAGCCCTTATGACGCCGCAGAGGCGCGAGAATATGCCGGGCTCGTCGAAGCCCCAGTATGTAAACTCGTTGTAATCCTCTTCGGGGAAGAACAGGATGTCCATGCCGACCGCGCCCTTGTACTTGGCGATAAGGCCGAGATGGTATGCTATTTTATGGGCCGAAAACCCCAGGAAATAAGACTCGGGCATGGCCTTTAATATCTCGCCCGCTTTCTTCCTCGAAATCCTGGGGCCCGTTATCTTGATAACCTCTCCGATGATCCTCTCCTGTCTTGCCAGAGGGTCTTCGACCTTGAGCACTCCCCTTTCGAGGACCTTGGCCGTCCTTATGAAAAGCTCCTTAAGGAGCATCCCCTTCCAGTTGGTCCAGACGTCGGGCCCGACGGATTTGATGTCGGCATAGGTCAGGAGATAGAGGAGCGAGAGGGTTTCGAGGGTCTTCACCGACTTTGCGAAGCGTACTATCAGGCTGTAGTCGTGTATGTCCCTTCGCTGCGAGAAATGAGACATTATAAGATGGTTCTTCAC
This sequence comes from Candidatus Dadabacteria bacterium, assembly GCA_020849425.1. GTDB lineage: Bacteria > Desulfobacterota_D > UBA1144 > Nemesobacterales > UBA2774 > JADLGH01. Next base: position 12,740 of record JADLGH010000060.1, read on the forward strand.
CAGGAATTCGAGCTGCTTTCTTTCCCCGTCGTTGAGCCCCATCCGTTTCGCTATCCTGGGGATCATAGCGGCGCCCTTTTCGGCGTGCCCCTTGCCCTCGCCCTTACCCATGTCGTGAAAGAGGCAGGCAAGGTAAAGGACGTGCCTGTTTACGAGCGACTCCGCCGTCTTCGTAAGGAGCGGAAGCTCTTTTTCGTATCTGTAACTCAGGAGATTCTCGATCTCCCTCACCATGAATATGGAATGGACATCGACTGTATAAACGTGGTAGGCGTCGTGCTGCACCATGCAGACTATCTTCCCGAATTCAGGAATATAATTGCCGAGGAAACGAAGCCTGTTCATTTCCATCAGGGTTTCGGCTACGTTCTTGCCTTTCTTGAGTATCCTGAGGAAAGAGGCGTTCAGCTCGGGATTCGACCTGATCTTCTCGTCCATCTTGCCGTTGTTGACGTTCTCGCGTATGAGGTCCAGAAGATAATTGCTCATACGCACCTGGTGCTTGTTCGCGTATTCGAACGCCTTCATGAGGTTCGCCGGGTTGTCCGTGAATATGTTCACGTTCGAGACCGAGAGAACCCCGCCCTGTATGATAAAGCCGCTGTCGAGGGATATCGTCTTCGACGCCCTTATTCCGGACCTCTGATCCATGACGCACTTTTCGATGAGCCGTCTCGACTGTTCGGTGAGCTCGTTTCCGCGGAGATAGTAAATACGCATGAACCTCTCGACGGCGGGCAGGTCGGCGTCCTTGAAACCGAGGAACCTCGCTATCTTTTCCTGGAACTCGAAGCCGAGCCTGTCCTCCATACGGCCCGCGAGATAATGAAGCTCGGACCTTACGAGCAGAAGAAAATTGAGGCTCTTCTCGAAGATCCTGATCTCGTTCTCCATGAGTATCCCTTTGGGCAGGAGCTCGGGGAAGGTCTTGACCTTGAACTTGGCCTGCGCGATCCAGAGCGCGTAGTGAATGTCCCGGAGCCCGCCCTCGCCCTCCTTGACATTGGGTTCGAGGAGATATACGGACCTTCCGAAACGGTTTATCCTGCTTTCGTTTTCGGCGATTTTCCGTTGTATGAATTTATGCGATATGGACGGGAGAAGCCCCGAGAAGAGCCTCTTGTTCAAATCGAGATAGAGCCTCTCGTCCCCGGCCACGTACCTCGAATCGAGGAGAGAGGTCAGCACGGTCGTATCCTCGTCCTCCGAGAGCTCCATGCACTCGTCTATCGTCCTCACCGAATGGCCGACGTCGAGCTTTAAATCCCACAGGAGATAGAGCAGCTTCTCCGTGATCTCCTTGGCGGGCGCCTTGTGCCGCGGCTTGTAGAGGATCATGAGGTCGATATCGGAATAGGGGCAGAGCTCGTTCCTTCCGTACCCGCCGAGGGCGATCACGGCTACGTTCGGAAGGTCGCTGAATCCGAGCTGCGAAAGCGCCTGTCTTATGAGCTTGTCGATTACCTCGGACCGTTTTTTGGCGAGCAGGCTTCCCGAAAGCGCCTTGTTCCGCTTGGCCTTGTTGTTGTGATATTCCTTGAGCTCGGCGAGCTTCCTGTCGAGCCTGGCCCCGAGGCTCTTGCTCGACTCCGGCTCGTCGGTCATGAGGTTTACCGCTTTATTCATATCCTTACTCTGCCCATTATATTACATCCATTATATTACATTCATATTTGGGGGGCGCTAAACCGCGTCAGAGCTTGAGGCTCACCGCTACGCCGTCCCTCACGGGAAGTATGGTGGTATAGAAACCCGGCTCCGCGAAAAGGAGCTTCGTAAACTCCCTTACGCCCCCGGTGGTCGGGGAGTCGTCTTCGGGAGAGAGCACCCTTCCGTGCCAGAGGACGTTATCCGTGATAAAGAGCCCTCCCTTCCGGAGCTTCGGATACGCCTTTCCGACGAGGGGCGGATACCACTCCTTGTCGACGTCGTTGAACACGATGTCGAATAGGCCTTCCTCCCCGCCGAATATTTTCAGCGCGTCGCCCACCCTTATTTCCACCCTGTCCGTAAGCCCGGCGCGGGAGAGGAAATCCCTCGCCATTTCGGCGTTATCCCGGGAGGCGTCCGTCAGTATCACGCGGCCGCGGCCGAGGGCAGAAAGCGCCTTCCCGAACCAGTACGCGGAATAGCCGAACCCCGAGCCGAGCTCGATAATCTCCTCTGCGCCGGATACGAGCGTAAGCTGATAAAGGAGCCTTCCGACCGAGGGACCGACTATCGGGAAGCCGTTCACGCGGGCGTACTCTTCCATTTCCCTCCGGACGTCGTCCGCAGGGGGAAAGAAAGATTCTATGTATTCCTCTATGTCGGGGTTGGTTATAAGGTGATCGGGCCCGTGGGACTGGCTCATTTCTTTCCGAACTCCACGAACGTCTCGCTGTATCCGCTCCGCTGGTTTTCGGCCCGGGCCATTACGAAGAGAAGGTCCGAAAGCCGGTTGAGATAGACGAGGACGTTCTTCCCGACCCCTTCCTCTTCCATGAGCTTCACTACCGTTCTCTCGGCCCTTCTGGAGACCGTCCTCGCGAAATGGAGATAGGCCCCTCCCGCGCTCCCGCTCGGGAGTATGAATTCCTTAAGGGGTTTTAGCTCTTCTAGGAGCCCGTCTATGGATGATTCGAGCTCCGCTATCCTGTCCTCGCCTATGCGCGGGACCTCGAACCCGGGAGGGCTCGCGAGCTCGGCCCCGATGATGAAAAGGTCGTTCTGTATGACCTTCAGCGCCGCCGATATGTCCTCGTCGGCGGACATCCTCCTCGCGATGCCGAGGACGGCGTTGAGCTCGTCGACGTCGCCGTATGCATCCACCTTCGAAGAGGCCTTACTCACCCTTCCCCCGCCGACGAGCGACGTGAGCCCCTCGTCCCCGGTCTTCGTATAAACCTTCGTTATGCGGATCTTGGCCATAAGGGAATTCTAACCGAACGGCCCGGCCGCTTCAAACGGCCCGCAGGCGCGAAAGGGCGTTCTCAATCCTTCGACAGGCTGTTTTCGATGACTTCCGTTATGTGCCCCTTGGGAAGGGCCCCTATTATCTTGTCGTCGGGGGAGCCGTTCTTGAACAGTATCATCGTCGGTATGCTCCTGATACCGAAGGCCTGCGCCGTGTAGGGGTTCTCGTCGACGTTCAGCTTTCCGACCTTTATCCTGCCCTCGTAATCCCCGGCTATCTCGTCCAGCACCGGCGCTATGGCCCGGCAGGGAGGGCACCACTCGGCCCAGAAATCGAGAAGCACCGGCACGCCCGATTTCAGCACCTCGTCGTCGAAGTTATCGTCTGTAATTTGTACCGTTTTTCCCATTCAGGTATCTCCTTCAATTCGTTATAGACGGATTAGATAATAAATGATACTCGATGGATTCAGGGCCCCGCCCTTAAGTGTAATGCCGAATTTGCGCCGGTCCCCCGGCGCGGACCAAGCCCTTCCCCGTATGCTATACTCTAAGAAAGCTTCAAGGCATAAGGGTGGTTCATGGATTTATCTTCGCTCGATCTCAAGGACGTTTCCAATCTTTCGAATTTTTCGGGCATGGTGCCCCTGTTCCCGTTATCGACCGTGGTCTTCTTTCCCAACACCCTTCTCCCCCTCCACGTTTTCGAGCCGAGATACAAACAGATGGTAAACGACGTCATTAAATCCGAGAGGATTATCGGCATGGCGCTCTTAAAGCCGGGGTGGCAGTCGAGCTACTACGGGAATCCGGATATTTACGACGTAGCCGGGATTGGAAGGATCGTGAGCTCGGAGACGTGTACCGACGGGAAGATAAACATCGTCCTCTATGGCCTTAAGCGGGTGAGGATAACCGAGATAGTAAAGGACAAGCCCTACAGGCTCGCGCGGGTGAATATACTCGAAAACGCGCACGGGCCTAACGAAGAGAGCCTTCGGGGGCGGATAGAAGAGCTAGTGACCAAATGGAATTTTACGCTTGGGGAAAAGGAGAAGGCCCACAGGATCAACGTAAACACGAGGCTTCCGCTCGACTGCCTGACGGACGCGCTCGGCACCCTCATATTCTCGAACATATTCGAAAAGCAGATGCTCCTCGAAGAGCCGAGCATAGAGAAGAGGGCGGAGATAATAATAAAGGATCTCCAGACGAGGCTCGACATAGTATCCGTCACCGCCGGAAAACGGAGCGGCATACTCGACAAGAGGAATCTAAACTGATTCCGACCCCAGGAATTCGAGCACGAGCTCGTCCACCTCTCCCTGCCTTTCCCTCCAGAATCCGTGCCCCACGCCGGGGAATGTCTTAAGCAGCGCCCCTTTTATCGAAGATGCGAGCTCCCGCGTTTTCTTCGGCGACGTCGTAAGGTCGGTCTCCCCCAGCATCACCAGCGTCGGCGCGTTTATGCCCGATAGAAGCTCCGTCGTGTCGTGCGTTTCGACCGCGCGGCTCTGCCCTATGTAGCCGCGGAGCGTGTCCGGGCTCTCGGGTATGGCGGCCATCGTGGCCTTCAGCGTGGAGATGTTCTTCTCGATATACCCCCTCGTGTAGCCTAGGTAAAGGGCCATCGTCCAGACGGCCTTCATGCCGACCTTCGATGCTATCTCTCTCCCCATATCGAGTATGACGTTCCCGACTTCGTCCCGCGACGCCGACGAGCACCCCATGACGAGCCTGCTCACCTTGTGAGGATGCCTTATGGCGAGCCACTGCCCTATCATGCCGCCCATCGACTTTCCCACGACGTGCGCACGCTCGATGCCGAGCGCGTCCATGAGCCCGGCCGTGTCGTCCGCCATGTCGGCCGTCGTGTATCCCGGCCCGGGCTTGTCCGAAAGCCCCGAGCCCCTGTTGTCGAAGACGACCACCTTGAAGTGCTTCGAATATACAGGCACCTGCGTCGCCCAGCTCTGCGCCTGGCTGCCGAGGCCGCCTATGAGGATGACGGGGTATCCCTCGCCGTGGACCTCGTAATATAATTTGACGCCGTTTACGTCCGCGTAAGCCATTAGTAGTCGTCCTCCGGTGGTGTGGGTCTTTTCGATTCGAGATACTCGGCAAGTATATACACGGCCGCCATCTTGTCGATTACCTTCTTCCGCTTCTTCCGCGAAACGTCGGCTTCTATAAGGAACCGCTCGGCGTTCTTCGTGGAATAGCTCTCGTCCCAGAAATTTACGGGGAGCCCGAATTTCCCGAGGACGGTCGATGCGAACCTCTTTATCTCCTCGCCCCTCCGGGTCATTCCGCCGTCGGCCCGCATCGGAAGGCCGACGAGGAGCTCGCCCGGCTCGTATTCCGCGATTATCTTCGCGAGCTCTGCAGTGTCGCGCTCCATATCCTTCCGCATTATCGTGGTCACGCCGTTGGCCGTAATGCCGAGGAGGTCGCTTACCGCGACCCCTATGGTCTTCGAGCCGACGTCGAGTGCAAGTGTCCGCTTCATGTGAATCGTCCGTCCGGGCGGGCGTACCGATATTGTAACATTATCGCGGGCTTAATCGGGAACGGGGCGAAATATCAGTAAAGCGTCTCGTCGGTATAGGTATTGATCCTGTTCCGCCAGCCGGGGAGCCACCTCTTTTCGTTACGCTCGGGGGGGGAATTCTTCACGCGCCTTTCGAGGACGAACTCCGCGGACCGTGCGAATTCCTCGAGCGCCTCGGGGCCAGTCCCGGTGCCTTTCATATTGGCGAGCACCTGGAGGAGCCCCCACCCCTGACCCTCGTATCTTTCGGACTCCGAGACTCCCTCGCCCTTGAAGTTGACGTAGTCGATGAGGGCGTACATGCCCATGTCGGATTCGGCGACGCGGTAGAACTGCCTTTCTATGTTACCCCTCAGCTCGGGCGGGGCGGCCTTCAGCATGGCCGGAAGGCTCTTCTCGAGCCTGTCGGCGATGAACGACGTCTGGAGGGCGAACGTGCCCAGGAGAAACTCCCTCAGGGAAACCATCCTCGGCGACTCGAACTCGCTGTAGAACTCGGAGCGCGATTTCCACGGAAGATCGAACGGACGAAGGTCCCCGAGCCACTCCGGAAGCGAAGCGCCTTCCGACTTCATGTACTCGATCAGCGCGGGAAATGTCTCGACGAAGCGGTACTCCTTACCAGCCGGATACCAGAGGAAATGCCCTATGCCGAGAGAGGCGAACTCCTCCCCCTCGTTCCACGCCGTGAGGTTCGCCGGCTTTCCGCCCGCCTCGTTTTTGTATATCAGGACGCCTATCCTGGCGAGCTCGCCATCCGACAGCGGCAGCTCCCTCGCCATGGACAGTGAGAATGAAAGGCATAGTGCCGGTATAAAGATTAAAGACGCAAGCGCCCGTCGCATACGACAGCCCCCGTAGACGAAGTTACAGATATATGCCGGAATAACCGAAAATACGGCCCTTATCTGTAGATGTGGTGCTTGAGGTGCTCTTTACTGGTGATTCTCTCGAAGACTTCGCCGCACTTGTCGCATGCGTACCTGACCTCGGTCGGCGGGTGGCTTATGCCGCACCCTACCAGAACCCACCCAAAGAGTGAGTAGCTCGGCTTGGGAACTATCCAGGGATTACTCCTCGTGTGTCCACACCTGCATGTTTTCTCTGAAGATGTCTGTTCGCTCATGGTGTAATCGAACCGGCAAATATTCTAAACTGTTTTAGCGGCATATCAATATGAGAGCATCCGGCCCCAAACCGAAGAGTATAGCGGGCGGTAAGGGCCTTTACGCACTGTCGGCGTTATTCCGGGCCGGGAATGCCGGGCCTCCGAAGGCGCTTCACTTCGGAGCGGCGCTTCTTCTGGGAAAGCCTCTTCTCCCTCGACGACACCGTCGGCCTCGTTTTCCGCCTCGGGGTCGGCTTCACGGCCGCCTTTCTGACCATTTCGGCCAGGCGGTCCACGGCGTCCTTACGGTTCTTCTCCTGGCTCCTGAACCTTTTCGCTTCGATTATCACCACGCCCTCGTCGGTCGCCCTGTTCCCGGCGATCTTGAGAAGACGCTCCCTGACGTCCGGGGCGAGGCTCTCCGAGCCGGCGGCGTCGAAACGGAGCTGCACCGCCGTCGAAACCTTGTTGACATTTTGCCCGCCCGGCCCCGAGGCACGGACGAATTCGAGGCTTATCTCGTCGTCGGGGATGACGATATTCCGCGTTATCCTGGGCATACCTAAAATTTATTAACCGGCGGGGAATTATTCAAGCGGGGAATCAGGAAAAAACGAAAAGGGCAAAAAAAAAGCGGCGGGCTTCCTTCTCCCGCCGCTTCGTCCGGTTTCAGCCGAATTTTTATTCTTCTTTGAGGCTCATTCCATACTCCGGCGTGCCGTAGCCATGGGCCATCTGGAATCCGCTGTAGGCTTCTTCCCCATGCTCGCTTATATCGAGGCCGGCCTCTTCCTTCTCCGGGGAAACCCTGAGACCCACGACAGCCTTTACGATCATGAGGATTATAGAGGTTCCGACGAAGGAGAATATCCAGGTGACGGCGACGCCGAGGAACTGTATCCAGAGCTGCCCCGGGTTACCAAAGAAAAGGCCGTCGGCCCCGGCCGGGTTGACGGCGGTGGAGGCGAAAAGACCGGTCGCGAGAGCCCCCCAGGTGCCGCCTACGCCGTGTACGCCAACGACGTCGAGAGAGTCGTCATAACCCAGCCTCGGCTTCAGGTTGACGGCGAAAAGGCAGAGAACACCGCCGCCGAGTCCTATGACGATAGCTGCCATCGGGCTCACGAAGCCGGCCGCCGGGGTGATGGCGACGAGACCGGCGACCGCACCGGTAGCCGCACCGAGAACGGTGGGCTTGCCTCTCATCATCCATTCGACGAAGACCCAGGCCAGCACCGCGGCTGCCGTTGCGAGCTGGGTCGTTACGAAGGCCGTGGCCGCGAGCCCGTTCGCCCCGAGGGCGCTGCCGGCGTTAAATCCGAACCAGCCTACCCACAGAAGGGCTGCGCCGATGACGCTGAACGGGAGGAGGTGCGGGGCCATGGGCAGCTTGCCGTACCCCGTTCGTTTTCCCAGCAATAAGGCTGCCGCGAGCGCGGCTGCGCCGGAGCTTATGTGAACGACGGTCCCGCCCGCAAAGTCGAGGGCGCCCATGGCGCCGATCCAGCCGCCGCCCCAAACCCAGTGAGCGAGCGGATCGTAGATCAATGTCGACCAGATAAGAGAGAAAAGAATAAAGGCGCCGAATTTCATGCGTTCGGCGAACGCACCCGAAATAAGGGCGACGGTTATTATTGCGAACGTCATCTGGAAAACCATGAAGAGGCTGTGGGGTATCGTAGACCCGTCGGCCGGCTCGGGCCCTACACCGCTCAGTCCGAAGAAGTCGAAGCCGCCGATGAGGGACGAGATATCGGTCCCGAAAGCCAGCGTATACCCGATAATCGCCCACTGAATGCTGATAAGAGCGGCCAGGAAGAAGCTTTGCATTATGGTTCCGAGCGCGTTCTTGGACCTTACGAGGCCGCCGTAAAAAAGGAACAGTCCCGGTATCGTCATCATCAACACCAGGGCCGAAGACGTCAGTATCCAGGCAGTGTCCCCCGTGTCCAGGGTGGAGGCCTCTTCCTGGGCGAACGACAGTTCGGGAAAGAACGCAACCAAAGCCAATAAAAACAGTGCACCTGGCGCCGGGAATTTATACTTTAAACAGGTCCTTATCATTGACAATCCTCCTTTGTATTAGCTGGCTGATTTCAAAACGTAAAAAGATTCGAGCATGTCCGAGACCCTCCTGCCGGTAATCAATCTCGCTTATTAGTCCTCTTATGCTTGCAAGCTGCATACCAGTTGTAGATGCGGATTATTATCAATGATTATGGGCTATTGCGGGTGGCAATATATGGAATCGTGCTTAAAACTTGGGCAAACAATCTTAAAATTTAAACATGGAACGCGGGGACGGGGCCCGCCGCGCCCACGCGCGTTCGCGCGTGACACGCCGCGAATTATTGCCGGACGCAAGAGGCCGTCCAACGCTTGAGAAAACGAGGTTGTCAGGTAGACGATCCGGTTGACGCAGCTGTCCGTAAATATTGAAATATCCGGGCGCATTGCCCCGCCCGGGGGTTTGAATTCCCCGGAGGGTTTGAACTCCATTTAAGGGCTAAGCAGGCCGCAACCGTGATTCAGGGATGGTTACAACCGCGGCTCACGGCCTTACGGGTCTAATTCCGTCGTTATTTTCGAAGGCTTACGACGACCCTTCCCTTCTGGGCGCCTTTTAAAATGAGCTCTATCTGCTCGTCGAGGCCGTCGAGCGCAACCTCCGTGGCTATGCCGTCGAGGGCGTCTATCTTCCACTCGCCCGCAAGCCTGGACCAGACCTCCCTCCTCGCGTCCATCGGGCAGTAAGCGGAATCTATGCCGACCAGGGACACGCCCCTCAGGATGAACGGGTAGACGTTTATCGGGAGGTCGCCCGAGGCCACGTTCCCGCAGCATGTTATGACGCCGTGCTGCTTTGCGGACTTTATCGCGGTCGCCAGTATTTCGCCGCCGACCGTATCGACGGCCCCGGCCCACCTCCCCTTGAGAAGCGGCCTTCCGGATGTGTCCGCGGAATCAGCCCTGCTTATGATTTCCTTAACGCCGAGTCCGGTCAAAAATTCCTTCTGATCCGTCTTGCCGGTAGACGCGACCACGCTGTAGCCGGCCTTGGCCAGTATCGCGCACGCAACGCTCCCGACGCCGCCCGTCGCCCCCGTGACGAGGACTTCGCCCATGTCGGGCGTGACGCCGTATTCCTCCATCTTGTAGACGGAAAGCGCGGCCGTAAACCCCGCCGTGCCGTATATCATGCTCTCCCTCGCGGAAAGCCCCTCCGGCAGGCCGACCACCCACCCGGCAGGCACGCGTATGTACTCGCCGTAGCCCCCGTCGGTATTCGCGCCGAGGTCGTAGCCCGTCACGAGAACCTCCTCCCCGGGCTTTACCTGGGGAGACGAGCTCTCCTCGACTACCCCCGCCGCGTCTACCCCGGGGGTATGCGGGTAGCTCTTCGTAACCCCCTTGTTGCCCGTCGCCGAAAGGGCGTCTTTAAAGTTAAGCGAGGAATAGTGAACCCTTATCAGAACCTCCCCTTCCGGGAGGTCGCCTACCGACCGCTCCTTAAGAGACCTCGTGAACTTGCCTCCTTCCCCCTCTTCTACAACCAGTGCTCTGAATCTTTTGTCGCTCATGGAATCGCCTCCTCGAAAGTCCGCAGTTTCGCGCGGGGCCGGGTTATATAAACGCCCCTAAGAAATATTACCGAATATTCGGTAATGACAACCGCCAGCGGGCGGCCCGGCGGGGGTTTAAAATCTGTTGCCTGCGGCGACGGCGAGTGATATGCTTTGCATATACACGAAGAGTCCTGATCCGAAAAGGTAAACCGCTCGAAAGGGTGGGGCGCAGCGCCTGAGCCTAAAGGCCTCCGGGCCCACGGCGATCCGGCCGCCGAAAAGAGGGACGCCGAATTTTCATCCTGCCTTGTTATGCCCTCGAAACGGAGACGGACCGGGGAGGGTGGTACAGTGAAATACGGGGCCTATTTCCTTCTTCTGGCTTTTTCATTTCTTGCAGTCGGCGGAGCGCATGCAGTCGAGCTTACGACGGTGAAGATCGCGGGCGGATTCGCGGACCCGCTCTATCTCACATCCCCGGCGGGAGATTCGCGCCTCTTCGTCGTCGAGCAGAACACCGGGCGCATCAGGGTCGTAAAGAACGGGGCCGTTCTCCCGGCGCCGTTCCTCGACATCGGGGCCAAGGCGTCGAGCGGCGGCGAAAGGGGGCTTCTCGGCCTCGCGTTCCACCCGAATTATTCCTCGAACGGGTACTTCTACGTCAACGACACGGACAACGGCGGCGACACGGTCTTGGCGCGGTACAGGGTTTCGGGGAATCCGGACATCGCCGACGCCGCGAGCGAGACTGTCCTCATGAACGTCACGCAGCCCTTCAGTAACCACAACGGCGGCATGATGGCCTTCAGCCCGAACGACGATTACCTCTACATCGGAATGGGCGACGGCGGCCCGGGCAACGACCCCGGGAACAGGGCCCAGGACGGGGGCGTCGTTTTCGGCAAGATACTCAGGATGGACGTCGGGAACGGCGCCGTTTTCAGGGACGCGCCGGGAAACCCGTTCAGCAATAATCCGTCGTTTCTGGGCAGCATATGGGCCCTCGGGTTCAGAAACCCGTGGAGGTTCAGCTTCGACCGTCTGAACGGCGACCTTTACATAGCGGACGTCGGCGAAAATGCGCGGGAGGAGGTGAGCTGGCAGCCGGGCGAGAGCCCGGGTGGGGAGAACTACGGCTGGCGCTGCATGGAGGGTAAGGCCTGTACGGGGCTTTCGGGATGCACGTGCAACTCCCCCGGGCTTACGATACCCCTCCACGACTACGCCCACTCCGGCGGGAACTGCTCCATAACGGGCGGGTACGTATACAGGGGCGCCGACATACCGGAGCTCGACGGCACGTATTTCTACGCCGATTACTGCACGGGCAGGATATGGTCATTCAAGCGAAGCGGAAGCGGCGTTGCCCAGCTCGTCGAACGCACGGCCGAGCTGAGGCCCCAAACGGGCGAGACCATAAACAACGTCACCTCGTTCGGGGAGGACGACAGGGGCGAGATATATATCGTCGACAAGGACGGCGAGATATACAAGATAGTCAGGAGAGCCGGGCCTACGCCTGCACCGACGCCGGTCCCCACGGCCTCGCCGACTCCGCGGCCGGGAAACCCGACGCTGGGGACGCTCGACCCCGGGACGGCAGGCATACAGAACAGCATAGCGGTGACGAACGCGCCTTCGGGAGCGCGGGTGAGGCTCGCCTATTCCCTGAGCTCGACAGGGGCCACGATTATAAGGGGAGGCGCGTGTAACGGCCGGACCCTCAGCTTCAGGGGTGGAAGCATAATAGCGACGGGAACCGCAAATTCGAGCGGCCAGACTACTCTCAGTCCGACCCTCCCGTCCAGCACCGGGGGGAGGGCGATTTACATGCAGGCGATAATCGAGAGCGGAGCCACCTGCGCCCTCACGGACAGGACGTCGCAGTCCATAGGCCGGGCCCAGGGGACGCCTGGAGGAGGCGGCAGAGGTCCTGCACGTCCGTCACGGCCGGGCGGAGGATTCGGGGGCGGCGGCAGCGGACCCGGCAGGGGCGGATTAGGGGGCGGCGGCTTCGGCCCCGGAGGGGGCTTCTTCGGCGGCAGATAGAACCCACGCCGGATAACACACCGGCATTGTCTTTAAAGCGTTAAACGGATTCCGGGTTTTAGGGGAAGATTTTACTCGCCGACCGGGACGTAAATCTTCCCGCCGGCGCTCGCGAATTCCTTGGACTTCTGCTCCATCCCGCTCTTGACCGCGTCCGATTCGGTGAGGCCCTTGGCCTTGGCGTAGTCCCTCACTTCCTGCGTTATCTTCATCGAGCAGAATTTAGGCCCGCACATCGAGCAGAAGTGCGCGACCTTCGCCCCTTCGGCGGGCAGGGTTTCGTCGTGGAATTCCCTGGCCGTGTCGGGGTCGAGCGAAAGGTTAAACTGGTCGTTCCACCTGAACTCGAAGCGCGCCTTGCTGAGGGCGTTGTCCCTCACCTGCGCCGCGGGGTGCCCCTTGGCGAGGTCGGCGGCGTGTGCCGCTATCTTATAGGTTATGACCCCTTCCTTGACGTCCGTCCTGTTGGGAAGGCCGAGGTGCTCCTTCGGGGTCACGTAGCAGAGCATAGCCGTCCCGTACCAGCCTATCATCGCCGCTCCTATCGCGGACGTGATGTGGTCGTATCCGGGGGCGATGTCCGTAGTAAGCGGCCCCAACGTGTAGAACGGGGCTTCGCCGCACCATTCGAGCTGCTTGTCCATGTTCTCCTTGATCATGTGCATCGGGACGTGGCCGGGGCCCTCTATCATCACCTGGACGTCGTGCCTCCAGGCGACTTCCGTAAGCTCGCCGATGGTCTTGAGCTCGGCGAACTGCGCCCTGTCGTTGGCGTCGGCGATCGAGCCCGGCCTGAGGCCGTCCCCGAGCGAAAAGGCTATGTCGTATGCCTTCATGATCTCGCATATCTCTTCGAAGTTCGTGTAGAGGAAGCTCTCTTTATGATGCGCGAGGCACCACTTGGCCATTATCGAGCCCCCGCGCGAGACTATGCCCGTGACCCTGTCGGCCGTGAGGTGTATGTACCCCAGGAGAACGCCGGCGTGTATCGTGAAATAATCCACCCCCTGCTCGGCCTGCTCTATGAGCGTGTCGCGGAATATCTCCCACGTGAGCTCCTCGGCCTTGCCGTCTACCTTTTCGAGCGCCTGGTATATGGGCACGGTGCCGACGGGCACGGGGGAGTTACGCATTATCCACTCCCTCGTCTCGTGTATGTTCTTACCCGTAGAGAGGTCCATTATCGTATCGGCCCCCCACCTGCACGCCCAGACGGCCTTTTCGACCTCTTCTTCTATGCTGGAAGTGACGGCGGAGTTGCCGATGTTGGCATTTATCTTTACGAGGAAGTTCCGCCCGATGATCATCGGCTCGGATTCGGGATGGTTTATGTTGGACGGTATTATAGCCCTTCCGCACGCGACCTCGTCCCTTACGAACTCGGGGGTGATGTGCGTCCGGGGAATCCTCGCCCCGAAGCTCTCGCCGGGGTGATATTTCCCGAGCTCTCCGAGGCTTTCCCGGAGCTCGTCTATGCGCTGGTTCTCGCGAATGGCGATGTACTCCATCTCGGGGGTGATTATCCCATTCCGCGCATAGTGCATCTGCGTTACGTTCGCGCCGGGTTTGGCGCGAAGGGGCTTTCGTATATTCCTGAATTTGATCGCCAGGACGCCCGACTTCCCGGCCGAGGCGCGCGCGAACCCGGAAGAGAACTCCGGGAGCTCTTCGACGTCGCCCCGTCCGAGGATCCAGCCGCTCCGGAGGGGTTCGAGCCCCTCGTGGACGTCTATTTCCTTCGCCGGGTCGGTGTAGGGGCCGCTCGTGTCGTATACGGTAATGGAGGAGTTCGGCTGGGGTGAGCCGCTATCGCCGAACCCGGGGGCCGAGCTTCCGACCTCTATCTCGCGCATGGCGACTTCTATCGGATGGAGCTTCCCCCTGACGTATATCTTCCTGGAATTGGGGAACGGGCTCCGGGTTATCGCGTCGCGCCCCGGGATTTTTTCCCGTTTCGTGTTTATTCCCATGGATAAAGCTCCCTTTTAATTCTTTACGCACCTTCCCCCGGGCAAGGGCCCTTGCGATTAGTATAAGAGTAACCACCCCAAAGCGCAATCGAAGGGGGATTGTGTAAGCCGGGCCGTCCAGTAAAATAAACCCATGCCCGGGATAATCCTCGGAATCGAAAGCTCGTGCGACGAGACTTCCGCCGCCGTCATAACTGACGGGCGCAGGGTACTGTCGAACATCGTCGCCTCGCAGGCCGACATACACAAGGAATACGGCGGGGTCGTCCCCGAGATAGCGTCGAGAAAGCACGTCGAGCTCATACTCGCCGTGATCGAGAAGGCGCTCACTGAAGCCGGCGCCGGGAAGAGTGACATAACGGGCGTCGCCGTTACGAACGGCCCCGGCCTCATAGGGGCGCTCATGGTCGGGCTTTCGACGGCCAAGGCCCTCGCCTACGGCCTGGGCGTGCCGCTCATAGGGGTGAATCACCTGGAAGCGCACCTCGCGGCCGTCCACATAGAGCACGACGTCGAGTTCCCCTTCGTCGGGCTCGTCGTATCGGGCGGACACACGAGCCTTTACCACGTCACCGACTATACCCGCTTAACGATACTCGGAAAGACGAGGGACGACGCCGCGGGCGAGGCGTTCGACAAGGCCGCCAAGCTCCTCGGCCTCGGATACCCGGGCGGCATACAGATAGACAGGCTGGCAAAAGAAGGAGACCCCGAAGCGGTCAAGTTCCCGAGGCCGTTCAAATCTTCCTCGACGTTCGATTTCAGCTTCAGCGGGCTCAAGACGTCGCTGGTCTATTACCTGAGGGAGCATCCCTCGCCGGACGACCGGGAGCTCAGGGACATATGCGCAGGGTACCAGGAGGCGATAGCCGAAACCCTTGTCGAGAAGGCCCTCCTCGCGGCCAGGGCGCGCGGAGTGAAGAGCGCCGTCATGGCGGGAGGGGTTGCGTGTAATTCGAGGCTCCGCGCCCTTGCCTCGGAGAGGTTCGGAGAAGAGGGGATAGGTGTCTACATCCCCTCCCCCGTTTACTGCACGGACAACGCGGCGATGGTAGGCGTCCTCGGCTCCTATACCTTCAGGGAAGGCAGGACGTCGGACCTTTCGCTCGGCCCGTTCTCGACCTCGCGTACCAAATACGTCAGGGGAAAGGGCAAGCTCGCGAAAGCCCCCGCCGCTCAGTCCTCGTAATCGACGACCGCCCTGTCGGTACGGATCTCCCCGACGAAATCCACTATCTTAAGGTGCTCCGGGTGGTTCTGGTACGCGTCGAGCCCATGCCTGTCCTCAAACTCCGAGTAAAGGACGACGTCGAACGCAGCCGGCGAGGAGTTAAAATTAATTCCGACCTCGAGAGCCTTTCTGTCTTCTATTTTGTCCTTTAAATCTTCGAGCGACTGCTTTAACTTCCTGGCGTTCTCATCCCTGGACGCCCCCGCGGCGAAATCCTTCAGTCTCCACATCACGATGTGCTTTATCACTTCGCATCCTCCCGGGCCGGTATATTTTGAAACCCCGAAATATCGAATCCCCGGCTTTTGATTTTTCCGGGGAAGTAACTAGAATAATACTAACCGGAGCACAGGATTCCGCACAACGGGGCGCCGCGCGCATACAGATTCAGTCCGGTCACCCCATCCTTTTTGTTATACTTTAAGTCTTCTAGCACAGAGCATAGGCGAGGCGGTCGGGAGAATAAGGCATTGGCTGTTACTGAAGCGGAAGAGCCCGGGCGGGGCAGGAAAACTTACGACCTCGAGATAATAAAGTGGCTATACGGATTCTCGGGCCCCTACAGGAAGTATTTATTCCTGTCGCTCGTTCTCATGCTCGCTACGGCGGCGCTCGAGCTCGCCGTTCCCTATATCGCCAAGATCGCGGTCGATAAATACATATACCCTTCCTGGAGGGTGGCGTCGTTCGGGGGCGAATCGGGCAAAAAGCCCGGGGCCGAAGAGCTCGAGAATAAGCTCCTCGCGCTGGGCCCCTCGCTCGTCGTCGAGCTCGGCGCCGACTCCTACCTGGTCGATATATCGGCTATCGGAAACGAGGACAGGAGCAACCTCGAAAAGCTCGGCATCGCGGGCGGCGAGAAGTTCCTCGTCGTAAAGCCCGAAGAGCTCCCGGCCGAAGACCGCGCCGGGATAGGGGGGATAATAGACAGATACCCCGCGGCCTTCAGCGAGGCCGGCGGTGCGTACTACATAAGCTACGGCGCGCTCGAGGGCCTCGGCCGCGGCGACCTCCTCACGCTCAGGAGCGGGGAGATAAGGGAGGTCGGCATACTGGCCGCCGTGCTCTTTTCGTGCCTCGTCGGCATATTCGTATTCAGCTCCGCGTTCACCTACCTCCTCAACTATTCCGGACACAGGATAATGCACAGGGTGAGGACCGAAGTCTTCGCAAGGACGCTCCGGCTTCCGCAGGCGTTCTTCGACAAAAACCCCGTCGGCAGGCTGACGACCAGGGTCACGAGCGACGTCAACGCGATCAACGAAATGTACACGTCCGTCGCCGTCCAGTTCGTAAAGGATATACTCGTCGTCATAGGCGTATTCGCGGTCATGTTTTACATGAGCGTAGAGCTCACGCTCTTCGTCGCGCTATTCACGGTCTTCCTCTGCTTCTTCGCAGGGCTCTTCAGGATGAGGCTCAAGACCGTTTACAGGGACGTCAGGCGCTCGATCGCCAAGCTGAACGCCTTCGTCCAGGAGAGCGTACGCGGCATCGTGCTCATAAAGCTCTACAACCGCGAGATGCAGAACTTCGAGAGGTTCAAGGACGCTAACAGGGAAAACTTCAAGGCGAATATGGACCAGCTCTGGGTCTACGCTACGTTCAGGCCGTTCATCGAGTTCACGAGCGTCTTCACAGTGGCCTTTATCATATGGTACGGCGGCCTCCGGGTGCTCGCGCTCGACATCACGCTCGGAGCGCTCATCGCTTACCTCTACTACGTCAGGATGCTGTTCAGGCCCATCATGGAGCTCGCGGAAAAGTACAACATCTTCCAGTCGGCGGCAGCGGCGTCGGAGAATCTATACGACCTTTCCCACGAAGAGGCGGAGCCCTCGGGCGGCATTATCGACGGGCCGGTTAAGGGCAGGCTCGAATTCAGAAACGTCTGGTTCTCGTATAACGGGGCCGACTGGGTGCTGAAGGATATCTCGTTCGCGATCGAGCCCGGCGAAACCGTCGCGCTCGTCGGCCTCACGGGCTCGGGAAAAACCACTCTAGTGAACCTGATACTCCGGTTCTACGACCCGGACAGGGGGCGCATATATCTCGACGGCGTCGATATAAAAGAGCTCGACCCCGAATTTTTGAGGAGCAGGATAACCGCCGTGTTCCAGGACCTCTTCCTCTTCGGGAAGAAGCTGTCACAGGACGGTCAGGACGAGTTCTCGCGCTCGATAAAAATAGAAGAGATAAAAAATAACGGCGACGTGATATCCTCGGGCGAAAAACAGCTCGTCTCTCTCGGTCACGCCCTTTCGAGAGACGCCGGGATACTCATCCTCGACGAGGCGACTTCGAGCATAGACGCCCGCATCGAAAGGAATATACAGACGGCGCTCCGTAACGGCAAGCACGAGAGGACGACTCTCATAATCGCCCACAGGCTGTCTAACGTAAGACACGCCGACAGGATAATCGTCCTCCACAAGGGCGAGGTATCCGAAACCGGGACACACGCGAGCCTGATTTCGCACAAGGGAATCTACTATAACCTTTACGAGCTCCAGAGCGAGATGCAGCGCTTCTCGCTTCTGGCCGACTAGGGGCGTGGAGGCCGGAGATTACGTTCATAGAAAACCATCTGCTTTCCGGCCGCAAAAAGAAACTCACCGCACACCTCGGCATGAGAGAGGAGCTGCCCGCCGAAGGGCTCCGCATGGCCGTCTGCCCGCTGCCCGTGACGATCATCGGCGGGCTCACGGGCCCCGAGGGCGGCCCGGCGCTCGGCTTCAGCGCGGACGACCGGGCGCTCCTTGCCTTCATGCCGAACGACGAAGGGAAGATAAGGCTCTACAGCACGGACTATCCCGGCATAACGGAATTTTCCCTCGGCAACCTGAAGACTCCCGCCCGGGGGGACTGGGGAAGGTACGCAGTCTGGGCGGCCAGAACGCTCAGGGACCGCTACGGAATGGAAACGGGGTTTACGGGTGTGCTCAGCCTGCCGCGTATTTCCGTCGAGACGGGCGGGCACACGGCGGAGTCGCTTCTTTTACTCACGGTAGCGGCCGCGGTAAACAATGTGGAGCTCTCGGCGAGGGACGCGGCACTCCTCGCAAAGGAGATGGACGACGAATACGCAAAATCCCCCGATAACCCCGCGTTGAGGGCTATTGCCGCTCACGGGAAGAAAGGCTCGCTCCTTTACGTCGATACGGCGACGGGTAGCGCAGTTTCCTATCCGGGGCCTGAGGGATCGGACGCGTTTCGGATAATGACCGTGTACTCCGGAATGCCAGCAGGCGCGCTCACGGACGCGCTCAGGGCGCGTACCGATGAATGCAGGAAGGCGGCGGGGTTCCTCGGCATACTGGGAGGGCTGAGGTCGGCGCCGACGCTGTCTCACGTTCCGGAGAAGGTGTTCATCGAAAAATCCGCAAAGCTCCCCGAAGGGCTCAGGCGTAAGGCTGCGCACTTCTACGCCGAATTGTCCAGGGCCGCGGCCGGCGCGGCCGCGTGGAAGGCGGGGGACCTCGGGAAGCTCGGGAGGCTCATGAACGAATCGACGGAGAGCGCGTTTAATAATTACGAGGCGGGCGGCCCGGCCGTCAGGTCGCTCGCCGAA
>JADLGH010000061.1 GCA_020849425.1 Candidatus Dadabacteria bacterium
GGTCGTCGGCAAGCTCTCGGCCAGGTATAAGCCCGTAAAGGACAAGGGCGTAAAGAAGGCGCCTTTCGTCGTCCTCATCGGCGCCGACATCCCGAGTATACTGGTAGAAACCGCGTTCATCACGAACCCGAGGGACGAAAAGAGGCTCAAGGACAGCGATTACATCGACCGCATCGCCGACGGGATAATGGCCGGCGTCAAGCGCTTCTCCTCCGAAATGCAGACGGCGTCCCTTCAGCAGTAATCCTTAAGATCTATTCACCGGTAAAATTTTTAAAAGAGGTACTTGCGTAGGCCGTAAAGGTCCGAAAGCGCGGTTATGTCGGAGCCCGCGTCCGGGACCGCCGCGAAATCGAATTCCCGCCGGAGACGGTCGAGCGCGTCATGCTCGGCGTCCGCGATTTCCGTATAGAGCCCGTAATTGGATTCCAGCTTCGAGGCGAGTCCCTTATGCCCCGAAAAGCCTTTGGGAAGCTTATCCCTGAGCCGCCTCTTCTCCGGAAAGAGCGCCCTGTTCACGACCATGCCCCCGACGTCGTATCCGCCCGCGGCAAGCTCCCCGCGCCACGAGGCGGCGTTCGCCATCGAATCCTCCCGGAGGCTCGTCACTATCACGAAAGACGCCCCGGGCGATTTCAGGAGCTCGTCCGTCTTCCGCGCCCTCGCCTTCATCCCCTCGCCCACGCCCTCGAAGCCCGAGAAGAATTCCCACATGTCGTGAAGCACGTCGATGCCTACTATCTTCTCGATGAACCTGAGAGAAACGGACGTGAAGAGCTTCGTGAACCCGAAGCTCAAACGGTCCATCATGACGAACGATTTGAAGCCCGACGAATCCAGTATCGCCGCGAGCCTCGAAGGGGCCGAGAGGAACCCGGAAAGGTGCTCCGCGGGCGGCGTGTCGAGTATCACGAGGTCATACGCCCCCTCTTCGAACGACGAAAGGAGCGCCTCCCCCGCCATGTATTCGTGCACCCCGGCCAGAGACGAGGCGACGCTCTTGTAATAATTATTCGAGAGTATCCTACGCGCCGCGTCCTCCGACGGGGCCGTCTTCGTGACGAGGGCGTCGAACGTCGCCCTGGAATCGAGGAGCCTCACCGCGAGCTCGGCCTTCGGCGAGAACCCGGCCTCCCGCATACGCCTTTCCGTGACGCGGCCGAACTCGGCGTCCGGACGCACGCCGAGCGACTGCGCGAGCCTCCGCGACGGGTCCATCGTAAGCGCGAGCGTCCGCCTGCCGCGTGACGCCGCTTCGAGCGCCAGGAGCGACGATATCGTCGTCTTCCCGACGCCGCCCGGGCCGATAGAGACGACGACCTTCTTATCCGCAACGAGGCGCGCGATGCCCGTCATGGCCGCGCCGCCTGGTTTTCGATTTCCACCGAGAGCGAGCGCAGGTCTTCAAGCGACAGGTCCTTTTTGAAAATGCGCGGCGCTCCGAGGACGGCCCCGGGACGGCTCCGGCGAAGTATCTTCCCGTATTTCGTCGTGGCCCGCGCGCGGGATATCGTGAGGCGTGCGAGCCGGACCGCGTCTCCCCCGCGCCCGGCGTCTTCGGCGGCGAGGACGGCCTTCTCCTCGGCGGGCGTGAACGGGCTTTTGACGGTGTAGTTGAGCACGGCCCCGAGGACGTTTATCCCCGCCTCGCGGACGGAGCTTACGAGCTGGAGGGTTTCCCCGACGGCCATGTCCTCCGGGGCCGAGACGGCGAGGACCGCCGTCTTCCCGGGGTCCTTCAGGAACCCCTCCACCCATTCGATGTGGCTCCGGAACGCCCCTCCCCTCACCATGTCGAGGACCCGCCCCGGCAGGTCCAGTATAGGCACGGCGTGCCCCGTCGAAGGGGCGTCGAATATGACCTGGTCGTATCCACCGGGCCTGTTGCCGAGGTGCCAAACCTTCCCGATGGTTATGAGCTCCTTGAGACCGGGCGCAGCCTCGAAGAAGCCGCTCACCGCCTTCGATTTGAGGACGGCGGCGTAGAGCGGATATAGCCTTACGAAGCGCTCTTTTACGTACTCGTCGAGCGCGGCCGTGGGGTCGATGTAATGAGCGCGGATTCCCGGGGCGAGCTCGGTCTCGCCGCTCCCGACGCCGCCCGTGAAACCGAAAAACGGGTATCCGGGCCTTACCTCCTTCAGCGTGACGTACACGGGCCTCCTGCCGAGACGGGCGTTGAGGAATGCGAGCGCGAGGGAGACCGTCGTCTTCCCCACGCCGCCCTTCCCCGTTATCACGATGAGCTTTTTTCCGAGAATGTCTGTGATCGTCATGGCTCTTCAGCGTCCGGCGCAGCGGCGGGGATTTCCGAGCCGGGCCGGACAGTGGTTACGGGGTAATTGTACCATCCCGCACCGGCCCCGCCTCCGAACCCCCCGCAACCGGGAACCCCCCAGCCGGCGGGAAATCATTTTTCATCCATGTTATTATCATATTCCGAAGCGGAATCACCGGAAAAGAACTACACGGAAAAATACTTCGAACGGGAAAAAATGAGCAAGAACAGAGAGATAGCAGAAATATTCGAAAATATGGCCGACATGCTGAGCATCGCCGACGAGAACCCTTTCAAGATACGCGCTTACAAAAAAGCCGCCGTTAACATACTGGAGCTGCGGGAAGCCATCGAGGACGCATCGGCCCGAGGCGAGCTCACGCAGATACCCGGCGTCGGGAAGGATCTCGCCGACAAGATCAGGGAATACGTCGAGACGGGGCGCATGAAAGAGTACGAAAGGCTCCAGGAGAACATACCGCTCGATACGGTAGACCTTCTCCGGATTCCCGGCCTCGGGCCGAAGACACTCTCCCTTCTCTTTAAAGGGCTCGGCATAAGGAACGCCGCTGACCTCGAAAAGGCGCTCGACGGACCGGAGATACTGGAGTTTAAGGGCATGGGCCCGAAGAAGATCGAGGACATAAGGAGGGGGATCGCCCTCCTCCGCAAAAGTAAAGAGAGGTCGCGGCTCGGCGTCGTGCTCCCGATAGGCGAGAGCCTCGTCGAGGCGGTTTCGAGGATCCCCCGGACGGAGGGCGCAATACTCGCGGGCTCTCTCAGGAGGATGCGGGAGACCGTAAAGGACATAGACGTGCTCACGATCTCGGACAACCCGCCCGAGGTGGTCGAGGCGTTCACGTCCCTCCGGCCCGAAAAGGACGTCCTCGCGTCCGGCGGCACGAAAGGCAGCGTGATACTACAGGAGGGCATCCAGGCCGACCTCCGGGTGGTCGGCCCCGAATCGTACGGGGCTGCCCTCCTTTACTTCACCGGCTCCAAGGCCCACAACGTCAGGCTCCGGGGGCTCGCCCAGAAGAAAGGGCTCAAGATAAACGAGTACGGCGTATTCAGGGGCGACGCGATGATCGCCGGCGAAACCGAGAGGGGAATCTACGAGACCCTCGGTCTCCCGTTCATACCCCCCGAGCTCAGGGAGGACAGGGGCGAGATAGAGGCCGCGATGGAAGGAAGGCTCCCCGACCTCATCGACCTCGCCGACATAAGGGGCGACCTCCACACCCACACGACGTGGAGCGACGGCAAGGCGACCATCGCCCAAATGGCCGACGCCGCCGAGGGGCTGGGGTACGAGTACATCGCCATAACCGACCATTCCCCGTCGCAGACGATAGCGAAGGGGCTGCCGATCGAAAGACTCCTCGAAAAGAAAAAGGAGCTTGCGGAAGAAGCGGGGAAAAGGAAAAGGATAAAGGTGCTCATGGGCACGGAAGTCGATATCAAAATGGACGGGACGCTCGATTACCCCGACGAGATACTGAAGGGCCTGGACGTCGTCGTGGCGTCCGTTCACAGCGGCTTCAAGATGGACCGCGATGCGATGACGAACCGCATCATAAGCGCGATAAGGAACCCGTACGTCCACGCCATAGGCCACCCGACCGGAAGGCTCATAAACGAAAGGGAGCCCTACGACGTGGACATAGACCTCGTCATCGGGGCGGCCGCCGAATACGGGAAGGCGCTCGAGGTGAACGGCTCCTATCCACGGCTCGACCTGAACGACCTTCACGTAAGAAAGGCCGTGGACGCCGGGGTGAAGATAATCATATCGACGGACGCGCACTCGACGGCCCAGCTCCTCTTCATGCGCTACGGCGTCGGAACGGCGCGGCGGGGATGGGTGGAAAAGAAAGACGTCCTCAACGCTCTTCCCTTCGGAGAGCTCTACGAATGGCTGAAGTCAGGGAGAGGATAAGATGAAAAATGCAAAATCTCACCCCGACCCTTTTACGTCTAACGAAGAGACGAAAGCGGGACTGCCGCCGCTCCGGCGTGCGTTGGTAATCGTGAATAAAAACCGGTAAGCCGGGGCCTCGATGAACATGAAACTCACGGAAAAAGAAGCGGCCGAGCAGATAGAGAGGCTTTCGAGAGAGA
>JADLGH010000062.1 GCA_020849425.1 Candidatus Dadabacteria bacterium
ACATTCCGCTCAGCCCGCAGAACCCGCTGGTTTGCCTGCCGAACTCTCTTGCCGTGACAGACGACGGCCTTGCGTACCTCGGACTCGGGGTTGTTGGAGCGCTCCTCAAAGTCGATCTGATCTCGGGGGATGTGATAAACGGCACGGGTAATCCTATAGTTATTACAGATACGACCGGGCTTAACTTCATCGCAGATATAGCGATAAGGGATAACCTCCTTTTCATGACCCTTTTTAACTCGGACCAGATATCTGTCCTCAATACGAATGACGACGAGCTGGACCCCTTCCCGTACATGGCGCCGTTCCCCGCCGGGATAAGGGGGTTCAATCCCGATTCCGACCTGTTCGACGGCGTCCAGTGGCTTGCCATAAGACCGGGAATTCCCGGCGTGGATTTTCAGGGGCCCGACATATATTACGTGACCGCCATATTCGGCAACGAGCATTTAGGCTCGGTCGATACGACGCTCGGCCTCGAATAGCCGAGCGGTTTGCATAAAGAAAGCAGGTCAACGATAATTACAGAGGGGGCCGGGCGAAGGCCTTTCCCCCTCAAATTATCGAGAAGAGGCGTTTTATAATGCGAATCTGCTCCTTTCTTCCAGGCACGACGGAAATACTCTACGAGCTCGGTCTCGGCGACAGCGTGACGGGCGTTACGCACGAGTGCGACTACCCGCCCGCGGCCCGGGAGAAGACGAGGGTTATAATGAGCTTCATCGACCCTGAAAAGCTGTCCAGCAGGGAGATAGACGAGGTCGTCGGCAGAAACGCCGCCGAGGGAAAGAGCACCTATCTCATCGACAGGGACGCGCTCAGGGAAGCCTCGCCGGACCTCATACTGACGCAGGGGCTCTGCGAGGTGTGCGCCGTTTCGGGGAACGAAGTGACGGACGCGGCCTCGGTCCTGGGACGGACGCCCGAGATAATATCGCTCGAGCCCTCGACGCTCGGCGAGATACTGGACTCCATTACGATAATCGGCGAAGCGACGGGCACGGCCCAAGCGGCCGCGGAGATAACCGGGAAGCTGAGGCACAGGATAGACAAGGTGAGGGACCATTTCGAGGCCATGCGCGACAGGCCGAGGGTCTTCTGCCTCGAATGGCTCGACCCGCCCTACGCGGCAGGGCACTGGGTGCCCGAGATGGTGGAGATTGCCGGCGGGGTGAACGGGCTCGGAAAGCCCGGAGAGCCGTCGTTCAGGGTGACGTGGAAGGATATAGCGGATTTCGCGCCGCACATGACCATGATAATGCCGTGCGGGTTCAGCGCCGAAAAAACCCTAGACGAGATAGACGCCGTCATGAAAAATGACGAGTGGTTTTCTCTCCCCTCGACGTCGAACGGACAGGCGTACGTTTTCGATGCGAACTCTTACTTCAGCAGGCCGGGGCCGCGCGTCGTGGACGGGCTCGAAATACTCGCCAACACCATGCACCCGGGCGTCATGAAGGGCTACGAGCCGCCGGCAGGGTCGGTCGTCAACCTCAAAAACTACATGCGCTTCGAGCAGTTCCTCGGATAGAATATGCCTTCGGCAGTCAAACGCATTTTTCTCATAGCCATACTCTTCGCGCTGGCGTGCGTCCCGTCGTCGGCCGACGAGCCGCCCGCGCGCATGGTTTCGCTCTCGCCGAGCCTTACCCACATCGTATACGCCCTCGGGGAATTCGACAGGATAGTGGGCGTTACGATATACTCGGAGTTCCCGCCCGAGGCGGCGAATCTGCCGAATGTGGGCGGCTGGGTGAACCCCAACTTCGAGGCGGTGGTCGCCCTAAGGCCCGACGCCGTTTTACTCATGAAGGACCAGGACGCGATGTTCGGTGACAAGCTGCGGTCCCTCGGGCTCAGGACCGTAATCGTAAACGGCAACGATTCCGTCGCGGACATAATAGGCACGGTCACGTTCCTCGGCAGGCTTTTGAACAGGGAAGACAAGGCGAAGGAAGTTACGGGTCACATCGAAGCCAGCCTCGCCTCAGTAAAGAAGAAAACGGAGAATCTCCCGAGGAAGAAGGTGCTCCTCGTCGTCGGGCGGAACCCCGGAACACTCGAAGACATCTACGTCATCGGGCGGAATAACTACATCAACGAGCTCATAGAGATCGCCGGCGGCGAGAATGTCGTCGAGAACGAGAGGTTTTCGATAAAGCTCACGAGGGAGGCGATCCTGGCGCTCGACCCCGACGTAATTATCGAAGTGAACCACGAGCAGCCGGACAAGGAAGAGGAGATACTCGGAATATGGAAGGGGCTACCCGAGTCGAGGGCCGTCAGGAACGGCGAGGTCTACATACTGCCGACGACCGTCGTCCTCCACCCGAGCCAGATAATAGCCGAGGGCGCGGGGGTGCTGGCCGGGCTGCTGCACCCGGAAGCCGGTGAGGGAAATGGAAACGATAATTGAATGCCGCGAGGTGGGGTTTTCATATGGCCCGAGGCGGATTCTCGGCGAAATAACCCTCTCTTTCGGGAAGGGGAGCATGCACGGCATACTCGGGGCGAACGGCGCCGGGAAATCCACGCTGCTAAAGCTCCTGACAGGCGCTCTCAGGCCCGAAGCGGGCGAAGTGCTCTACAGGGGAAAGCCGCTCCGCTCTTTCGGGCAGAGGGCCGCCGCCCGCAAAATCGCATACATACCGCAGGACCCCGTTTTCGCCTTTCCGTTCACCGTTACCGAGGTGGTGCTCATGGGCCGCGCGCCTTACATCGGAAGGTTCGAATTCGAAAGGGAGAGCGACCTCGAAATGGCCCGCCGGGCTATGGAGACCGTGGGCATTTCGCACCTGGACAAACGGCTCATAAGCGAAATCTCTTCCGGGGAAAGGCAGCTCGCATCCATAGCGCGGGCCCTCGTACAGGAGCCCGAGGTGATGATACTCGACGAGCCGGCGACGTTCCTCGACATCAGGCACCGGAGCGAGATCATGAACATATTGAAGCGGCTCCGCGACGAGCGCGGGATACTCATAATCGCGGCGACTCACGACATATTCGGCGCGCTCTACTATTTCGACGAGATAATAATGATAAGGGAAGGAAGGGTTTTCGCCGAGGGGAATGTCGCCGAAGTCGTAACGGGCGAGAACCTGAGCGCGCTCTACGGAACGGGCGTAGCCGTAAGGAAAGAGGACGGGAAGGTGTTCGTGTACCAGGGAGATTAGGCCCGGTTACGGAAATTCACGTGAGCTCATGCCAGCCAAGAAGAAATTCCTGACAGCAATCGTAGTATTGACGGCCCTCTGGATAGCGGTCGCCTTCGTAAGCGTTTTCTCGGGTATCTACGACGCCGGGATCATAGAGACCGTGACGGGCGGAGACCCGCTCGCGAGCACCATCTTCTACAAGATAAGGATACCGAGGGTGCTCATGGCCACCATCGCCGGGGGTACGCTCGCGATATGCGGGGCCGCTCTACAGGCCCTTTTCAGGAACCCGCTCGCCTCGCCGTTTACGCTCGGCATTTCGGGAGGGGCGTCGCTCGGGGCGATAATCGCCATGAGGACGGGCCTCGCCGCAGGCTTTCTCGGCTTTTCGGTGGTCACGATATTCGCCTTCGTCTTTTCGCTCCTGACGATGCTGTTCGTTTATTCCGTGTCCAGGGTCGGGGGCATAGTCGCGACGGGGAGGCTCCTCCTCGCGGGGGTCGTGATGAACTTCCTCTATTCGGCCTTCATACTGTTCGTCCAGTTCTTCTCGAACTTTACGGAATCGCTCCAGACCCTGCGGTGGATAATGGGGAGCCTCGACATCGTGGGCTACGGCGAGGTGTGGAGGACGCTCCTGTTCGCCCTCCCCGGCTGCCTTCTCCTGCTTTCGATAACGAAGGAAATGAACCTGTTCGGATTGGGGGACGACGTCGCGTCTTCCCTGGGGGTGGATGTGAGGAAGATGGAAAAGGAGATTTACTTCGCCACGTCGCTTTCGGCCGGGGCGGTGATATCGGTGACGGGGCCGATCGGGTTCGTGGGGCTCATCATCCCGCACATATTGAGGATGATCCTCGGGGTAGACAACAGGATAATACTCCCCTGCTCGTTTCTACTCGGCGCGTCGTTCCTGACGCTGGCCGATACGGTGTCCAGAACCCTGATATCGCCGGTGGAGATACCTGTCGGAATCATAACGGCCTCCATAGGCGGGCTATTCTTCCTCTGGCTCCTGATACGGACCAAGAAAGAGGTGATAGTCTAGCTCCGCTCACGAGGCAGACCTATAGGCTTCACCCGGTCCGTGTCGGTGTAGAGGCCGTTTCGTTCTTACGCGCCCGGGTTTACGAGCCGGGCGCCTTGAACGGATCTACCTCGCCGCCGCCGGAAGAAGAAGGCTCCGGGCCTCCTTCCCTTGCGGTCCCGGCTGATACGAACGGGTCTCCGGCCGCTGCCGCTGGCTCAGCCGCAGGGGGCGGCGGGGGCGCAGCCGCCGCGGGGGCTTCCTGGGCCCCGACCGGGCCCATGTAGCGCCATACCAGAAACGCCAACGCTATGACAATCAGTGTCCACATCATCTCAACACTTCCTCCCTTTCAAAATGCAGGGAATCGAACGTGTGCTCGATTTAGCCTCCGTCCATCCGAAATTCCCCGCCGTTTTTGAGAAATTAAGGAAACAACACCGGCCAAAACGCGCCGATACCTTGATACTAATAAATTTGCCATGCCGATGTCAAGGAAAAATTTCGGGGCGGCGCGCGGGCGGCGTCCCCGGCGGCAGGGTACGCCGAAAACCAGGCAATATGGCTCGGGGCCTTGCCGGGCGCGAATGTTGTATTAGACTAACGAAAAATGGGTAAAAACCTATTATCTATACTTTTCAAACCCTTTCTCGGGGGACACAAGGAAATTAAGCCCCCGGCCGAAATAGGAAACGAGACGGCGATCACCCTTTCGATGATGGAATCGGGGTGCATATTCGTGTTCGTCGAAGGGAGCCCCGTCCTCATACTGAAATGCTCCGGCGAGGACATGGCGGCGCTCAAGGAGTCGGACGCCATATCGCTCGGATTCGAGCTCCTCGAAAGGTCCGAATTCCCTTGCATCACGGTAACTATCACGGTAGACATAGCCTCGGGGCGGCAGTTCCGGTTCGATTACTACTTTAGTCTCGAATCCGAGGAAGAAAAAGGACTCCTCGGACTGCTGAGAGACAGGGAGTATTTCGACATACTTTACTACGACGAGGACATAGAGCGGGTAAGGCGGGCCGCGCTGACGGACGCGCAGAGGACGGAGCTCGGCTCCCTCCTCGCGGGCTACGGGGGGTAAGTTGACAAACACCTGTCTTCCCTATACTATTCCCCGACTGGTATTTTTAAGGAGAAGGCTTTAATTGAGCTTTGTAAGGTTCCTCGGTACAGGCTCGGCGGCCCCTGAAAAGGTGCTCGCAAACGCCGACCTCGAAAAAATCGTAGACACCTCGGACGAGTGGATTCAAACCCGGACGGGAATCCGTGAAAGAAGGATTGCCGACCCCGGAACCGCCACTTCCGACATAGCCTACGATGCCTGCGTACGGGCGCTCGAAAGCGCATCCGTCGATCCGGTCGACCTCGATGCGATCATAGTGGGCACGGTCACCCCGGACTACCTCTTTCCATCGACGGCCTGTATTCTCCAGAGCAGGCTCGGGGCGAGGCATATAATGGCCTTCGACGTTCTCGCGGGATGCTCGGGCTTCATGTACGCGCTCCAGGCCGGGAAGGGCATAATCGACGGCGGTAACGCGAAGAAGGTTCTCGTCATAGGCGCCGAGACGCTTTCGACGATAATGGATTTCCAGGACCGCTCGACGTGCATACTTTTCGGCGACGGCGCGGGCGCCGCGGTTCTATCCGAATCCGACACACCAGGTATCATGTCCATAACCATGGGCGCCAACGGAAGCCAGTGGGAGCTCCTCTACATGCCGGGCGGCGGCTCGCGCATACCGGCGAGCGAGGAATCCATCAGGAACAGGTCGCATTTCCTCAAAATGGCCGGGCAGGAGGTCTTCAAGGAAGCGGTAAAAGCCATAGAATCGTCCTCCCTCGAAGCCATACGCCTGGCGGACCTGACGCCGGACGACATCGACCTTTTCATACCCCACCAGGCCAATTACAGGATCCTCGAAGCCGTAAGAAAGCGCATAGGGCTCCCGGTGGAGAAGGTGTTCAGCAACCTCGACAGGTACGGGAACACGTCGTCCGCGTCCGTGCCCATAGCGCTCGACGAGGCCGTCAGGAGCGGCAGGGTGAAAAAGGACGACAAGATCCTTATATCCGTATTCGGGGCCGGCTTCACCTGGGGCGCCGCCGTCGTAAACTGGTAGCGTAACGTGCCTCGGGCGCTCTTCATTCATTTCAAATGGTCCTCCTGTCTCGAAATGATTCCTCGCGATTTTCCTCACCCCGAAAGCTAAAGGTCTCTCAAGGGGGATACGCGACATCACGAACGAGATAATAAACGTCGTACTTCCGGTTTTCCTGATCACTGCGGCAGGCTATCTCTACGGCAAAAAAAGGAAGCTCAACCTCTCCGGTATAAACGATTTCGTCATATACCTCGCGACGCCGGCGCTCATAATATCTTCCCTCTCCGAAGACCCCATAGACCTGGCGATAGCCGGAAAGGTTTTTCTGTCCGTATGCATCGTGACGGGAATATCCCTCGTGCTCGGGCTCGTCGTTATAAGGGCGATGAAGCTCCGCGTGAAGGTCTATCTGCCGCCCATTCTTTTCGGAAACACCGGCAACATGGGCCTGCCTCTCGTCCTCTTCGCTTTCGGCGAGACGGGATTCGCCGTCGCCATACTGTTCATGGTTTCGACGACGGTGCTCCACTACACCATCGGCATATACATACTCAGCTATGACGAGGGGCCGCGCGAAGTCTTCAGGCTGCCGCTCGTTTACTCGGCCGTAGCGGGGGTCCTGCTCAGCGTTTCGGGATGGGAGATGCCGGTTGCCGTATTCAGGTCGCTCGACCTTCTGGGCGAGGCAAGCATTCCGACGATGATATTCGCCCTCGGGTACAAGCTGTCCGAGGTGGCTATAAAGGACGTAAGCAAGTCGTTCCTGACCGGCGGAATGAGAATATTGCTCGGCGTTCTCCTGGGGGCGCTTTCGGTGAGGCTTCTGAATATCGAAGGGGTCGCGGCGAGCGCCGTGATACTCCTTGCCGCCATGCCTCCGGCGGTTTTCAACTTCGTCCTCGCGGAGAAGTACAACCAGGACTCCGAGACCGTGGCCTCCATCATACTCGCCGGGACTTTGATGTCTGCCGTGACGACGCCCGTCATCATAGCGTTTCTGCTGAATTGAGGCGCGGGAGCGCCTATTCGCCGTCCACGCAGTCGACGCGCATTATCGGGACTTCGAAGAGATGATGCTCGGTGTCGTATATAAAACCGCTGCCGCCATCGACGTACGCTATGCTCTCCTGCTGGGGGAGGGACATGATCTCGACGACCCTGTAGTCCTTTCCCATTTTCATTTCCGACGTCGGCGGGGGCGCCCCGGCCGAGAGGTCGATGCCGAATTCGACTGCCCTCTCGTAGGTGAGGACTATGAACTTCCCGCCGCCGGGCGCAATGTCGAAAGACGTTACGACCTGCCCGAGCGGTGAGGCATTGGGAAGTAGCGCGGGGAAGTCGATTTCCCCGATATATTCGGGCTTTAAAACGCCATCGCCGGCGTCCTGCCATTTGTCCCGGGGCAGCCTGTAGAGCCGCGCAGGATAGGCCTCGGTGTAGTCGCTTTTTTCTTCCTTCGTGAGTATGAATATATCGCCCCCGGGGTGAACGGCGAGGCCCTCGGCGTTGCGGGGGCCGTCCGGGTAGGTGATTTTTATCCTTTTAAACGGCTTTACGGTGCTTCCGAAATCCTCGATCTCCTCGACGGCTATGATTTCGACGTGGTCCCTTCTTTTTCTGTTGTCACCGATGTCAGCGATGAATACGCAGGATTTACCGGGGCCGCACTCGCCGATGCCCATATCCTCGAAGTCGAGTCTCTTCGAATCGTAGCCCTCTATCCTGACGGCCCTGGTATTCCCGCCGTCCATATCCGATATGTAAAAGTATGGCCCCCCGCCGTAATCGTTCACGTGGTAGAGCCTTCCGGGGAACTTGGCCGAGACGGCGACGCCGCTGGCCTCGTCGATCCGGAGGTGATCCAGAGTCCCCGCTTTTTTGGCTTCGTCCCACCTGGCGCATATGTCGGCGGCGGCAGGAAGCGGAACCGAAACGGCGGGGATAATAATCAGAAAGAGTAAAGGAAGTACGGCAGCTGGGGATAAAAACTCCGGCCTCATGTGTAAATCTCCCTGCTCGCGAATATTTTCCTAACAATTTAACCTACGGTATTATTCAGGCAAAATAGTTTCGGGTCGGGCCATGTCAAAAAAGGTCGTAAAGGGAAGCTCAAAACCGTTTAAGGGCGAGGTTACGCCCCCCGGGGACAAGTCCATATCGCACAGGTCGCTGATGCTCGGCGCTCTCGCAAGCGGAAAGACCGCCGTTTCGGGCTTTCTTAACTGCCGGGATACGATATCCACGGCGAACGCGATGCGGGCCATGGGGGCCGGGATCGAGATAAACGGGACCGACGTCGCCGCCATCGGAAACGGCCTCCGGGGTTTAAAGGAGCCCGGGGACATTATCGACGCAGGGAATTCGGGGACTACCACGAGATTGCTGACGGGCCTCCTCGGCGCCCAGGATTTCTTCTCCGTCATGACGGGGGACAAGTACCTCCGGGCGAGGCCGATGAAGAGGGTAACGGACCCGCTTCGGCTCATGGGCGCGCGGATCACGGGCAGGGAGGGCGGCAACAAGCTCCCCCTCGCCATAGACGGCGGCGGGCTCAGGGGGATCTCCTACAGGCTCCCCGTAGCGAGCGCGCAGGTGAAGTCCGCCCTTTTACTCGCCGGCCTCTATGCCTCGGGCGAGACGGAGGTGATAGAGCCCGAGCCCACGAGGGACCACACCGAAAGGATGCTCGGCTACATGGGCGTCACTCTCCGGAGAAACGGCGAAAGCATAACAATCACCCCCCGGGAGAAAGACTTCGAAGGTAGGGAGATTTCGGTGCCCGCGGATATTTCGTCTGCCGCGTTTTTCATGGTCGCCGCGCTTATAAACCCCGGCTCGGAGGTCCTCATAAGAAACGTCGGCGTGAACCCGCTCAGGACGGGCGTAGTGGATATACTCAAGGACATGGGCGGGGACATTTCTCTTTTGGACGAAAGGGAGGTGTCCGGCGAGCCCGTGGCCGACCTGCTCGTAAAATCGAGCGCTCTTAAGGGCGTTACAATCGGCGGCGGATTGATACCGAGGGCGATAGACGAGCTGCCCGTGATCGCGGCGGCGGCTGCATACGCCGAAGGGACGACCGTCATAAAGGACGCGGCCGAGCTCAGGGTGAAGGAAACCGACCGTATAAAGGCGATAGCTTCTGAGCTCGGGAAGATGGGCGCGGACGTCGAGGAA
>JADLGH010000063.1 GCA_020849425.1 Candidatus Dadabacteria bacterium
CGCGTGCTGGATATCGACGTAGCAGCTTTGGAAATTCATAGCACCGCTCGGTCGTCTATCCCTTTTAACCACCTTACTTGCCCCGCCGAAGACATCGAGTGGATGAGCGTTAAAAATCCGATGTGGGGCTGTGGGCCGGTGGAGGATTTAGCGAAGGAACGATGATTTTTAGCAGGATTTTTCCCGGCCCGTGATTTTTGCTACTTTTCATCAAGGAAAAGTAGAAAACACTTGCACCACCCTTACCAGCTAGCTCAAAACTTCTCCTTTAGCAACTGAAGTCCCTCAGCAGTAAACAATCGAAGTGGCAGCGCTTTGCCCTTGTCGCCAGCCGCGCTACAGGTGGTTATAGTCTCAGAACATGCTACGTTGAGAAACACACTACGTGTGTGCTACTTTTGGTCAGTCAAAAGTAGAAGCAGTTCGCCTTTGTCTTTCTCATTTTTCTCGTAACGCTGAATCCCAACCCGACGAACACCGCGGGAATCCATTTCCTTAAGCGATCCGTCAGGAATTCTTTGTCATTGCTGCGCTGCTTACGCAGCGCGGCAATACCCATCCGGGTCTCAGCGCCGTCGCTCCCGCAACAAAATACTCTACCAACTTGCCTTGCTGACGGGGCGTTAAGCGGCTTCTTCTTGCGTACATAATTCCATCCCGCTATTACGGCCCGGATGGAATAGCCCCTAATTCCATAACCGGCGCCGGGCTGTTCGCCCAAGCGGTTTCAGATATAATCTACTTCAGCCGGGAGAAAATAAACACGCCCATGAGCCCCCTTACGGAAATCATAAAGGACGAGATAGCGGGCAGCGGCCCGATGAAGTTCGACCGCTTCATGGAGCTTGCGCTCTATCACCCTGGCTACGGCTATTATACATCGGGCGGCGCGCGTATCGGAAAGGAGCGCGACTACTACACGAGCCCCTGTGTCCATCCCGCCTTCGGCGAAACCATCGCCCGGTTCCTCGTTAAGGCGGCGGAGACGCTGGGGGGTGGCGAGTTTACAGTGGCCGAGCCCGGCGCGGGACGAGGGCTCCTCGCGTCCGACATTCTGAGCTCTCTGAGGGAGAACGCGCCCGGGGTATACAGCCGGACGAGCTACGTCGTAATAGAGAAGAGCCCCGCCGCGATACGCGAGGCGGAGGCGCTCCTCGGCGGGCACCGGGGGCACGTGAGGTTCGCCGAATCTCTCGACGCCCTCGGCGCGGAGAGCGTAACCGGCGCCCTGCTCTCGAACGAGCTCATGGACGCCCTCCCCTTCAGGCGGGCGAGGTTCGAGGGCGGGAGGCTTCGCGAAATACTTGTAACACTCGAAGACGGGCGGCTTATCGAAACGACGGACGGCCCCCCTGCGCCCGAGATAGAGCGATACTTCGCCTGGAAGGACGATTTCGTCGAGGGGCAGGAGGTAGAGGTCAACCCCGGCTCGGCGGAATACGTGAAGGACATCGCGCGGGTTTTAAAGAAAGGCTTCGCACTCACTATCGATTACGGCCACCTCCGCGAGGAGCTCTTCGGCCCGGACAGGATGAAAGGGACGTACAAGTGCATTTACAGGCACACCGTAAGCGAAGACCCCTACGCCCGCATCGGTGAGCAGGACATTACGGCGCACGTAGATTTCAGCCTCCTTGTACGGGCCGGCGAGGAAGCGGGTCTCAGGGAGGTGAAATACACCACCCAGGGCCAGTTCCTTATAGACTGGGGCGTCCTGGAAATACTCGAAAGGGAGAGCTCGACAAAAAAAGACAAGGAGCTAAGGGAGGTTAAAGCGCTTTCGGCCATAAAAAGCCTTTTCCTCCCGGGCTCCATGGGACACAGCTTCAGGGCGCTGCTCCAGGCAAAGGGGCTCGGACGCGAGCTCGAAGGCTTTTATCCCGAATCACCCCTGACCATCAGCTTCGGCGTTACTTAACTCATCCCTATTATTACATAATCCCAAATCGTTCATCTAATAACTCGTACCGAGAAAATAACCTCTTGACAGCGAGGTTCCTTTCACAATATAATTAGGACTGGGCGGTCAGTACTACTATGGTAAAGGGTTAGAGAAGGGATAGCAGCGAAAGCGGGTTAGTGAAGAGGATGTCAGTGGAGAGGATATTTTATCAGTACGAGGAGGGGATATTCTTTGTCCATAAGCGGCAGCAAGAAAAAGATTATCGACAGCGCCCAGGCGCTTTTCCACAGGCATGGCTTCCAGCAGACCTCGCTCGACGATATTACGAGAGTGAGCGGCGTCACGAGGAGTAACCTCTACTACCACTTCAATAGCAAGGAGGAGCTCGGTCTCGAGGCCCTGAGGGAGCGGATAAGGCATTACGAGGCAGAGGTGCTGGGGCCCACGCTCAGAAACACCTCGTTCCCGCCTGCCGAGCGGCTCTCGGAATTCTACAGGCGCGTCGCAACCTACCACAGGAGCCAGGTGCCCCCCGCGGGATGCCCCTTCGGCAACCTCGCCGTGGAGATGTGCGGGACGAACGATAACTTCAGGGAAATGCTTTCGTCGTTCTTCGACATGTGGGAAGACGCCCTCGAAAGCTGCATCAGGCAAGGGATAGAAAGCGGCGAGTTCAGAGGGGATTATTCGCCCAGGATAATGGCGCAGATGATCCTTTCCCACCTCGAGGGCATGGTGCTGATGGTGAAGACGCACCGCACCATGGAGCCCCTCGATTCGGGGACGGTGATGATTATGTCGCTTTTAAAAGCGACCTGAAACACGACACACAAACGGGAGGCAGCATCATGTCCGATCATATGTATAAAAGCGTAATAGGCAAGGAAATGGCTCATTTTAAGGAGCTCAATCCCGATCTTCACGGCGCGTGGTCCGAATTCCACGACAATACCTTTAACGACGGGGCGCTCACCCAGAAAGAAAAACAGCTCATCGCGGTTGCAGGGGCGCACATAACCGGCTGTCCCTACTGCATAAGGTCGAGGGTAAGGCTGTCCAAGAACCTGGGAGCGACGGACCAGGAGATAGTCGAGTCGATATACGTCGCGATGAGGTTCGCGATGGGCGCTCCCTTTGCATACTCCAGCATCGCGTTCGAAGCGCACGACGCACTCGATAACGACATACCCCTCACCGAGGGGCACTTCTTCAAGAAGAACATCCTGAAGGAGGTAAACGACTTCCATGCCTGCAGCGGGGAGATATCCGAGTCATTCAAAAAGTATACGAAGAAGGTCTTCGAAGACGGCGCACTGTCCAAGGACTTCAAGCGCGGCATCATGGGGCTCGCATGCGCCCACCTCACAAAATGCCCTTACTGCATAAGGGGCTGCGTCAAGGACGCCCGGAGCGTAGGGATCTCGAAGGAGAAGATGGCCGAGGCCATTAACGTGGCAATGGTCATGGCGGCGGGGTCGGCATACGCCCACACGAGCATAGCCATGGAGACCCTGATGGAGATAAACGGGAAGGAAAAGGCCCGCGCGGCCGTCTGATTCCGGCAATTCGGCTTACAAATCTGATTATATCGACCTCCCGGCCGCTCTTATTGCGGCCGGGAGGGTTCGAAGATAGCCCGGCCGGCCAGGTTATGGTAATTTATCCATTAAATGGGCTCCTCCTTTACCCCCAATGACGACACGATTGCCGCAATAGCCACCCCTCCCGGTGACGGTGGAATAGCCGTTATACGAATCAGCGGCCCGGAATCACTCAATATTATTAGTGCTATATTCGAAACCGGGGGGGAAGAAGCCCCGGGCTTCCTGCCCCGGACCCTCTACCACGGGCATATTATTCACCCGGAAAACGGATTGCGGATCGACGAGGTACTGGCCGTGTATATGAAATCCCCGGCTTCCTACACCGGGGAGGACGTCGTCGAGATACACTCCCACGGCGGCCACATTGTCCCGAAGAAAATTATAGACCTCGTATTCGCCCGGGGGGCGAGGCCCGCGAATCCCGGGGAGTTCTCGCTTAGGGCGTTCCTTAACGGGAAGATGGACCTGGCGCAGGCCGAGGCCGTCGCCGACGTGGTAAACGCCCAGACGGAAGACGCGCTTAAGCAGGCCGAGCTCCAGCTCGAGGGCGTATTATCCCATAAGATACGGGAAATAAAGGATATTATTCTCGACGTACTGGCCGAGGTCGAAGCGCAGGTGGACTTCCCCGAGGAAGACATAGATCCCATCGTCAAAAGTGCACTCATCGGGCGGACGCAGGATATTCTGACCGGCCTCGAAGCGCTTTCGGACACCTACAGGGAAGGAAGAATTCTGAAATACGGGGTCAGCACGGCCATCATCGGAAAGCCGAACGTCGGCAAATCGAGCCTCCTTAACCGGCTCGTCATGAAGGAAAGGGCCATCGTCAGCCCCGTTCCGGGCACGACGAGGGATTTTATCGAGGAGAGTATAGACGTCAGGGGTCTCCCGCTCCGCCTGGTCGATACCGCGGGGATAAGAGCCACCGGGGACGAAATAGAACGCGCGGGCGTAGACTTCGCAAAGAAGAAGGCCGGGGAGGCCGAGCTCATAATAGCCGTTATCGACGGCAGCGCCCCCCTCGACGAGGAGGATTACGAGGTTTTAAGCAGCCTCGAGGGAAAACAGGCCGTTCTGGCGGTCAACAAGGCGGATGCGGGGCTTAAAGTCAGCGACGGCGGGCTCCGGGGATTCTGCGCCCCCGAGAGGATTGTTTACACGTCGGCAAGGGAGGGAACCGGCATAGAGGACCTGAAAGAAGCCATAAACCGGCTCCTTCGCGGAAAAGAGGGTCGCGGAGAGGCAGGAGAAATCGTTTTGACCGAGCTCAGGCACAAACTGGCCATCGAGAAGGCGGCGGAGAGCCTTTCGTCGTTCCTTAAGCTTCTGGACGTCGGGGAATCGCCTGAATTCCTGGCGCTCGACTTGAGAGTAGCCCTCGATTCACTGGGGGAGATCACGGGCGAGGTTACGACCGAGGACGTACTCGGCCGCATATTCAGCAAGTTCTGCGTCGGCAAATAAATCCGGACAACGCCATGTTTCACGTGAAACAACGATAATTGTGGATAAATAATTTCACATTTGTTAAGACTATGTTAAACAATATTAATTACTGATTCCAGGCACTTAGGGCATAGCTCAGGATTTTGTTGAAATATTCATCCACAATCCTTCCACTTTTTTCCACACGTTTTTCACGGGCGGTCTACCACCCCAGGCAATTGTAGAGGCCTTTCCTCAGGCTATCCAGGTGCACGGTATCGGTATCCAGCGAGACGTGGCCTATCACCGAAACCGGCATCACTCCGATGAG
>JADLGH010000064.1 GCA_020849425.1 Candidatus Dadabacteria bacterium
GGACTGTGTCCGCTGACATTCTAAGTAGCAGTGTCGTTGCCATTATCATCAGACGCGCTTCACGTAGTTATAGTCTCGGAACATCCTACGTCGTAAAACACACGTACGTGTGTGCTACTTTTGGTCAGTCAAAAGTAGAAAACCCTTTCTCGGCACTTACCAGTTACTACAGAACTTCCCCTTCAGCCGCCGGCGGACCGTGTCCGCTGACAATCGAAGTAGCAGCATTACGCAATCACCACCTGTCGCGCTTTAGAGACTTATGGCTCCCAAACGTGCTACACCGAAAAATACACGTACGTGTGTGGCCAAGCAAAAGTAAAAAACCCTTGCCTTTCTGTTAATGGTTTTAGGCAGGATGACCGCCACCAACTCGGCTCACCGCATCCCCTGGGGAACCCGCCTCTGCGCCGGGCGATCCAGCACCCGGCGCACGAACAGCCGATTGAAACCGCCCGCCCCGGCTCCACCGAAAATCACACGCCCGGTGCGCGCTAATTCAGCCCCGTCTGGTTCTTCATAATAGCGTACGCGTGCTCGCGCGACCTGTGGAGCACGCCGAACTCGTACCCGTCGTCTCCCCCTATCAGCACCAGCCTTATTATCGACCGCGACGTCAGCCATTCGGAAAGATAGGTGAACGAATCGCCGCACTCCGAATCGCCGCAGCATATATCCGCGAGGTCGCCCTCTATTTTCGGCTCGCCGTACTTGCCCGTCATGATATCCTTCACCCTCTCGTACTCGCTCCTGTACATGTGCTCCGTCTGGAACGACTCCCTGAAGGCATACCCGGCCTCGACGAGCGATCCTTCGAGGAAATGAAACCCCACTATCGTATCGAGCCCCATAACCTCCTTCCTGTAGGTTATGTACCCGTCGCCCTCGCTCTGCGGGGATATATCCTCCGAGTACCTGACGTCCCGCTTGGACAGTCCCCAGCTCGAGCTCCTGAAATCGAATTCCGGGGACCTGACCCCGGCTGCCGCGGTTTTTAGCTTCATAATGCCTCCTCCTTCTGAATATCCGGCTTCTCTAACCGTTTTTATTTCGATTCCTTACCTTGCTTCTTTACTTCGCTTCACTCCCGGTCCCACCCCGTGGCATGACGTCTATCGTTGCATATACATTATAAAAATATCTCCCCTCCCGTCATCCCCCGGAGGCCGCGAATCGCCTTCCCCGCCTGCTTCTTCCCGTCCGTACAAGCATCCATCCCGCCTCACCCGAACACGTTGAGCACGCTGCAGAACACCTTCCCGACGATCGCCTTCGGCTCGAACTCGTCCCACGGCAGCAGATGCTCCGGGTAGTTCTTGTTGTAGGGCGTCAGCAAAAGCCCGCCCGGCCCCGCGTGGCACTCGCGTATGATGACCCCCTCGCCCGGCACCGAGATCGCGTACAGCCCGCCCGAGACTATCTCCCTCGACCTTACGTCTATCACGACGCACGCCCCGTCCATGATGAGCTTCTCCATCGCGGCCCCCCTGTTGTAGACGAATATGTAACCGTCGTCGAGCCGGCCGTTCCCGTCGGCCTCGTCAACCGTCACCGTTTTAGCAAGTTCCATCACGCGCTCTTCTCCTCAAGGGTATATGACCGCTCCTCCCGCCCGATGCGGGGCTCGCTCTCGCTGCACCATGCCGTCGAGGGGCCGGCGCGCGAGGGCCTTTGATTAGGCCCCCGTCATGCGCTTTGAGTCGGCGCCCGGGGCGGACGGCTTCGAGCCGGCCGTCCCCCGCAAGCGCCTTCCCCTTCTCTCATTCCGTGCAATAACGAGGCACATGATGAGTATCTAAAAAACCGGAGCTTATTTCAATCGGGGAAACGCTGTATTCGAATCAGGGTAGTTATGTATTTATTGAGGATAAGCCCTTGTAATCACAGGACAATTATTTTACAAAAAAATTTTCATGAGAGCGAAAAAAGTTGGTTTTTTGGGCCTTTTCGACGGCGACGGGAGGGGATTTCCAAGGCCCGCCGCGCAAAAATGGATGGGATTACACCTATCGAGGATAGGTTTTGCCGCGGACCTTCGCCCTTACGAGCGTGTATTTAACGTATCCCCTGGCCGTCTCGTGCTCGTGGGATACGAGCCCGATCCCCCTCGCGTAAACGTCCCTGAACCAAAAAGGGCCACCCTCGGGAATCGTCACGATAAGTATGTCGTCGAACTCGCCGGCCGGTGTTTTTACCGGCTCGTCCTCGAATTCCGTCACGACGTCGTCCGTGTAAAACGGCTTCGTTTCGCCCTGGCTCGTCGTCATGATCACGCCGTCCGGGAGCACCTGCATGCTGACCCCCGACATCCCGAAAAACCTGTCGTAAACCGACCATCCGCCCGTCTCGGCGACTATCGCGTTCGTGAGCTCGCCGCTCCCCTTCTGCGACTCGACCGAGTACGTCCACTGGTTGCCCTTGTCGAGCGGCATGTACGACGCGGCGGGGTTATCCACCGCCAGGAGCACGTTCGTATACTTCGTCTCCTGCCCGAGCGCCGTGCCCGGGGTAACGGCCCCCGGCGTTTCGACGTCGACGAACCTCGCCGAGGCCGCCCCGGCAAGCCCGGGCGCCTTCACGACGAGGAAGGGATACGACGTCTCCCCCGATTCGGGCGTCGGCCCCGTAAGGTCGTCGGCGTAGAATACTTCGACCGCCCCGCCCGAGGCCCCGGTAACGTCCCTTATTTCGATTGCGCCCCCGGTCGGGTCATCGGGGATTATCACGAGCACCGCGTCCCTGGAGAAATCCACCTCCGGCATGTTCTCGACGCCCAACGCCGCCGCCGATGCGGCCAGCGTCTCGCCGTCCTTCACGAGCGCGCTTCCCGTCCCGGGTTTTTCGGAGACGCGGCCCCGGGCCAGCGTCTCGTAATCCGCGCCCCCGGCGGCAGCGATATGCGCCGGAGCGGCGACAAGGAAAATCAGGAGCAAAGCGGTAATCCGAAGCGTCATTTTTTTCTTCTCCAGGTTTCGGTTTATTAAGATATTACCACCCTTTGCCCCCGGCACGGAGCGAAAAAACCGGCGCGGGGGCGGCTCGCGAACCCGGGCCTCCGTGCCCGGGGGTCACTGGAACTCCTTCACGACCTCTCTGAACTCCTCGATCTTGAAGGGCTTCGAGAGGAACCTGTCCCCCGTCTCTTCGATAAAGTCGAGGGTCTCGGTGCTCGGGTCGCCCGTGATGAAGAGGATCCTCCGCTCGAGGCCGGTGTCCATGGCCTTAAGCCTCCTGTAAAACTCCTTCCCGTTCATCTGCGGCATTTTGATGTCGCATACGATGAAGTCGTACGCGGCCCTGCCCACCTTGGAAAGCGCCTCCTCGCCGTTGACGGCGACCTCGACGCCGTATCCGTCGCTTTCGAGTATCCCGGTGACGAGCGCCGTGACGAGCTCCTCGTCCTCGACGATCATGACCATCCGGCCGTTACTGGAATCGGTGGTTTCCATCCGGATGTTGTTGTCCTCCTCTTCGTCGACGCCGAGATAATTCTTTATGTCGAGCACGGGGAGCGCTATCCTGAACACCGTCCCCTCCCTCTCCGCATCGCTTTCGACCGCGATGCTCCCGCCGTGCTCTTTTATTATCCCGTACGACACCGAGAGGCCGAGCCCCGTGCCGACGCCCGTAGGCTTCGTCGTGAAAAAGGGATCGAATATCTTGTTCTGTATATCGGCCGGAATCCCCGGCCCCGTGTCCCTGAACGTCACCTCTATCATCCCGGCGTCGTTCACGCCGCTCCCGACCTCGAGCCGCCCATGGTATTGACGCGACGAGGCAATGGCGTGATAGGCGTTCAGAATGATGTTCGTAAAGACCTGCTGTACCTGGTTCGAATCGAGCATGGTCTTCGGAAGGCAGGGATCGAGGTCCTTCACGACCTCGATGTTTTCCAGGTTAAGCTGGTACCGCCTGAACTCCACGGCGCTTTCCAGTATCTCGTTGACGTCCGAATATTCCCTCCGCGGCTTGTCCTTCCGGGCGAAGGAGAGAAGGTTCTCGACGATCTTCCTCACCTTGTCCGCCGACTGGTGTATCACCTGCAGGAACCTGTCGCGCTTCTCGTCTTCTATGTCGGGCTGTGCGAGGAGCATCTGCGAGTAGCCGAGAATCGGCGTAAGGGGATTATTTATCTCGTGCGCTATGCTCGAAACCAGCTGCCCCAGCGACGCGAGCTTCTCCGACTGTATGAGCTGGTCCTGCGTCGACTTGAGGTCCGTGTAGAGCTTTTCGAGCTCTACGGCCCTTTCTCTCGCCTCTTCGAGCATCTTCACCTTGGCGATAGCCGTTCCTATCTGGTTCCCGAGCGAAAGCATGATTTCTATGTCGCTCTTGTCGAAGAAATTCTTCTCCGTGCTCCCGAAATTGATGACGCCGGTCGTCTGAACGCCGTACTTTATCGGCATCGAGAATATGGCCTTGTGCCCGAGACGCCTCCCAGCCGGGCCGAGCGGGTTTTCGCCGCCGGACATCTCGTTGTAATACACGGGCGCTCCCGACTTTATCACGCGCCACGTCACCCCCCCGGATTCGGGGATCACGGATGCGTGCTCTATGTAGTCGCCGCTGAGCCCCTTGTCGAGATGAAGAACCGCCCTCCTCCCCCCGCCTTCGTCCTGCTCGACGAGATAAAGCGCCATTGTATTGTATATGTTCAGGTCCTGCGTAACTTCGAGGAACGTCTCGTACATGAAGCCGAGATCGGCCGAGCGGTGGACCCTCTCGGCGAG
Organism: Candidatus Dadabacteria bacterium; assembly: GCA_020849425.1. Lineage (GTDB taxonomy): Bacteria > Desulfobacterota_D > UBA1144 > Nemesobacterales > UBA2774 > JADLGH01. The sequence goes on from JADLGH010000064.1 coordinate 4,731, forward strand.
CGTGCCCAGGATCGAGAGATTACGGTTCTTCTCCTCGAGCTCCTGGCGCTGCTTGGCCCGGGATATGGCGATGGCTATCTGGCTGCCTATGGTCGTAAGGAGCTCGACCTCGCTCCTCGTGAACTTCTCCTCTTTATATCTCGCGAACCATATCACCCCTATAGTCTTGCCGTCGAGGTCTATCGGCAGGCCGAGCACGCCGTGGAATCCGGCCCTCCTGCCGGCGGGGCCTATTTCCTCCGACTTGTGTATGTCTTCTATGTTGAGCATCTTCCCCGTCGCGAGCACCTTGCCCGTGATGCCGGTCCCCACGGGGATGACGGAAGCGTGCTTCACATAGTCGGCGGGGAAATTGCGGTGAGACTGCAGGACGGCGTTCTTGCCCGGATCGTCCAGGAGATAGATGGCCGCCATGTTCACCTTGTCGAGCTGGACTACGAAGTCGAGCGCCGTGTCGTATATCTCCTTCAGGTCGGGCGACTTGTGTACGGCCTCGACTATCTTGATGAGCACCCGGAGGCTGTCCGCTATGCCCCTCGGCAGCTTGAGAGACTCTTTTATCTCCATCCTGACCCGTATTATAGCGTTTATAAGCCGCATTTCGCAAGTGCTTTCGGGCTTTTCCGAAAACCGCGCTTTTGATAAAACACCCCCGATTCGATATTATATTTGTATCGAACAGGCGGGCTATATCCGGCGGACCGCGCCCGCGGAAAATCGCCGCAGGGGGCGGCTCCTTCTCCCCCGCCGCGTGTCCGGTAGACTTATTATTATTTATTCGCGAGGTGTTATCGTGACTCTTTACTCTATCATTACGCTCGCCGCGGCGGCCCTCGTCGCCGTGTCGATGGTTGCCGCTTCGGGCGGCGAAACCGCGGGGCAGAGACCGGCGGACGAGGAAGGCGTAAAGGAAATCCAGGCCCGTGATGCAAGGGCGCTGATCGAACAAAGGAAGAACGACGGGCTCGTCATTCTCGACGTGAGGACCAGGGCCGAATTCGGCGACGGGCATATAAACGGCTCGGTCAACCTCAACTACAAGGACGAGGCTTTCAAGGAAAAGCTCTCCGGGCTCGACAGGTCGGCGACGTACGTCGTCTATTGCCGCTCGGGCAGGCGGAGCGCCGAGGCCGCCGAGATCATGGAAGAGATGGGCTTCACCGACATCTACCACCTCGAAGAAGGGGTGCTCGGCTGGCAGAAGGCCGGCCTCCCCGTCACCCGCTAGGCGGAGAGCCCTTGGAGGCAATCGAAGTAGCAACGTTACGCTATTATGACCCGCCGCGCTTCAGACACTTCAAACCTCCAAAGGTGCTATGCCAAAATCCATCATATTGCAAGCTGCATAAGCGGCGCAGCAATACATTCCCGGGCCGTCAAAATTCGCGCACGCCACGCGTGCAGGATATCGACGTAGCAGCTTTGGAAATCCATAGCACCGCTCGGTCGTCTGTTCTATTTAATCACCAGCCTTGCCCCGCCGAAGACATCGAGTGGATGAGCGTTAAAAATCCGATGTGGGGCTGTGGGCCGGTGGAGGATTTAGCGAAGGAACGATGATTTTTAGCAGAATTTTTCCC